>NZ_JBEXVD010000010.1:0-227924 GCF_040638655.1 Streptomyces sp. NPDC005963 | reverse complement strand
CGACGGTGCCCCGGCAGACCGGTGTCGAGTTCACCGGTGTGATCGCGGCGAAGCGGTTCGGGTCCGGGGGCCGCTGCACGGGTGTCGGGCTCCCGGGATGCGAGCCCGTCCCCGTGGTGCTCGCCCGCGCTGAACTACCGCCGGGAGCCCTGTTCCACCACCGCTGAAAGGGCGTGCTCCGTCACACCGGCGACCGGAATCGGCGTGTCCCCGTCCCCGCTCGGGCCGTCGGTCGTACGACTGCGCCGGGGCATCCACACCGCGGCGACCACCGCACCGATCGCCACCCCGACGGCAGCCACCACCAGGCCCGTGCCCGCGGCCTGGTCGAACGCCGCCCGGGCGTCGGCCGCCAGTTCGGCCCCGGCACCGCCGCCGGTCCGCTCGGCGAGTCTGAGCGCGCTGTCGAGGGTCCGGCCGGCCGCGTCCGGCAGTCCGGCCGCGGTCACCTCGTCGGCGTAGCTGTGGGCGAGGACGCTACCGACGACCGCGACGCCCAGGGCATTCCCGAGTTCCTGCATGGTCATGTCGAGGGAGCCGGTGGCACCCGACCGCTCGGGCGGGACCAGGGACATCACCACGTCCGTGGTCGGACCCATCGCCAGGCCGAAGCCCACGCCCGCGAGCAGCAGGCCGGCGAGCACGGGCGGATAGCCACTGCCGACGGTGCCCACGATCAGGATGCCGACGGCCCCCGCGCCCAGCCCGATGGCCACGCTGCCGCCCGGGCCCACCCTGCGTACCAGGGCCGAACACATCAGGGTGCCCAGCAGCACGGCGAAGGCGACGGGCATCACGGCCAGGCCCGCCTGCAAAGCGCCGTACCCGAGGGCGAACTGGAGTCGCTGGGTGAGGACGAACAGGGTGCCGGCCAGGCCGAACATCAGGAGGAGGATGCTCAGGCTCGCCCCGATGAACGGTCGTTTGCGCAGCAGTTCGAAGTCGACCATCGGGCTCGGGTGAGCGCGCTCCCACAGGACGAAGGCGACACCGGCGACCAGCGCCACCGTGAACCCGGCCAGCGGACCCACCGCCGTCCACCCGTGTTGGGACACCCGGATCGTGCCGAAGACCAGGCCCACCATGGCCGCGGTGCCGAGCAGCGCGCCGATCGGGTCGGGCCGGCGGGGTGCGGCGTTGGACGACTCCGGCAGCAGTAGTGCGCCGGCCACCAACACGACCGCCACCGGCACCAGGTTCACCAGGAAGATCGACCCCCACCAGAAGTGGCCGACCAGGAATCCCCCGATGACCGGGCCTGCGGCGACTCCGAGGGCCGATGCACCGCTCCAGATGCCGATGGCGCGCGCCCGTTCGTCCGGCGGGAAGACGTGGACGAGTACGGCGAGGGTGCCCGGCATGATGAAGGCCGCGCCCAGGCCCATCAGCGCGCGGGCCGCGATGAGTTGTCCGGGACCGTCGGCGACAGTGCCCACCAGCGCCCCCGCACCGAACACGGTGGTGCCGGTCAGCGTGGCGAGCTTGTGGCCGTAGCGGTCGGAGAGCGTCCCCGCGGTCAGCAGGGCTCCGGCGAGGACCAGCGCATAGCTGTCCACGATGAACTGGACCTCGCTGATGTCCGCGTCCAGGCCGCGCATCATCTCGGGGATGGCCACGTTGAGCAGGCCGTTGTTGAGCACGATCGCGAACAGCGCGAGGGAGAGCACCCCGAGCATCCACCAACGGCGGGGGTCCTCGGGTCTCGTGCCGTCCTGGGCGGTCGGGTGCATCTGTCGGTCCTCCGTCGTTCCGGGACACGCTGGGCACCGCCAGATTTTCGGTCCGCGCTGTAGGGCTGCTTGTGCCCTCGCCCCGTACGAGGGGTTCGGGCCGGCCGCTCAAGCGGCGCTACAGCGGCGCTCCATACCTTCGCCCGGTGCCGTGCTCGTCCCGAGGCGGCGATGCCCGAAGGGGGTGCCATGGAGATCCCGCTGCGACTGCGGCAAGCCCGGTCAGCACTGTTGCTGATCTTCCTCGTCCACGGAGCGGTCTTCGCCCTGCTGGTCACCCGGATCCCCGCGATCCAGGACCGGTACGGGCTCAGCGACGCCGCGCTCCCCGCGTTCTTGGCCGCCGTGCCGATCCTCGCCGGAGTGGGCAGCCTCAGTGCCTCCCGACTGGTGCGGCGGGTGCCCGCGCCGATGGTGGTGCGGGTGCTGCAACCGGTGATCTGTCTGACGCTGGTGGGGGTGGGTGCCGGGCAGGCGGTGTGGCACCTCGCCCTGAGCCTGGCCGTGTTCGGGCTGATGGTGGGCGCGTTGGAAGCGACGATGAACATGACGGGCGTGGGCATCGAACGCGGCTACGGCCGCAGCATCATGCTGCGCTTCCACGGTTCCGCCAGCCTCGGTGGCATCGTCGGTGCGCTGCTCGCCTGGGCGGGTGCGCACTGGGACGTCTCGCTGTCGGTCCTCTACACGGTCTCGGTCGCGGTGTTGCTGCCGATCGGTGTGGCGGCGGGTCCGCGGATGTCCGCGGTGGAGCTCCGAGGGGAGGGCGGCGCAGCGCGGGCTTCGGCGACCGAGCGGCGTCCGGCCGTGCCGTGGAAACCGCTGCTGCCGCTCTGCCTGATCATGGGCGTGGCGGTGGTGGCCGACTCCACGGCCACCAACTGGAGCGCCAAGTTCCTCCAGGACACGCTGGGCAGCTCCGAGGCGCTGGCCACCCTTCCGTACGCGCTCTACATGGTCGCCACGCTGGTGGGTCGAGGTTTCGGCGACCAGTGGGTGCGGCGGTGGGGTGCGGCCAGTGTGATCCGTGCGGGCGCGGTCCTGTCGGCCGCCGGCTTCTCGGTGGTCGCCGCAGCGCCGGGCCCCTGGGCCGGGGTGTTCGGCTTCGGCATCCTCGGCGCCGGTCTCTCGGTGATCATCCCGCAGGTGTTCACGGTCGGCGCGCGGCTGCTGCCGGGGTCGTCGGACACGGCCATCGCCCGCGTCAACCTCTTCAACTACGTGGGGTTCCTCGTCGGTCCGCCGTTGATCGGGGCGGTGGGTGCGACGGTCTCCTACCGGGCCGCGATGTGCGTACCGCTCCTGCTGGTCCTCGGGGTGTTGTTGATGGCGCGTTCGCTGGTGGCGCCCGAACGGCCCGAGGCGACCGCGCCCCTGCCCCGACCCGCGCCGACGACCACCGGCTGAGCCCCGCGAAGCCGACCGGCCGTCGGCCGTTGGACGTCGGCCGTTGTCTGTGCCCGGGTTCCCCGACGACGGTCGGGGGAGCCGGGCACCGTCGCGTGTGCGAGGTGCGAGCCCGCCCGCAGTGAGACCGCGCATACGGCGGTCGCCGACAGGACGGCCCGTCCCCCGAGGGCGCCCTACCTCGCCTTTAGCAGGCCCAAAGCGCGAAAGCGGACGATCCACGCGAGGGCGGACCCGGGCCGTGACCGCGCACCGCATGTACGGCGGTGGCGCCGGTGAAGACCTGGTCGGGACAGAGCCCCCTGACGATGGGAGAACCATGCGCTGGGAAAGCGTTTATGTGGCGGGAACGGGTGCCTGGCTCCCCGAACCGTTCCCCGCCCGCGCCGCCGTGGAGGCGGGTGAGTACGACCCCGAGCAGTTCGAGGCGGACGGTCTGCTGACGGTCCGGATCGCGGGCGAGGACGTCGCACCGCCCGACATGGCGGTCCAGGCGGCCACCACCGCGCTCAAGCGGTCGCGGATCGACGCGGAGACCGTGCGGCTCCTGCTGCACAACTACGTCTGGTTCCAGGGCCAGACGATGTGGCCGGTGGCGTCCTACGTCGCCGATCACGCCGTCCACCGTGGCGTACCGGCCTTCGAGGTCAAGCAGGAGTGCAACGCGGCGGTCAGTTCGCTGGAGCTCGCCGCCCGCCATCTGAGCACCGAGCCGGGCGCGGCCGCGGCGGTGCTGACCACGGCGGACCGCTTCGCCGAGCCGCTGATCCACCGCTGGAGCGCCGAAGCCGGACTGGTCTACGGCGACGGCGGGACCGCGCTGGTGCTCTCCAACCGCGCCGGTTTCGCCCGGGTGGTGTCGACCGCGACCCGCGCTGACAACCGGATGGAGGCGCTCGCCCGGGGTGCTGGGCTCACACCGCTGCCCACCGACGAGCCCTACGACCACGCGGCGAGGTTCGCCCACTACATGCGCGCCCAGGGCAACATCCGGGAGGCGTCCGAGCGGCTGATCGCCATGGTCATGGGCGCGGTCGACGACGCCCTGACCGATGCCGACACTCGGCGCGAGGACCTCGCCTGGGCCGTCATCCCCACCGGGGGCCGCAGCAAGATGCAGTGGCAGGCGGAGCAGCTGTTGGGCGTGCCCGCCGAGCGCACCACCTGGGAGTTCGGCCGACGCACGGGACACCTGGGCGCCGGTGACCAGTTCGCAGCGCTCAACGACCTCGCCGAGCGGGGCGAACTGCACCCCGGTGACCGGGTGCTGATGCTCTCGGCCGGCCCGGGCACCGCGAGCTGTGCCGTACTGGAGATCACCGAGCAGCCGGCATGGGCCGTCCCGGCTGCGCTCCCGCAGGAGCCGCAGTCATGACCACCACGGCACCCCCTGCGTTCCCCGCCACGGCGCTGATCGACAACGCCGTCGGCACCGACAGCGCGCCCCTGGTCGAGAACGCCGCCGAGGTGTTCCTCACGGCCGCGGTCAGCGCCCATCCCGACTCCCCCGCCGTGCGCGACCGCTATGGAGCGTGGACCTATGCCGAACTCGACGCCGCGGCCGACTCCTTCAGCCGTGCGCTGGAGGGCTACGGCATCGAGGCGGGCGACCGGGTGCTGGCCCGGGTCGGCAGTCTCCGCGAGTTCACGGCCCTGCTGTACGGCACCTGGCGCCGAGGAGCCGTCCTGGTCCCGATCAACCCGGGGATGAAGGCGTACCACCTCGCGGCGGTACTCGCCGACTCCCGGCCTTCGCTGATCGTGGTGGAGGAGGGCGAACGACCGGGCGCCGACGGACTGGAGTGGCCGGCCGGGGTGCCGGTCGCCGTGCTGGGCGAGGTGGACCTGTCCGGTGCGGCCGACCCCGCGTCCCGTACGCAGCTCAAGGTGCCGGCCGATCGGCTCTCCCTGCTGATCTACACCTCCGGCAGCACATCGGCGCCCAAGGCGGTGGCCTGCCCCCATGGCCCGGTGGCGTTCGCGGCCCGGGCGATCGCGGCCCGGCTGGGCTACCGCGCGGACGACACGGTGCTCACCGCCGTACCGCTCTCCTTCGACTACGGGCTCTACCAGATCCTGCTCAGCGCCCTGGCCGGTGCCGAGTTGCTGCTGTCGGGCCCGTCCGACCATGCCCGGCTCCTCGGGTTCGCCCGCGATCACGGGGCGACGGTGGTTCCCCTCGTACCGTCGTTGGGAGAACTGCTGGTGCGACTGACGGCCCGCGACCGGCAGGCGACCGGGATCCGGCTGTTCACCAACACCGGCGCGGCACTCAACGCGCCGCTGATCGCGGCCCTGAGGGAGGCGTTCCCCGGTGCGGCAGTGGCCCCCATGTACGGCACCACCGAGTGCAAGCGGATCACCATCCTGGAACCGGACGGCGATCTGGCACGGCCGGGGTCCGTGGGGCCCGCGCTGCCCGGCACCGAGGTGCTGGTCCTCGACGAGGACGGTCGGGAACTGCCACCGCACGAGATCGGTGAACTGGTGGTGCGCGGCCCGCACGTGATGGCGGGCTACTGGCAGGCGCCCGAGCAGACCGCGCTGCGCTTTCGCCACTCGACCGAAACCGGGGTCACCCTGCACACGGGCGACTACGGCTGGCTGGACGAGGACGGCCACGTCTACTTCCAGGGCCGCAGGGACGACCTGTTCAAACGCCGTGGCGCCCGGATGAGTTCGGTGGAGATCGAGGCCGCCACGCTCGACATCGAGGGGGTGCGGGAAGCCGCGCTGCTCGTCCCCGAAGACGGTCGGGACATGGTCCTCTTCGTCGTCGGCGAGGACGACCGACTGACCGACGAACAGGTGCTGCTACGACTCGGGGACCGCCTCGAAGCCGCCAAGGTGCCCGACGTCTGCCATGTGCTGACCGCACTCCCCCTCACCCCCAACGGCAAGATCGACCGCAAGGAGCTGCGCAGGCGGCTCGTGGAGGGCATCCATGGCGACTGACAGGGACCTCGTCGAAGGGCTGGTCGAGCGGTACGGCAGCCCCCTGTACGTCTACGACCTGGCCCGCGTGCGCTCAGCCCTGGAGGACCTCCGGGCCGCGCTGCCGCAGCCGAGCCGCATCTACTACTCGCTCAAGGCCAATCCGCACCCCGGTCTCGTCGCCGAACTGCGCCGGGGCGGGGCGCGCGCCGAGGTCACATCGCGCGGAGAGCTCGCCGCCGCACTGGAGGCGGGACATCCGGCGGCCGAACTGATGTACTCCGGGCCCGGCAAGGTGCCGGCGGAACTGGACGAGGCCATCGCGGCGGGGATGCGCACGTTCTCCACCGAGTCGTTCGGCGATCTGGAACGGGTCGGCGCCGCTGCGGCTGCGCAGGGCGTGGTCGCCGACTGCGTCCTGCGCATCAACGCCGCGGGGGCGCCCGGGCAGGGCGGCCTGAGAATGACGGGCGGGCCCTCGCAGTTCGGGTTCGATCTGGACGGACTCACCCGGGACAAGGCCCGGCTGCTGGCCGAGGGCACCCGGATCGTGGGCATGCACTTCTTCCCGCTCACCAATGCCCGGGACGAAGAGGGCCTGCACGCGGAGCTGGCGAACAGCGTGCGTACGGCCGCCCGGCTGCGCGACGAACTCGGCATCCCGCTCCAACTGCTCGACCTCGGCGGCGGCTTCGCGGCCCCCTACGCGACACCGGGCGAGCGCCCCGTCTACGGCGGGCTGCGGAGCTCGCTGACCGCGGTCCTCGACGAACACCTGCCGGGCTGGCGCAACGGCGATCCGGTGATCGCCTTCGAGTCGGGTCGCTATCTCGTCGGGGACAGTGGCCGGCTGGTGACCACGGTCGTCGACGTGAAGCACAGCAAGGGCAGCGACTACGCGGTGCTCGACTCGGGGATCAACCACCTCGGCGGGCTGTCCGGTCTCGGCCGGCTGCTGCCGCTCTCGGCACAGCCCCTGTCACCCGCACCCGAGGACGGCTCGGACGAGGGCCCTGCGACCGTGACGCTGGCCGGGCCGCTGTGCACACCGGCGGACGTACTGGCCCGCGCGGCGAAGCTGCCGGGGGTGCAGCCGGGCGACCGGCTCGTCTTCCCGCACGTGGGCGCCTACGGGCTGTCGGCGAGCCTGCTCGGGTTCCTGGGCCATCCGGCGCCCGCCGAGGTCCTGGTGGACGGTGGCAAGGCCGTCTCCGTGACCCGGCTCGTGCTGCAACGCCACACCGTCTCCCCGCTCGTCGATCCCCACTCGAAGGACACGCCCACCATGCCCGACACCTCCCTCCCCACCGCTACGGACACCATCGCACCGGCGGACGCCCCGGACCACGGATGGGACGAGGAGTACGAGTCCGTCCTGCACGACGTACTCCCCCGGCTCGCCGCGAAGGGCCCGCTGCGGCCGGACAGCAGCCTCAAGGCGGCCGGTCTGGACTCCATGGCCATGGTGGAGGTGCTGGTGCGGGTGGAGTCGGCGTACGGCATCTCCATCCCCGACGACGCCTTGGTCGCGGACACCTTCGCCACGCCCGCCGCGCTCTGGCGCGTGGTGTCCACCCTGCGGGAACAGGCCGTCGGCCCGGCCGCCTGAGCGGACGGCCGATCCCGGCCGATCCCGGCCGGCACCGAAAACGCAGCACCAAAACCCGGCACCGAAAGCACCGGCACCGAAGAGAGATCAAGAGGAGACCTCATGCGTTGGGAAGGCGTGTTCGTCGCGGGGACCGGAGTGTGGTTGGGCGAGCCCGAACTCGCCCGGGCCGCTGTCGAGTCGGGAAGGTACGACGCGGAGCAGCACGCGCAGGACGACATCCTGTCGGTCTCCGTCGCCGATGAGTCCATGGCGCCCCCGGACATGGCCGTACATGCCGCGACGACCGCGCTGAAGCGCTCGGGGCTGGACGCTTCGGACGTGGATCTGCTGATCCACAGCAGCATCTGGTTCCAGGGCGTGGAGATGTGGCCCGCGGCCTCCTATGTCGCGGGCCACGCACTGGGCACGTCGGTGACGGCGTTCGGGCTGGAGCAGGAGTGCAACGGCGGGGTGGGCGCCCTGGAGGTGGCGGCCCGACAGGTCAGTGCGCGGCCCGGCACGGGTGCGGCGATGGTCACGACCGCCGACCGCTTCGGCGCCCCGCTGGTGCAGCGGTGGAGCAGTGAGCCCGGCTTTGTGTACGGCGACGCCGGTACGGCCCTGTTGCTGTCCGCGCGGGGCGGTTTCGCCCGGCTGCTGTCCACGGCCAGTGGATCGGACAACTCACTGGAGGCAGTGGTGCGGGGCCCGGCGCTGAAGCCGCTGCCGTCCGGTGGCCCGCTGGACCTGTTGGGTCGGGTCGGTCACTACGTGCGGACCCGGGGCAGTGTGCGGGAGGCGACGGAGAAGGTCGCGGCGGTCGTGAACACCGTCGTGGACACGGCCCTGGCCGATGCCGGCGTGGGCCGCGCGGACATCGACCGCGTGGTGACCCTGGCCAGCGGCCGGGCCCGGCTGGAGTGGCAGCTCCCGCAGCTGCTCGGACTTCCGGTGGAGCTGTCCACCTGGGAGTTCGCACGCCGGGCGGGCCACCTGGGCGCGGGCGACCAGTTCGCCGGCTTCAACGACCTCGTGGAGCGGGGTGAGTTGGGCGCGGGCGACCGGGTGCTGTTCGTCGGCGGCGGTTCGGGCTTCAGCTGCACCTGTGCGGTGCTGGAGATCGTGGACGCCCCCCAGTGGGAGCCGTCCGGCGCACTGCGCTGAAGGCGGGACACGCCGCCGCCTGCGGCTCCAGCGGCGCTTCAGTGCACTGGCGCATACTCCTGAGTTTGACCGCTGTTGTTCCCGCGCCAGGACCGCCGCCCTGGCCGCACGCCTCGAAGCTGAGGAGAAAAGCATGGTGATGATGACCGACCGAACCGGTGCCACCAGGAGTTCGACGTCCGGCTCGGTACGGGTCGCCTGGGGAGTGTTGGGAGGGCTGCTCCTCATCTGGGACGTCTTCGAGGTGGTGAAGCACACCGGCTGGGTGATCCCGGCCGCCGCGCTGGGCGCGGTGCTGCCCGACCTGTCCCGGCTCGTCGGGTTGGGGCAGGAGCACCAGCCGGGGCAACTCCCGCGCAGAGCAGTGCCGTTGTACAACCTGCTGCACCAGCCGCTGATCCCGTTCGCCATCATGGTCGTCTTCTCGTTCCTGGGCGATGCGCCCGAGGACATCGCGGCGCCCTTCACGTTCGGCATGTCCTGGCTGACGAACATCGCGCTCGCCCGGTCGATGGGCTTCGGCCAGCGCACGGCGGACGGCTGGGTGCGCTGACGGGCGGCGCACGACCCGTCCGGAACCACCTCCGTGGCCCGACCACAGCACAACAGGTCCGCACCCCTCCCCGGGTGCGGGCCTGTTGTGCGTCGCGCGCCACTGCACTGCACGGGCCGACGGGACTGCATGGGCCGACGGGTGACGAGCACTGGCGGTTCAGTGGCTCTTAATCCGTTCACAAGTCACCACTGGGACGCTCGCCTGACAGGGGCGCAGTCCCCGTTACGTCTACGAAATCCCGTGGAGGCCACACGATGGACACCGCCTCGCCTGCCTCGGCCCCGGTCGAGTCCGCGATCGAGACCGAAACCGAGCTCCAGTACCCCTTCCCGCGTCCCTCCGCGGTCGAGGTACCGCCCGTCTACCAGAAGCTGCGCGGCGAGTGCCCCGTGGCGAAGGTCCGGTTGCCCAGCGGCGATGACGGCTATGTGGTCAGCCGGTACGACGACGTCCGTACCGTCCTGTCCGATCTGCGGTTCAGCCGGGCGGCGATGCTCGCCGAGGGTGCTCCGCGGCTCACGGCCGCCCCGCCCATGGGCGGCAGCCTGTTCACCATGGACCCGCCCGAGCACACCCGGGTGCGCAAGCTGGTGTCGCGTGAATTCACCGCGCGCCGGGTGCACAACCTGCGCCCGCGCATCCAGGAGATGACGGACGAGCTGCTGGACCAGATGGAGAAGCTCGCGCCGCCCGTCGACCTCAACCCGACGTTCGCCTTCCCGTTGCCCGTGATGGTCATCTGCGAGCTGTTGGGCGTGCCCTTCGAGGACCGGGACCGCTTCCGCGGCTGGTCCGACGCGTTCGTCTCGCTGACCTCGCACACCGCCGAGGAGGTGATGGAGCAGCGGATGTCGATGGTGCAGTACCTGGGCGAGCTCGTGCAGCGCAAGCGCGAGGAGCCCTCGGACGACCTGATGGGCGCGCTGGTGTCGGTCCACGACGAGGACGGCGAGCGACTCAGCGAGATCGAGTTGATCACCATGGGGATCACGCTGCTGGTCGCGGGGCACGAGACCACCGTCAGCATGATCGGGACCTGTGTGCTGACCCTGCTGCGGCACCCGGAGTACCTGGCCGCGCTGCGGGCCAACCCCGAGACGATCGACCACGTGGTCGAGGAGTTGCTGCGGCTCAACCCCATCGGGGACGGCGGCCCGTTCCGCATCACCCTGGAGGACGTGGAGATAGCGGACACCACCATCCCCGCGGGCAGCGGTGTGATCGCCGCGGTCTGCTCGGCCAACCAGGACCCGGACCGCTTCGGTGTCGACCCCGGTGCCTTCGACCCGTCGAGGCCCACGGCCGCATCCCATCTGGCGTTCGGTCACGGCGCACACTTCTGCCTCGGCGCCGCACTCGCGCGGGCCGAGCTCCAGATCGCGATCTCGTCGCTGATCAAGAGGTTCCCGAACCTGGCGCTCGCGGACGACGTGAGCAGCCTCAAGATGACCAGCGGAATGATGGTCCACGCCCTGAGCGCCATGCCGGTCACCTGGTGACGTGCAGCCGGTGAACGCCGCTGCCCGGGTCCCTTCTGCGGGACCCGGGCAGTGGTGCGTTCGGCGCGGAACGTCAGACGCGGGGGCTCGGCCGCTCCGAGACCTTGCGGGCGACGATGGGGCCGGGCTGCTGGACCTGGAAGTAGGCCCTGGCCAGAACGCGGTGCTGGAGGGCCCGGTTGCGGTCGACGACGCGGTACAGCGTGCGGCGTAGCGCGCCTCCGAACGTGCCGTCGAGCGCGAACAGCTTCTCCTGGCGCAACTGGAGCCCGCGGGAGCGGCGCACCGCCTCCTCGCGAACGCGTTGGAACTCCTCCGCTGCCCTGGTGAGCTCGCCCGTCGAGCCGCCGGCGGCGAAGGCGCCCTCCACCAGGGGTGCCAGGGTGACGGCGTCGATGATGGCGTGGTTGACACCCTGTCCCAGGATCGGGGTGAGGGTGTGCGCGGCATCGCCCATCAGCACGAGCCCCGGCGTCGACCACCGGGGCACCACGGTGGTGAAGATGTCCAGCATGGAGGTCTCCGACCAGCTGCGCACCTGGCTGCGGACGGTGTCCGACAGTTCGGGGGCGAGCCGGTCGAGCCGCTCGTGGAGGGCGGTCAGGCCCTGTGCGCGAAGGTCGCGCAGCCCGCCCTTGGGGATGTTCAGACCGACGCGCACGCTGTCGGGATGGGTGGGGATGAACAGACCGTGCTCGCCGCCCCGGATGCGGATGCGGTAGGTGTTGCTGTCCCACTCGGCGGGGAAGGGCAGCCGCATCCAGATGACATCACGGTCCAACGGCAGTTTTTCATAAGGGAGTTGTGACATTTCCCGGACCTTGCTGAACCGGCCGTCGGCGGCCACCGTCAGTGCGGCGTTGACGGTGACCTCACCCCGGGGAGTACGGACGCGCACACCGGTCACCGGTCCGCTCTCGCCGTGCTCACGCAACAGCCCCACGGCGGTGGCCGACTGCAACAGGGTGAATCCCTCGTGTTCCCGGCCGGCGGCGGCGAGCGCGGACAGCAGCGCGGGCTGGGGAAGTTCCACCGGGTAGGGGTGGGGGTAGTGGTAGTCGGAGAAGTCGGTCCGCATCACCGTGTGGCCGGAGTCGATGATCTCCATGTGGTGCATCTGGGCGTACTCGCCGTCGAGCCGGTCGAGGAGCCCCAACTGGTCGAGCAGCCACACCGAGTCGGGTGAGACCGACTCGCCGCGGAACGACCGGTTGAAGTGCCCGCTCTGCTCCAGTACCACCACGGAAACGGAGCGTTTGGCCAGCTCCATGCCGAGCGTGAGCCCGGCCGGCCCTCCTCCGACCACGCACACCTGTGCGGTCAGCGCTGCTGTCATCGTTTTGCTGCCTCTCCAGCGGGAGTCATGGTCGATCGATCGTCGATCTGCGGGCTAAAGCTCTCCTTGCGGACGAAGGGCCGGGGCCCGGAATCACTCGACGGGGCGGACGGCTGCATGGATCGACTCCACGCGGGCCTTGAGGGCGTCCGTCAATGCGGTGAATCCGCGCTCCGACGGATTGATGATCGACCCGGACAGGGGCACGAGAACGCCGCTGAAGACCTCGCTCTGAAGGACCTGGGTGCCCTGGTGCTGTGCGCTCAGCTCAAAGGTGTGGACGCCGTCGAAGACGCCCGGCACTCCGAGCCTGCCGCGCCAGCGCAACAGCCGCCCGGGCAAGCTCTCCAGCACGGTCGGAGTGAACGTCATCTCCTTTCCGCTGTCGGGCAGTCGCAGCCGCAGGGTGAGTCGGGCACCGGGCACGGGCCGTCCCTCGGCGGCGATCAGGAAGGGGTTCCACTCGTGGAACCGTGTGAAGTCGGTGAGCACGTCCCACACCTGGTCGGGGGTGGCGGCAATGTGGACGGCGGACGAGATGCGGCGCATGGGAGCCCTTTCAGGAACGACGGGACTGAGCACATGGAACGGAACTGAACCGAACGGAGCACATGGAACGGAACTGAACCGGACTGACCATCTGGAACGGGGTGAACAGGACTGACCGAGCTGAACGGATACTGCTGTGCACGGGGTCGAACGGATGCCGTGCCCGGGCGGAAGACCGTACGGATGACCGGGCGGACAGCCGTACGGACGACGGACGTGGTCGTGCCCCGGAGTGGTCGTGCTCCGGGATTGCCGTGGTCGGGGATCGCCTGGTCCGGAGTTGCCATGGTCCGGCGGTCCGGTCCTCCACAGCACGCTACCTGCGCTTCGACGCCGACGCCGCCCTCTGAACGCCCCGCTACAGCGATCCCTTAGAACCACCACGCAGTCTCTCCCCGGCCGCTTCAGTGGAACTCCAGTGGCTTGCCGGACGATGGACGCTGCGCGGGCCGTATGCGCTCCGCCCATCGGTAGCGAAGTCTCCACGAGCCGTCTGCGCGCCCCTTTCGTCCCCACCCCCTCCTCCGTGCCGACCCCCGGTGGTCGGTCCGATGGAAGGAAGGAAGCCATGTTCTCCGCTCTGGGCTCGGCCCTCCACCGCCGAAGGATCGCCGTACTGTTATTGGCGCTCCTGGTCACCGTGCTGGCCACCGCCTACGGCGGCAGCGTCTCCGAGAAGCTCTCCAACGGCCTGTCCGACTACGACGATCCCGGCGGCGGCAACGTCGTGGCGCGCGAGACGATCGCGAAGGCCACCGGCGTCGACCCGCAGCAGGGCTATCTGCTGCTGGTGCGCACCGACGAGTCTCTGAAGCCCGGCGTCGCCCCGCCGGCAGCAGTGAAGGCGGCGGGCGAACTGCTGCGTGCCCGCTCCGAGGTCAAGGACGTCATCGACTACTCCTCCGCCGCCGGCTCCGGGCTGATCTCCAAGGACGGGCGCAGCACGGTCGTCGTGGGTGCCGTGCGCACCATGGAGTACCAGGAGAGCGTGGACGCCGAGAAGGCCATCCAGGAGGCCATCAAGGACGATCCCGTACTGAAGGACCGTACCTGGCTGGGTGGTTCCACCGCCGGTCATGTGCAAGTGGCGAAGGTGTCCGACGAGGACGTCTCCAATGCGGAGCTGATCGCGGCACCGATCATCCTGGTGGTGCTGTTCCTGGTCTTCCGCGGGTTGGTGGCGGCATTCGTTCCACTGCTGGGCGGCTTCGTCTCGCTGCTGCTGACCATGGCGGGACTGCGGCTGACGACCGACTTCATGAATGTGTCCGCCGGCGCGATGAGTCTGGCGTTCGCCCTCGGGCTCGGTCTGTCCATCGACTTCGGGCTACTGATCGTGTCGCGTTTCCGCGATGAGTTGGCAGCCAACAAGGACCGGGGGGAAGCGCTGCGGCAGACGGTCGCCACGGCCGGCCGGACCGTGTTGTTCAGCGCCCTGACCGTGGCCGCGGCCCTGGCCGCACTCACCGCCTTCCCCCACCCCTACCTGCGTTCGATGGGTCTGGCCGGTGTGATCACCGTACTGTCCGCGGCACTGTTCGCACTGGTGGGACTGCCGGCGCTGCTCGCCGTGCTCGGCCACCGCATCAACTCGCTGGCGCCGCGCCGCTGGCAGCGGTCCGCCGGTACCGCGGCGGCGACCGAGGGCCGTTGGCACCGGATGGCCTCGGCTGTGATGCGCCGCCCCGGGATCTTCGCCCTGGTCGCCACCGCGGTACTGCTGCTCATCGCCTCCCCCCTCGCCGGGGTGCGCTTCACCGGTGTGGACCCGGCCCTGCTGCCGAAGGAGACCAGCGCCGGCCAGGTGGCCGCGGTCCTGGAGAAGGAGTACGACGACGCGGGCACCGCTCCGCTCCAGATCGTGCTGGCCACCGGTGACGGCGCTCCCGACAGCTCCCGGCTGAACGACTACGTCGCACGGATCAAGGACGTGCCCGGTGTGGAGGCCGTGGCAGCGCCCTTCAAGCTGGACGCGCGCCACTGGGAGATCGACGCCGTGGTGGCGGGCAATCCGCTGGACGACACGGCGCAGGAGTCCGTGGATGCCGTGCAGGAGCTGAAGGCGCCCTACTCCGCCGCCTACACCGGGGTGACCGCCGACTTCCTGGCGCAGCGTTCGACGATCGGTGACAGTCTGCCGCTCGCCGCCGCCATCCTGGCCGGAGTGACCCTGCTGCTGCTGTTCGCGTTCTCCGGTGCCGTGGTGCTGCCGCTGATGGCCCTGGTGATGAACCTGCTGTCGACGGGAGCAGCGTTCGGATTCCTGGTCTGGGTGTTCCAGGACGGCAACCTCGGGTTCTCGGCACAGAACGGGCTGGAGGCCACCACTCCGCTGTTGGTCTTCGCGCTCGCCTTCGGTCTGTCGACCGACTACAACGTCTTCCTGCTGAGCCGGATCAAGGAGGCCCGGGCGCAGGGCATGGACGATCGGGCGGCGGTGGCGTACGGGCTGTCGCGGACCGGTTCCATCGTGACCTCCGCCGCGGTGTTGTTCTGCGTTCCGGTGGGCGCCCTGGCCCTGTCCCGGTTGGTGTTCATCCAGGAGTTGGGGTTGGGCGCCGCGTTCGCCGTGCTCCTCGACGCCACCCTGGTGCGGGCCCTGTTGGTGCCGTCGCTGATGGCGCTCCTCGGTGCCGCCGCCTGGTGGGCGCCGGCACCGTTGCGCAAGCTGCACCGTGCGCTGTTCCCGCACCGTTCGGCGGACGAAACCCCCGTCGTCAGCGAGGAGTCCGAGCCGCGCGAGCAGGCGGTCGCCCCGGTCGGCTGAACCGGGTGATCGTGCCGTTGAGGCAACGGCACAAGAGTCCATGGGTTGGTGCGCAAGAGTCCAAACGGTGCTCTTGCGCACCACGCGTCCCAACGGCGAGGGTCCTTCACGAGGTCGAGAAGACCGGCAGCGCACCATCAGCTCTCGTGGAGGCTCGATGAACGACGCAGCATCCTTCCCCGCCGACGGCGACCCCTCCGGCACCCAAGACGTCTCCGTCCCCACGGACGACGGATCGCCGAGCCGACGTTCCGTTCTGCGGACCTCGGCGGGGGTCGCCGGCGCGGGACTCGCCTTCGGCACCCTCGGTACGGGGACGGCTGCCGCAGCCGACCACCCGGCAGCCGTTCCCGACGCTGCGCCGACACCCGCCCGGCAGGGCCGCACCATGGTCGGCGTACCGTTTGAACGCCGCAGCACGGTCCGCGTGGGGATCATCGGCCTCGGCAACCGCGGCGACAGCATGATCGACCTCTTCCTCGCCCTGCCCGGCGTCCAGGTGCGGGCGTTGTGCGACCCGGTGCGGGAGAAGACGGAACGGGCAGCGGCCAAGGTGTTGGCGGCCGGCCAGCCGGCCCCTGCGGTCTACTCCCACGGCGACGAGGACTACGAGAACCTCTGTCGCCGCGGTGACCTCGACCTCGTCTATGTGGCCACGCCTTGGGAGAGCCACTTCGCGATGGCGCGGTCGGCGATGCTGAACGGCAAACACGTCGGCGTCGAGTGTCCCGTCGCCATGCGTCTCGACGAACTGTGGGCGCTCGTCGACCTGTCCGAACGGACCCGGCGACACTGCATGCAACTGGAGAACTGTTGCTACGGCAGGAACGAGATGCGGGTGCTGCGCATGGCACACGCGGGCACGTTCGGCGAGCTGCTCCACGCCGCGGGCGCCTACAACCACGATCTCCGCCAGTTGATGTTCGACCCGAACTACTACGAGGGCCCGTGGCGGCGCCGGTGGCACACACGGCTGCGCGGCGACCTCTACCCGAACCACGGCTTCGGCCCCGTGGCCAACTACCTGGACGTCAACCGCGGTGACCGGGTCGTGAGCATCTCCAGCTTCGGCACGCCGGCCCTGGGCCTCGCGGAGTACCGCGAGGCGAACGTGCCCGCGGATGACCCGAGTTGGAAGGAGTCGTACATCAGCAGTGATCGGACGATCAGCATGCTGCGCACGGCGCGGGGTCGGGTGATCCGGTTGGAGCACGACGTATCCACCCCGCACCCCTACAGTCGCATCAACAGCCTCGGCGGCACCAAGGGGGTCTTCGAGGACTATCCCGCGCGCATCTACGTCGAACCCGATCACACCAACCACCAGTGGGGCAGCTTCGCCCGGTACGCCGACTGGGACCACTGGCTCTGGAAGGAACACTCCAATCCGCCGGGCGGTCACGGCGGCATGGACTACCTGATGATCTTCCGCTTGATGCAGTGCATGCAGTTGGGCCTGGTGCCCGACTTCGATGTGTACGACGCCGCCACCTGGACGGCTCCCGTTCCCCTCAGTCACACATCGATCCGGGCCAAGGGTGCACCACTGCCTATTCCCGACTTCACGCGCGGGGAGTGGAAGAAGCCCCGCACCGGTGTGGATTCGGTCAAACCTTCGAGCTGACCCGATGGGTCAACCCACTCCGTGAGCGGCCGGAGATCGCCTACGTATCGGCCCCGTCGTCGAATGGACCCGGTGCTTCCGCGCACCGGGTTCTGGCGTGTTCTGACCCGTCAGTTAATGAACAGGTTTGCCTATTGGGCGTCAGTGCGGCGAGCCTTGCCGTGTGCACCAACCTCGACTTGTGCTGGGACGTCATGCAAATTCGCGACCTTCCGTATCTTGACCCAGGTGACCCAGACGTCCGGTCCGGTACCCGCTTGTTGATCTGGCTCGGACGTCGCCAGTGGCGCGGCCAACTCGCCGGCCTCGGCTGGGCGTTGGTCAATCAATTGGGCGTGGCCGCGCTGCCGTTGGGCGTGGGCTTCGCGGTCCAGGCCGTGGTGGACGGCTCCGGGAACAGACTGGCGTACGCCAGCGGACTGCTGCTGGTGCTGGGCGTGGTCATCGCGCTCGGCGACACCATGGTCCACCGGGCGACCATCACCAACTGGACCACCGCCGCCGCCCGCATCCAACAACTGCTCTCCCGCAGCACGGCGGAGCTCGGTTCGCTGCTCACCCGCCGGGTTCCGGCCGGCGAAGTGGTCGCGATCTCGACCTCGGACGCGGAGAAGATCGGTTGGTTCGTCGAAGCGCTCTCCCGATTCGCCGCGGCGACCATCGCCCTGCTCACCATCGGTACCGGACTGATCCTCTACCAACCCTCACTCGGCATCATCGTGGCGATCGGCCTGCCCGTGCTGGCCTTCGCCGTACTGCCCCTCCTGCCCATCGCCACCCGTCGGGCCGACCACCAACGGGAAAAGGCCGGCTACGCGACGGAGTTGGCCGCCGACACCGTCGCCGGACTGCGCGTGCTGCGCGGCATCGGCGGCGAGGACCTCTTCCTCACCCGCTACCGCAGGGCCTCCCAGGACGTCCGCGGTGCCTCGGTCCGCAGTGCCAGCATGTGGGCCCTGATCTCGGCGATCCAAGTCCTCCTCCCCGGCGCCCTGCTCTTGACGGTCGTCGTGTACGGAGCGCGGTTGGCCCTGGACGGGCGCATCGCGGTCGGCGAGTTGATCACGGTCTACAGCGCCGTACTGCTCACCGCCCATCCCCTGCGCAACTTCGTGGAGATGGCGATGGCGTACTCCTACTCCAAGCCCTCCGCCGAGCGGGCCGCGCGGGTGTTGGCGCTGCGCCGCAGCGTCGATGCCGCCCCGGCATCGACCTCCACCCTCGACCACATAGCCCCCACCACCTCGCAACCACCCCTCGGCGGCGACCTCCACGACCCCGTCAGCGGGATCCGCGCAGCGGAAGGACTGCTCACCGCCGTCGTCTGCGGCGACCCGGACCTCGCCGGGAGGCTCGCCGAACGGCTCGGCGGACATCCGACCACCGATGACACCACCGCGTCCGTACTGCTCGGTGGAGAAGCGTTGGACGCGATGCCCCTCGCCCGCACCCGGGCGAGCGTCCTGGTGCAGGACAAGGAGCCGGTGCTGTTGTCCGGCACCCTGCGGGAGTTGCTCGACGTCCCATCGTCCGGCCGGGTGTCAGCCGCCTCTGCGCTCGAAGCCGCCCACTGCGCCGATGCCCTCGCCGCACTCGCCCTCGCCGGCGGGGACACCGGTGGGGACCCCATGGAGGCACGCATCACCGAACGCGGCAGATCACTGTCCGGAGGTCAGCGCCAGCGGCTCGCACTCGCACGCTCACTGGTGGCCGATCCCGAGGTGCTCGTCCTGGACGAGCCGACGTCGGCAGTCGACTCCCACACCGAGTCCCGGGTCGCGGCCGGCATCAAGCGCCTGCGTGCCGGGCGTACGACCGTGCTCTTCGCCTCGTCGCCCCTCCTGCTGGACCTCGCTGACCGAGTGGTCCTGGTGGACGGGGGGCAGGCGGTGGCCAGCGGCACCCATCGTGAACTCCTGCGCGGCGAACCCCGCTACCGGGCCGTGGTCACCCGGGAGACACAGGACGAGATCGAACAACGACTGGCCGCAATGGGTACCGAAGGCTTCGCCGGAGCAGCGCCGAAGAACCGCGCCGGCACGGCCAACGGCCCCCTCGACAGCGGACCGTCGACGCAACACCGCGCCTACGGGGGGAACGTGGAATCCGGATGACCGATACGACAGGACCGACGATCTTTCGACCGGTGCCGCCGGAGTTCGACCCGGCAGCCCCCGAGTCGGCCGCCACCCTCCCGGTCGCCGGCCGGGCGACGGTGCTGACGTACTGCCGGCGCATGTTCGTCCGGCACCGAAGGGCCTTCGGTGCCCTGGTCCTCTTCAACACCCTCGCCGTGACCGCCTCCATGGTGGGCCCCTACCTCCTGGGCTCGTCCGTCCAGCAACTGACGGACGGGGTGCGGGAACTGCCCCTGGAGCGGACGATCGCCCTGTTCGCGCTCGCGCTGATCATCCAGGCCGTGTTCGTCCGGATGATGCAACTGCGCGGAGCGATGCTGGGTGAGGAGATGCTCGCCGATCTGCGCGAGGACTTCCTCGTACGGTCCGTGCGCCTGCCACCGGGAGTGCTGGAGCGGGCCGGTACCGGTGATCTGCTCTCCCGGATCACCACCGACGTCGACCGGCTCTCCAACGCCATGCGCGAGGCGGTCCCTCAGCTCGCCATCGGCGCGGTGTGGGCGGGCGTGCTGATCGGTGGCCTAGCGGTGACCGCGCCGCCGCTGGCCCTCGCCGTGGTGGTGGCGGCACCACTGCTGATCGTCACCTGCCGCTGGTACTTCCGCCGGGCACCAGCCGCCTACCGCTCGGAAGCCGCCGGGTACGGCGCGGTCACCGCCGCGCTGACCGAGACGGTCCACGCCGGCCGCACGGTGGAGGCGCACCGCCTGGGCGCCCGCCGGGTGGCCCTCTCCGACCGGAGGATCAAGGAGTGGGCAGCCTGGGAGCGCCACACGCTCCATCTGCGCTCGGTGCTCTTCCCGGTGATCACCCTGACCCACACCACGGTGTTGGTGTCCGTCCTGCTGATCGGCGGCGGCCTGGCGCTCCAGGGCTGGCTCACCATCGGCCAGCTGACGACGGGCGCCCTGCTGGCGCAGATGCTGGTCGACCCAGTCTCGCTGGTGCTGCGCTGGTACGACGAGCTCCAGGTGGCGCAGGTCTCCCTGGCCAGGCTGGTCGGGGTGCGGGAGATCGAACCGGACGCGGGCGACGGCGCGGTTTCGCCCGACGGA
Source organism: Streptomyces sp. NPDC005963 (assembly GCF_040638655.1). Taxonomy (NCBI): domain Bacteria; kingdom Bacillati; phylum Actinomycetota; class Actinomycetes; order Kitasatosporales; family Streptomycetaceae; genus Streptomyces; species Streptomyces sp. NPDC005963. Next base: position 207,574 of record NZ_JBEXVD010000010.1, on the reverse strand, counting down.
CGGGCCGTCCACGCGCAGGGTGTGCACTTCGGCTACCGCGAGGGGGTGGACGTGCTGCGCGAGGTGTCCCTGTCGGTCACCCCGGGCACGCGTCTGGCGCTGGTGGGGCCCTCGGGCGCGGGCAAGTCGACACTCGGCCGGCTACTCGCGGGCATCTACGCACCACGCAAGGGGAGTGTGTCCCTCGGGGACGCGGAGTTGTCCCGGATGCCCGCCGAGCGGGTGCGCGAACACGTGGCGCTGGTCAACCAGGAGCACCATGTCTTCGTGGGTTCGCTCCGGGACAATCTGCTGCTGGCCAGGTCCGATGCGGGGGAGCCCGAACTCTGGGCGGCCCTGGCCGCCGTCGACGCCGACGGCTGGGCCGAAGCCCTGGAGGAGCGGCTCGACACGGTGGTCGGCTCCGGAGGGCTCGCGCTGACTCCGGCCCAGGCGCAGCAGATAGCCCTGGCCCGGTTGGTGCTCGCCGATCCGCACACCCTCGTCCTCGACGAGGCGACCTCGCTGCTGGACCCGCGGGCCGCCCGCGATCTGGAGCGTTCGCTCTCCCGCGTGCTGGAGGGCCGTACGGTCGTCGCGATCGCGCACCGGCTGCACACCGCCCATGACGCGGATGTGATCGCTGTGGTGGAGGAGGGCCGGATCAGTGAGCTGGGCAGCCATGACGAACTGGTGGCGGCCGATGGTGCGTACGCCGCGCTCTGGCGGTCCTGGCACGGCTGACCCGCGCACCGGTGGACGGGGAGGGCGCGGAAGGTGATCGTGGGGGCCGCTCGGATGTCGGGCGGCCCCTCCGCCGCGTGGCAGGAGCGGCACGGCCGAGCCTCGGGGGCACCCCGCTGCCGTACCCGCGCGACCCGACCGTTTGCCTTGCGCCTTGCGCCTTGCGCCAGCGTCAGATCACATTGAGTGCTGCCGCCCCGCCCACTCCCCCGAGCAGCATGAACACCGGCATCAACACCTTCAGCTCCACCCAGCTGCCCGCCCGGAACCGCATCGCCTTCGGCGGCCCGATCGGATACCAGCGCTTCCTGCCCACCGGGATGGGCCACAGGATGGGACAGCCCGAGACGGTCAGCGCATCGCCGATGTCGTGCACGAGGGCGCCGAGCACGATGGGCAGCCCCAGCCACAGGTACTCCTGCCCGGGGGCGCTGAACAGCCAGTCGGCTCCGTTGCCGGGCTGGTCCAGCAGCCCCGCCAGGATCCAGGCGCTGGTGGCTCCCAGCAGCCACACCAGAACGTCGCTGGAGACCCGGGCAGCCCGCCACAGCAGTCCCTCGACCGCCAGCACCAGATGGACGAAGAGCAGTGCCAGGACCGCCCAGCGCCCCCCGGTAACCGCCAGCGCCGAGGCGCCGCCACCGATCATCACCGCCCAGAGCCAGGTGTGCGTCAGCGTGCGGTGTCCCCCGGTCCTGCGCTTGTCACCGGGCTTCTTCGTCGCCTGGTAGACGGCGAAGGAGAGTTTGTCGACGATCTCGCACAGACCCTTGGAGATCGGTCCGAAGGCGCGGGATATCGTCGCCGCCTTGTGGTCCAGATCGGGGGCGAGCGCCGCTCCCGCACAGATCAGCGCGCCGACGACGAGCACCGGCCAGGGCATGGGATGACCCGCCGCAGCGGTCGCCGCGCCCACCCCCAGCCACGCCGCGGCTCCCGACAGTGAGTGCGCAGGCCCCATCATGATCTTTCCCCCGCCCCCGCCGCTCGCGCGCCGTTCCCACCGCCGCAGCGGTCATCGCTCCTGCTGGTCAAGCCCAGTTGACTGATCAGCGTATCGTTCGTGATCTTCCGGCCACCGGTCGGTTCCCTCATCGGGGCGGAAGACAGGCAAGATGGGGGCGTGACCCTTATCGATCAGCTGCCGCCGGATGCCGACCCCGATGCCCTCTTCGAGGCCTTCTCCTCCTGGGCCGAGGACCGGGGCATCTCGCTCTACCCGGCGCAGGAGGAGGCGCTGATCGAAGTGGTGTCCGGGGCGAACGTGATCCTCTCCACCCCCACGGGCTCGGGAAAGAGCCTGGTGGCCGCCGGGGCGCACTTCACCGCCCTGGCGAAGGACGAGGTCACCTTCTACACGGCCCCGATCAAGGCCCTGGTGTCGGAGAAGTTCTTCGACCTCTGCAAGATCTTCGGCACCGAGAACGTCGGGATGCTCACGGGCGACGCCTCCGTGAACGCGGACGCACCGGTGATCTGCTGCACCGCCGAGGTGCTGGCGTCCATCGCCCTGCGCGACGGCAAGGATGCCGACATCGGCCAGGTCGTGATGGACGAGTTCCACTTCTACGCCGAGCCCGACCGCGGCTGGGCGTGGCAGATCCCCCTGCTGGAGCTGCCGCAGGCCCAGTTCGTGCTGATGTCCGCCACCCTCGGTGATGTCTCCCGCTTCGAACAGGACCTCACCCGTCGTACGGGCCGCCCCACCGCGGTCGTGCGCTCGGCCACCCGACCGGTTCCGCTGTCGTACGAGTACCGGCGCACCCCGATCACCGAGACGCTGACGGAGCTGCTGGAGACCCGCCAGGCTCCCGTCTACATCGTCCACTTCACCCAGGCTGCGGCCGTGGAGCGGGCGCAGTCGTTGATGAGCATCAACATGTGTTCGCGGGAGGAGAAGGAACAGATCGCCGACATGATCGGCAGCTTCCGCTTCACCACCAAGTTCGGCCGGAACCTCTCGCGTTACGTACGGCACGGCATCGGTGTCCATCACGCCGGCATGCTCCCCAAGTACCGACGACTGGTGGAGAAGCTCGCCCAGGCCGGCCTGCTGAAGGTCATCTGCGGCACGGACACGCTGGGCGTCGGGGTCAACGTCCCGATCCGTACGGTGCTGTTCACCGCGCTCACCAAGTACGACGGCACCCGGGTGCGCACGCTGAGGGCGCGCGAATTCCATCAGATCGCGGGCCGAGCGGGCCGGGCGGGATTCGACACGGCGGGGTTCGTCGTCGCGCAGGCGCCCGAGCACGTCATCGAGAACGAGAAGGCGCTCTCCAAGGCGGGCGACGACCCCAAGAAGCGCCGCAAGGTGGTCCGGAAGAAGGCTCCCGAGGGTTTCGTCGCCTGGTCCGACACCACCTTCGACAAGCTCATCGAGTCCGATCCCGAGCCGCTGACCTCGCGCTTCCGCGTCACCCACACCATGTTGCTGTCCGTGATCGCCCGGCCCGGCAATGCCTTCGAAGCGATGCGCCGGCTCCTTGAGGACAATCACGAGCCGCGCCGCAATCAGTTGCGCCACATCCGTCGGGCCATCGCGATCTATCGCTCGCTGCTCGACGGCGGTGTGGTCGAGCGGCTCGACGAGCCGGACGAGCAGGGCCGCATCGTTCGGCTGACCGTCGACCTCCAGCAGAACTTCGCGCTGAACCAGCCGTTGTCCACGTTCGCCCTCGCGGCCTTCGAACTGCTGGACCCCGAGTCGCCCTCGTACGCGTTGGACATGGTCTCGGTGGTGGAGTCCACCCTGGACGATCCGCGCCAGATCCTCGCCGCGCAGCAGAACAAGGCGCGCGGCGAGGCGGTCGCGCTGATGAAGGCGGACGGCGTGGAGTACGAGGAGCGGATGGAACGGCTCCAGGAGGTGACCTACCCCAAGCCGCTCGAAGAGCTGCTGTGGCACGCGTACGACGTGTACCGCAAGAGTCACCCCTGGGTGGGTGACCATCCCGTGTCGCCGAAGTCCGTCATCCGGGACATGTACGAGCGGGCGCTGTCGTTCACCGAGTTCACCTCGTTCTATGAACTGGCGCGCACCGAGGGCATCGTGCTGCGCTATCTCGCGGGCGCCTACAAGGCCCTGGAGCACACCATCCCGGACGACCTCAAGTCCGAGGACCTGGAGGACCTGACGGCCTGGCTGGGCGAGATGGTGCGCCAGGTGGACTCCAGTCTGCTCGACGAGTGGGAGCAGCTGGCGAACCCGGAGGTGGAGACCGCGGAGGAGGCCCAGGAGAAGGCCGACCAGGTCCGCCCGGTGACCGCGAACGCCCGGGCCTTCCGGGTGCTGGTGCGCAATGCGATGTTCCGTCGGGTGGAGCTCGCGGCTCTCGACAAGGTCGCCGAACTCGGCGAGTTGGACGCCGAGTCGGGCTGGGACGCGGACGCGTGGGGCGAGGCGATGGACGCGTATTGGGAGGAGTACGAGGACCTCGGCACCGGCCCGGACGCCCGTGGGCCCAAGCTGCTCCTGATCGAGGAGGACGAACAGCACGGGCTGTGGCGCGTCCGGCAGATCTTCGCCGACCCGAACGGCGATCATGACTGGGGCATCAGCGCAGAGGTCGATCTGGCGGCCTCGGACGAGGAGGGTCGGGCGGTCGTCCGGGTCACCTCGGTCGGTCAGCTCTGAGCCGTCCCGGCACCTGACGAAGGAGAGCCCCCGATGACCAATGCGGCCGAGCGCCTGGTGGATCTGCTGGACCTGGAGCGGATCGAGGTGAACATCTTCCGCGGGCTGAGCCCGAACGAGTCCCTGCAAAGGGTCTTCGGCGGACAGGTCGCGGGCCAGGCGCTGGTCGCGGCGGGACGCACCACGGACGGCGAGCGCCCGGTGCATTCGCTGCATGCCTACTTCCTGCGGCCGGGGCGGCCGGGCGTGCCCATCGTCTACCAGGTGGAGCGGGTGCGGGACGGCAGGTCCTTCACCACGCGCCGGGTGACTGCGGTGCAGGAGGGACGGACGATCTTCAATCTGACGGCGTCCTTCCACCGGCCGGAGGAGGGTGGCATCGAGCACCAGTTGCCACCGCGGGCCGACTTCCCCGCCCCGGAGACCCTGCCGACCCTGCCCGACGAGATCCGCGCCCATCTGGGCGAGTTGCCGGAGGCGCTGGAGCGGATGGCGCGGCGGCAGCCGTTCGACATCCGCTATGTGGAGCGGCTGCGCTGGACGCCGGAGGAGATCGAGGAGAAGCGTTCGGATCCCCGGAGCGCGGTGTGGATGCGGGCGGTGGGTTCGTTGGGGGACGATCCGCTGGTCCACACCTGCGCCCTGACGTATGCGAGTGACATGACCCTGCTGGACGCGGTCCGCATTCCGGTGGAACCGTTGTGGGGGCAGCGGGGCTTTGACATGGCGTCCCTGGACCATGCGATGTGGTTCCACCGTCCGTTCCGTGCCGACGAGTGGTTCCTCTACGACCAGGAGTCCCCGATCTCCACCGGCGGCCGGGGGTTGGCGCGTGGACGGATCTACGATCGGGAAGGCAGGCTGCTGGTGTCGGTGGTGCAGGAGGGCCTGTTCCGCACATGGGGCGGCTGAGCCGCCAGTGAAGGAGATGAACGATGACAACGGTGCATGACATTCCTGTGAACACGCTCGCCGGTGAGTCGACCTCGCTCGCCGCCTACCGGGGTCGGGCGGTGCTGGTGGTGAACGTGGCCTCCAAGTGCGGTCTGACGCCCCAGTACACGGGTCTGGAACGTCTTCAGAAGACCTACGGCGACCAGGGGTTCACGGTGGTCGGCGTGCCGTGCAACCAGTTCGCCGGCCAGGAGCCGGGCAGTGCGGAGGAGATCCAGACCTTCTGCTCCACGACGTACGGCGTGAGCTTCCCGCTGTTGGAGAAGCTCGACGTCAACGGCGAGGGCCGGCACCCGCTGTACGCGGAGTTGACGAAGACGGCGGACGCGGACGGCGCCGCCGGGGACGTCCAGTGGAACTTCGAGAAGTTCCTCCTCGACGGGGACGGTGAGGTGGTGGCCCGCATCCGGCCCAGGACCGAGCCGGACGCCCCCGAGGTGGTCGCCGCGATCGAAGGTCTCCTCAAGTCCTGACGAACGGCCAGCCGGGCCTTCGGAGCGTGCTGACGGGTCCGTGGAGGCGCGTGGCGACCCGAGCGGCGAGGGCGGTACATCGCCCCACCGCCGCTCGGGGCGCCACGCCCTCTCACCGGTCGGACGGGCAGCAGCTCGATTCACCCGAACGGATAAGGTCGGCAACCCCGTTGACCTTCGAAGGGCCACAGCCGTGGATAACGTTCTGCTGACGATCCTCGCCCTGACCGGAGTGGTGATCTTCCTGGCTCCGGCCCTCATCGCCTTCAACCGCACCGCGCCCAACCGCTATCTGGTGCTGGTGATCAATCTGTTCTTCGGCGCCACGTTCATCGGCTGGGTCATCGCCCTGGCCCTCGCGTTGCGCTCCCCCCGGGCGCGGTTCTAGCCGGGTGGGCGGTCAGCGGATCGGCATCCCCGCCAGCGTTCGGGCGATGACCAGCCGTTGGATCTCGCTGGTCCCCTCGAAGATCGTGTAGATCGCCGCGTCCCGGTGCATCCGCTCCACCGGGTACTCGCGGGTGAAGCCGTTGCCGCCGAGGATCTGGATGGATCGGGCGGTGACCTGCTGGGCCGTCTCGCTGGCGTACAGCTTGGACATCGAACCCTCGGCCGCGGTGAAGGGCCGGCCGGTCGCGGCCATCCACGACGCGCGCCACACCAGCAGCCGCGCCGCGTCGATCCTGGTGCGCATGTCGGCGAGTTGGAAGGCGATGCCCTGGTTGTCGATGATGGGCCGGCCGAACTGGTGGCGGGTCCTGGCGTAGTCGAGGGCGACTTCGTACGCGGCCCTCGCGGTGCCCACGGCCATGGCGCCCACCGCCGGGCGCGACGCCTCGAAGGTGGCCATCGCCGCGTTCTTGACGCGCTCGGCGGGTCCGGCCGCCTTCTCTCGTGCCCGCGCGAGGCGCTCGTCCAGCTTCTCCTTGCCGCCGAGGAGACATGCGCCGGGGACGCGCACGTCGTCGAGCACCACTTCGGCGGTGTGGGACGCGCGGATGCCGTGCTTGCGGAACTTCTGCCCCTGGGTCAGCCCGGGCGTGCCGGGCGGGACGATGAACGAGGCATGGCCCTTGGAGCCGAGCGTGGGGTCGACGACCGCGACCACGACGTGCACATGCGCGATGCCCCCGTTGGTGACCCAGGTCTTGGTGCCGTTGAGGACCCATTCGTCCGTGGATCGGTCATGGACGGCGCGGGTGCGCAGCGCGGCGACGTCGGATCCCGCGTCCGGCTCCGAGGAGCAGAAGGCGGCGAGTCTGACGTCCTTCGCGTCGCCGTACATCTGGGGGATCCAGGTGCCGATCTGCTCGTCGGTGCCGTTGGCGAGCACGCCGACGGCGGCGAGTCCGGTACCGACGATGGAGAGCGCGATGCCCGCGTCGCCCCAGAAGAGCTCCTCCATTGCCACGGGTATGCCCAGGCCGGTGGGGTCGAGGTGCTGCTGGGCGTAGAAGTCGAGAGAGTAGATGCCCACTTCGGCCGCCTCTTGGATGATCGGCCAGGGAGTCTCCTCGCGCTCGTCCCATTCCGCCGCGGCGGGGCGCATCACTCGGGAGGCGAAGCCGTGCACCCAGTCACGCACCTGCTTCTGCTCGTCGTTGAGCTCCAGGGTGAACCCGGCCATGTGCCCTCCATCGCGCTGAAACCCGTCCCGGATGTTACTAGCGGTAACAGCAGTCTGTTACCGGGTGGTAGAGCGTGTCAACCACCGATGGACCGGGCCACCCGGGAGTGCTTGAAGGTGTTAGCTTTCGCAGGCGTCACGCAATCGCTCGGGCGGGGAGACACACGCATGGAGACCACACAGCAGTCCTTCGCGCAGGATCAGCCGGCACAACAGCGGCGCCGGGAACTGCTGGAGGCGGCGGACCGGGTGGTGCTCCGGGACGGCCCCCACGCGTCGATGAACGCCATCGCAGCGGAGGCCGGCATCACCAAACCCATCCTGTACCGGCACTTCGGCGACAAGGGCGGCCTCTACCGGGCGCTGGCCAAACGTCACACCGATGCGCTACTGGCCTCGCTACGGGCGGCCCTCGACGCGCCCGCGGAGCGGCGGGAGCGCGTCGAAGCGACGCTGGACACCTATCTGGCCGCGATCGAGCTCCGCCCCCAGGTGTACCGCTTCCTCATGCATCCCGCGGAGGACACCCAGATCCCCGAGGGCGGCTTCGACGTGGGCCGCCACTCGGCCCCGCTGCTGCGCAGACTGGGGGAGGAACTGGCGGAGGTTATCCACGAGCGGGTGGAACTCGGCCCGGACGGGGAACGGTTGGCCCGGGTGTGGGGCCATGGGATCGTCGGGATGATGCACGCTGCGGGTGACTGGTGGCTCGGCGAACGCCCCTGCTCGCGGGCGGAGTTGGTGCGTTGTCTCGCGGACCTGCTGTGGGGGAGGCTCGCGGCGGTGGCCGACCGTGCGGGCGGCCCGGGGTTCTGACGGGTGTTCCAACCGGGGCGTTTGCCCCAGCTCCCACGAGGCTTTGACCGGGTGGTGAACCCGCCCGCGGGCACCGACCCGCGCGGCTACGGAGCGTCGACCGGAACCGGACGCGAACCGGCACGGGCCGGCCCTCGGCGCACCCCTCGACAAGGGGCGCTCACGACAGCGGGGGCTGCGGCGGAAGCGTCGTCGGCGCCCACGGTGCCCGGCGCACCGAACGCAACAACCGCTGCCGACGCCACCCGGTGACCCGGTCCGCGTACACCACGCCCTCCAGGTGGTCGCACTCGTGCTGGAGACAGCGGGCGAAGAAGCCCGTACCCTCCACGCGTACCGGGGTGCCGTCCCAGGTCGTCCCCTCGACCACTGCGAGGTCGTAGCGCTCGGTGCCCGCCTCAAGACCCGGCAGCGACAGACAACCCTCGGGTCCGCGGAACAACATCCCGTCCACCGTCACGAGCGTGGGATTGACGACATGTCCGAGATGGCGTACATCGTCATCATCGGGGCAGTCATACACGAACACCCGCAGTCCGACCCCCACCTGATTCGCCGCAAGTCCCACTCCGCGGGCCGCGTACATCGTGGCGAACATGTCCTCGACGAGCCCCTTCAGCTCCGGACCGAAGTCGGTGACACTCTCGCAGGGCGTGTGCAACACCGAATCGCCGATGAGACTCATCGGCCTCACACGTCCGGTACTGCCGGGGATCAGCCGTTTTCGCATGGCGGTAAGCGTACGTTCGGCGGGAGTCGGCCTCACCACCGGCGGTGCCGCGGTAGGGCCGCCCGGCCGGACCTGGATAGGCTGGGCGGGACCAATGCAAGGAGGATCAAGGACGATGTCAGGCAACTCGGAGCCACTGACGCCGCGCGCCAAGCTCGCCGTGACGGCCGGTAGGGCCGCGGCTGCGGTCTCGCGCGCCGCTGGACGGGGCAGCGGTTCGGTGATCGGCGGCCGGGTCGCGCTCAAACTCGACCCCGATCTCCTGGGGCGGCTGGCGCAGCACCTGGACGTCGTTCTCGTGTCGGCGACCAACGGCAAGACCACCACCACCCGGCTGATCGCCGAAGCCCTCCGGGCCGCGGGACCGGTCGTCTCCAACGCGCTCGGCGCCAACATGCCCGCCGGCATCACCTCGGCACTCGCCGGCGGCACCGACTCCAAGTTCGGTGTGATCGAGGTCGACGAGAAGTACCTCGCCGGTGTCGCCCGGGACGTGACCCCCAAGGCGATCGCCCTCCTCAACCTCTCCCGCGACCAACTCGACCGCGCGGCCGAGACCCGGATGCTCGCCGAGAAGTGGCGCGAGGGCCTCGCCGGCTCCAAGGCGATCGTCATCGCCAACGCCGATGACCCGCTCATCGTCTGGGCCGCCTCCTCATCGCCCAATGTGGTGTGGGTGGCGGCGGGCCAGGAGTGGAAGGACGACGCCTGGTCCTGCCCGTCCTGCGGCGGCGTGATGCAGCGCCCCGGCGATGACTGGTTCTGCGGCGAGTGCGGCTTCCGCCGTCCCGCCCCGAGCTGGGTGCTCCGCGGCGACCACGTCCTGGACCCGCACGGGTCCGCCTGGCCGATCCGGCTCCAACTGCCCGGTCGCGCCAACAAGGCCAACGCAGCCACCTCCGCGGCGGTCGCCGCCTGCTTCGGCGTCCCGCCGCAGGTGGCCCTGGAGCGGATGTACTCGGTGCAGGCGGTCGCCGGCCGCTATGACGTGGTCACCTTCATGAACCGCGAACTGCGGCTGCTGCTCGCCAAGAACCCGGCCGGTTGGCTGGAGACGTTCTCGCTGATCGACCCGCCGCCGACCCCCGTGATCCTCTCCGTGAACGCACGCGGCGCGGACGGTACGGACACCTCCTGGCTCTGGGACGTCGACTACACCCGTCTCGCGGGGCACCCGATCTTCGTCATCGGTGACCGTCGGCTCGACCTCGCGGTCCGTCTTGAGGTCGCCGGTCTGGACTTCCGGGTGTGCGACACCGTCGACGACGCCGTGAACAGCGCCCCGCCCGGACGCATCGAGCTGATCGCCAACTACACCGCGTTCCAGGACGTGCGCCGCCGCGTCGGCAACTGATCGAGCAGGACCACGGCAGACCGGTAGCCGACCGGAGAAGGACCTCAGAGGACTCCCATGAGAATGAGCGACAACAGCCTGCGGCTGGTCTGGGTCTACCCGGACCTCCTCAGCACCTACGGCGACCAGGGCAACGCACTGGTCGTGGAGCGCCGGGCCCGGCAGCGCGGCCTCGACGTGATGCGCATCGACGTGCGCAGCGACCAGGCGATCCCCACCTCCGGCGACATCTATCTGATCGGCGGCGGCGAGGACCGTCCCCAGCGGCTGGCCGCGGAGCGGCTGCGACGCGACGGCGGGCTGTCCCGGGCCGCGTCCAACGGGGCGATCATCTTCTCCGTCTGTGCCGGGTACCAGATCCTGGGCCACGAGTTCATCAACGACCTCGGCGAGCGCGAGCCGGGCCTCGGGCTGATCGACGTGATCTCCACCCGGGGCGAGGGTGAGCGGTGCGTCGGTGACGTCCTCGCGGACATCGACCCCCGATTCGGCCTGCCGCAGCTCACCGGCTTCGAGAACCACCAGGGCATCACGCACCTCGGTCCCACCGCCCGGCCCTTCGCCCGTACGGTCATCGGCCGGGGCAACGGCACGGGTGACGGCACCGAAGGCGCGTACAACGACACGGTCTTCGGCACCTACATGCACGGCCCGGTCATGGCGCGCAATCCGCAGATCGCGGATCTGCTGCTGAAGCTGGCCCTCGATGTCAACGCCCTGCCGCCGACGGACGACCGATGGTTCGATGCTCTGCGGGCGGAGCGGATCGCGGCGGCGACCCAACCGGTGTGATCAGTACGAACCGCAGGATTTCCGTGCCCGGGGATGCGAACGCACCCCGGGCACTGTCGTGCCTCGCCGTACGAGTGGTACGTCCGCACTCGTACGCAAGTGGGATGTGAGCCGTCCATCACTCGGACGCTCGGTTCGATTCTCGCCACCTCCCGCCGGTAGGGTGGTGGTGATACAACCGGACGACGTGGTCCGGGAGTCGGCCCACGTTGCAAAGGTATCTCGGGCAATGCGCATTGGTGTACTCACCTCCGGCGGCGACTGCCCCGGTCTGAACGCCGTCATCCGCTCCGTCGTGCATCGCGCGGTCGTTGACCACGGTGACGAGGTCATCGGCTTCCACGACGGTTGGAAGGGCCTTCTGGAGTGTGACTACCGCAAGCTCGACCTCGATGCGGTGGGCGGCATTCTGGCCCGTGGCGGCACCATCCTCGGATCTTCCCGGGTTCGCCCGGAGCATCTGCGCGACGGTGTGGAACGCGCCAAGGGGCATGTCGCCGATCTTGGCTTGGACGCCATCATCCCGATCGGCGGCGAAGGCACCCTCAAGGCGGCGCATCTGCTCTCCGAGGGCGGACTCCCCATCGTCGGCGTGCCGAAGACGATCGACAACGACATCGCCTCGACCGACGTCACCTTCGGGTTCGACACCGCGGTCGGGGTGGCCACCGAAGCGCTCGACCGGCTGAAGACCACCGCCGAGTCCCACCAGCGGGTGCTGATCGTCGAGGTCATGGGCCGACACACGGGGTGGATCGCGCTCCACTCCGGCATGGCGGCCGGGGCACACGCCATCGTGGTTCCCGAGCGGCCCTTCGACATCGAGGAGCTCACCAAGCGGGTGTCGCAGCGCTTCGACGCCGGCAAGCGGTTCGCGATCGTCGTGGTCGCCGAGGGCGCCAAGCCTCGCGAGGGCTCGATGCGCTGGGACGAGGGCGGCAAGGACATCTACGGTCACGAGCGCTTCGCGGGCGTGGCCCGGCAGCTGTCGATCGAGCTGGAGCAGCGGCTCAACAAGGAAGCGCGTCCCGTCATCCTCGGTCACGTACAGCGCGGCGGTACGCCCACGGCGTACGACCGGGTGCTCGCGACCCGCTTCGGCTGGCACGCGGTGGAGGCGGCGCACCGGGGCGAGTTCGGGAACATGACCGCACTGCGGGGCACGGACATCGTCATGGTCCCCCTCAAGAGCGCCGTGGAGACCTTGAAGACCGTCCCCGACGACCGCTACGCCGAGGCTCCGGTCGTGCTGTGACCCGATCGCCGTGAGAGAACCGCCCCCGGTCGAAGCTCCGACCGGGGGCGGTTCTACTCTGGTGCAGGCGAACGGACAACCCAGTACGAATCAGGAGCCGGCGGATGGATCACAGCGGGCACGGCACGATGATGGATCTGCCGCCGTTCACGCTGGGGCGTGGCCTGGAGTTCTCACCGGACCTGTTCTTCCTCGTGGGCAGTGTGCTGGCGCTCGTCCTCTATGCCTGGGGTGTGCTGCGGCTGCGCAAGCGCGGTGACCGCTGGCCGGTGAGCCGAACCGTGTTCTTCGTCATCGGTGTGCTGAGCGTGGCCCTGGTGACGTGCACCAAGCTCAATGACTACGGCATGGTCATGTTTAGCGTGCACATGGTGCAGCACATGGTGATCAGCATGCTGTCGCCGATCGTGTTGCTGTTGGGGGCGCCGGTGACACTGGCGCTCCGGGCGCTACCGGTCGCGGGCAAGGGCCGCAAGGGCCCGCGCGAGCTGTTGCTCGCTCTGCTCCACAGCCGCTACATGCGGATCGTGACGCACCCCGTGTTCACCATCCCCCTCTTCATCGCGAGCCTCTACGGCCTCTACTTCACTCCACTGTTCGACTTCCTCATGGAGTCCAAGCCGGGGCACGTCGCGATGATGGTGCACTTCCTCGCCGTCGGTCTGATCTTCTTCTGGCCGATCATGGGAGTGGACCCGGGCCCGCACCGGCCGGGCTACCTCATGAGGATGCTGGAGCTGTTCGCGGGAATGCCGTTCCACGCCTTCTTCGGCATCGCCCTGATGATGGCGAGCGAGCCGATGATCAAGGCGTACGAGAACCCTCCGGCGTCGCTGGGCATCGAGGCGCTGGCTGATCAGAACGCTGCCGGTGGCATCGCGTGGGCGTTCAGTGAGATCCCGTCCGTGCTGGTGCTGATCGCGCTGGTGTTCCAGTGGTACCGCTCGGAGGAGCGCCAGGCGCGCCGTACGGACCGGGCGGCCGACCGTAACGGGGACAAGGAGCTGGAGGCGTACAACGCCTATCTCGCCTCGCTCCACGCACGAAGCGGTACGGGCCGTACCGCGAGCGGAACCGGCACGGCGGGCGATCGCGAGAACGCCACCTCTCCGTAGCACCGGGGCCCAGCGCCCCGGTGAGGGCGCCGGCGGTAGCGCGGAGCCCCTCCTTCGGGTGACGATGACGGGAGACCCCGCGGTCGTCGAAGGAGGGCGCATGTCCGGATCGGCGAAATCGACGAAATCCATGGCAGTGCTCACGGTCGTCGTGCTGGTGATCGTGACCGCCTACACCGCCGCGCTCGGCAGCAACGGCTGGCTCTGGTTCGGCTGGGTGGTGCTGGGGCTGGTGACCATCGGGATGGCGACGTCCAGGAGTGCATGAACCGCCCGCACCGACCCCACAGGGACGCACGACGCATCTCTGACGGTCGGGCCGTCGTCGGACAGCGACATCGGCACCCCGCCGCGGCCGTGTACCGAGGGGCAGCGCCCCTCACCTCCGCGTCACTGATCGGGGTGCCGTGGGGCATCACACCTCGCGGCTTCGCCGCTCCCGTGCAGGTTCGTGCCGATCACTCCGGGTGAGCGGCGCCTCGGGCCGGTCGAACCCGACCGGTACGTGTGCCGGAGTGTCCGCACGGGTGGTGCGGGGTACACATGAGCGGGCTACGATCGATCGCCGCAGTCGCCTGCGGACGCACGCCCGGCGCTCCTGGTCTGACTGCCCGTCACTCGTCTCGGCCCGCAACCGACCTGGGATGGCGACCCGGCCCGGAGCACCCGGGATCGAGCGGCCAGCACCCCATGACCTCGATGAACGCGGCTCCAGGGCCGATCCGGCAGATAGGGACTCCCGTGTTCTACTACGTGCTCAAGTACGTCATCGTCGGGCCGTTGCTGCGCCTGTTGTTCCGCCCCAGGATCGAGGGGCTTGAGCACGTGCCCGAAGAGGGTGCGGCCATCGTCGCGGGGAACCATCTGTCGTTCTCGGACCACTTCCTGATGCCCGCGATCCTCAAGCGCCGGATCACCTTTCTGGCGAAGGCCGAGTACTTCACAGGTCCCGGCCTCAGGGGGCGGCTGACCGCGGCGTTCTTCCACAGCGCGGGGCAGATTCCGGTCGACCGCTCCGGCAAGGAGGCCGGCCGCGCGGCGATCCGGGAGGGGCTCGGGGTGCTCGGCAAGGGGGAACTCCTCGGTATCTACCCGGAGGGAACCCGCTCGCACGACGGCCGCTTGTACAAGGGGAAGGTGGGGGTGGCGGTGATGGCTCTGACGGCCGGGGTCCCGGTCATCCCCTGCGCGATGGTGGGCACTTTCGAGATCCAGCCGCCCGGCCAGGTCCTCCCCAAGATCAAGCGGGTGACCGTGCGGTTCGGGGAGCCCCTGGACTTCTCGCGCTACGCCGGCCTGGAGAACCAGAAGGCAGCCATCCGCGCCATCACCGACGAGATCATGTACGCGATCCTGGAGCTGTCCGGGCAGGAGTACGTGGACCGGTACGCGGCCGACGTCAAGGCCGAGGCGGAAGAGGCGAAGAAGGCGGCGCGCCGGGGGGAGTGAGACGTCGGCTCGTTCGCGGGACGCACCACTGCGTGGGCGTCTCCGGGTACACCGCCGCATTCGATGGACGGGTTCCGGCAGCCCGCATAGTGGCGATCCGGGGCCGACGGGCGCTTAGTGGCGATCCGGGCCGACGGGCGCGTCAGCCGTGGACGCCCGGGCGGCGGTGCTCCGCAGTGAGGCCGTAGCTTCCGCGCTCTGACGAACGGGTCCCGGTGCCACCCACCGAGGACACCGAGCTGATCACCGGGGCCTCCTCGCCCTCCGCCTGCGCCGCTGGGGTTTCGAGACGCTCCAGATCCGCCGCTGACACCAGCGCCACGAGCGGTTTCCCGTGCCGGGTCACGACGACGCGCTCACCGCCGTAGACGACACGGTTGATCAGTTCAGCCAGCTCCGCGCGGGCTTGCGTCACCGG
The DNA here is from genome assembly GCF_040638655.1 of Streptomyces sp. NPDC005963. Classification (NCBI taxonomy): domain Bacteria; kingdom Bacillati; phylum Actinomycetota; class Actinomycetes; order Kitasatosporales; family Streptomycetaceae; genus Streptomyces; species Streptomyces sp. NPDC005963. Next base: position 192,231 of record NZ_JBEXVD010000010.1, on the reverse strand, counting down.
GATCTCGTAGGCCATGGGCCCAGCTTAGTCGGCGCGCCACGCCCTGCCATGAGAGACCAGGGCCGGTCGAAGTCCAGGTCAAGGGCTCCCCGGAAGCCTTTCCACTCATCTGGCCCGCAGTGAACCCTTCCGCAATAACGTACGTCCTGTACATTTTTCCAGGTCGAGACTCGTTGAGACCGGGAGAGGCATCCCATGGAGAGCCACCGCAACAGCCCCAACGCCCGTTACGTCCTGCCCGAGTTCACCGAGCGGTCCGACCGGGGCATCCGCACCCTGGACCCGTACGCAAAGCTGTTGGAGGAGCGCATCGTCTTCCTCGGGACCCGTGTCGACGACGCCGCGGCCAACGACGTCATCGCACAGTTCCTCCAACTGGAGCACGCCGATCCGGACCGCCACATCTCGCTGTACATCAACTCCCCCGGCGGCCCGCACAGTGCGATGACCGCGATCTACGACACGATCCAGACCGTGATCTGCGAAGTGGAGACCGTCTGCCTCGGCCAGGCGGTCTCCACCGCCGCCCTCCTGCTCGCCTCCGGCACGCCCGGCAGGCGTCTGGCCCTGCCCGGCGCCAGGGTCGTCCTGGAACAGCCGTCCACGGACGCCGGTTGGGAAGGCCAACCGTGCGACCTGGATCTCCGGGTACGGGAACTCCTGCGGTGGCGGGCGCAGTCCACCGCCTTGCTGGCACGCCACACCGGCCAGCCTGCGGAGCGGATCGCGCGGGACCTGGAGCGGGACGCCTTCTTCACGGCAGCAGCCGCCCGGGAGTACGGATTCGTCGACCAGATCATCAGTCAGCGCGGGGCCTCCCCGTCCCGGCCTGGAACCCGGTGATCGCGATGGTTCCTGAACTGCCGCCGCTGCCGGCCCTCACCCGCGCCGAGGGTGAGTTCATCGACGCCTATCTCGCCGCGGTGGACCAACTGGGACGCATCAACCCCGCCCGCTCCACCCATACCTATGGAGCGCTGCGGGCCGCACAAGCGCTGGTCAGCCGGGCGGTTGCGCTCAGGGACGCACTGACCCTGATGCACCAGCGCGGCGAGAGCGACGTCCATGCACGGACCTTGGCCCGCGCACTGCGGGTCCTGGACGGCGAACGCAGATCCCTCCGCGTGATCGTGCCCCCGCCGCGAGACCCGAAGACGTGACGACGACTGAGCGACCGAGGGGCTGACAGCTTCACTTCGAACCGTCAACCGCCAAAGGAGTAGTGGTTGAGCTACCCCATTTGATGTACGCGCCGGAGGGCCAGCGGTTACGGTCGAGTTGCGTCTAACGATGACGCGTCGAACGGAATGCCTTATTCCGGTGCTGGTACGGGCATCCTCACCTGTCGAGGGCCGTTCTCCCTTCGACCATGTCCACCCGATCAGACCAATGGTGTGAAAACTCACATATCGCCGTTTCCGCTCGGCAATTTGACAGGGCGTGGGTCAAGATCCCTGGGACGACAAGCCCCCGTCACCTCGGCGGGGCAGCCCGGGCGGACGCCGAGTCCTGCCGCCGCCGGGGCGACTGGTCGACAGGAGTGCTTCGGCAGGAGTGGAGGACCCAAGCAGTACGGGGCGCCCGGAAGTTCCGGACGTTCCTTGGGGTGAAGCCGCATCGTGCGGCCGGGCACCTTCGTCCGCCCGAACCCGACAGGTCATCCTTCACAGGCGGCTGACGAAGGGTTGCGCATGAGTGCGCAGAAAAACGTCCCGTTCCTGCTGGGTCGGGCGGGGGCGGTTTCCGCCCTCACCCTCGCCGCCCTCGGAGGTTCGCTGCTCGTACCGGGCGGCACACCCGAGGCACACGCCGCGTCGAGTCACGCGGGCAAGGCACTGAAGGTGGCGGCATCCAAGAAGGGCGCCCCCTACAAGTACGGCGCAGTAGGACCGTCCCGTTTCGACTGCTCGGGGCTGACGCTCTACTCGTACAAGAAGGCCGGCAAGAAGCTCCCCCGTACCGCACAACAGCAGTACAACAAGACGCGCCGCATCTCGGCGTCCGCGCGTCAGGTCGGCGACCTGGTGTTCTTCTACTCCGGAAGCAACGTCTACCACGTGGGCATCTATGCGGGTGCGGGGAAGATCTGGCACTCACCCAAGACCGGGTCCTGGGTGAAGTTGGACAAGATCTGGTCCAAGAAGGTCAAGTACGGCCGCGTGGGGTGACGATCTCGCGCTGAGTCCTGGTACTCGATCCGCGCCGGCCCCGGGTGTGGCCCCCGGCGGTCGGCGCGGAGCCCCATCGGGTCAACGACCCGACACGAACCCCGAACCACAGTCGAATTCAGCTGCCGCCGGACGGTGTCAACCGCGTACCGCAGCCGTCCAGGGAAGGGCGATCCACACGGTCTTGCCACCCTCGTCCGTCGGAGTGACGTGCAACTTTCCACCGAACTCCGCCATGAGCGTGCGCACGATCACCATGCCCCGGCCGTTGTCCTGGCGTACCGCGGCGGGCAGCCGTTGCGGCCAGCGCGGATGACTGTCCGTCACCCCGACCCTGAGCTCCTCCTCGCGCGCCAGCCTCAGATGCAGCGTGAAGGTGGGCGACTGACCGAACGTGTGCTGCACGGCGTTGGTGGCGAGCTCCGAGACGATCAGCCGGACCGTGTCCACTTCGCCGCTCCGGGCCGGCAGGCCCCATTCGGTGACGATGTCGATGGCGAACTTCCGCGCCACCGACACCGAGGCGGGATCGCTCGGCAGAGTGACGGATGCTTCCTGGTGATCTGCCATGGCGATGCTTCCCTTTCCCATCGCGGCCGGGCTCCGGCTCAAAGCGGAGGGATGCTTGAGCGGCCACGGATTGCGCTGCCGTCAGAGTGCCACTCATCGTGCCGCGAGGGGGGCCGATCCCCCAAGATATGCATATATCTGTCGCTCAAAGCGGTGAACTCTGCGACGCGAGACCGTATTTTGCGCCCCGCAGGCACTTTGATCTCGGGCGGACCACACGGCCCCGACAGATCAACCGGAAGGAACGGCCATGCGTCAAGGACCCGTGGTGCGCCGCCGTCAATTGGGCGAAGAGCTCCGCAAGCTGCGCCTGGCGTCCGGGCTCACCAGCCGTCGCGCCGGCGAGCTGGCCGACTGGCACCAGTCGAAGGTCAGCCGCATCGAGACGGGGGCCAGCGGCGTCAAACCGGACGACGTACGGCTCCTGCTCGACCTCTACGCGGTGACCGACCCTCAGTTGCGCACCCTCCTGGAGACCCTGGCGGGTGCGGCCGACGGGGGCGGCGGACGCTGGTGGCACGCCTACCGCAGCGTGCTTCCGCCCGAGTACCGCGACTTCATCAGTCTGGAGTCCCAGGCGAACCGCGTGCGGTCGATGGAGACCTCCGTGGTGCCAGGACTGCTCCAGACCGCCGAGTACGCCCGGGCGATCACCCGGGCGACCCTGGAAGAGCTGCCCGAGACCACCGTGGACCAACTGGTCCACGTGCGGATGACCCGTCAGGCGGTGCTACGGCGAGCGGATCCGCTCCAGCTGAGCGTGATCCTCGACGAGGCCGCGCTACGGCGTGAGATCGGCGGCACCCGGGTGATGAAGGCCCAACTGCGGGTGCTGGCGGACTGGGCCGCCCTCCCCCACATCCAGGTCCAGGTCATGCCGTTTTCGGCCGGGGAGTACGTGGGCCTGGCCGGTTCTTTCGTTATCTTCTCTTTCTCGACCACTTCTGATCTGGATGTGGTCGTTCTCGACCATCTCGCGAGTAGCCTTCACGTCGAACGGGCAGAGGATCTGGCGGTGTACGGGACCGCGTTCGCAACGATGCAGACGCTCGCCCTGTCGCCGGTCGAATCCTTGGATCTCATCGCCGGCATCCGTGCCGGTGCCTAGGGAGGCTCCATGTCCCATCACATCGACCACCCCGGCTTAGCCTGGCGACGCAGCAGTCACAGCACGGCGGCCAACAACTGCGTCGAAGCCGCCCGGCTGCCCGATCGCACCCTTTCCGTACGGGACTCCAAAGACGTGGCCCGTGAAGCACTGCACTTCTCCCCGCAGGCGTGGTACCGGTTCCTGATCGCCGTGGAGGCGGACAGCATCAACTGACGGCGGCCCGTGCGCGAAGCGGAGCGGTCCGCGCGATCGTGTCCACCGCCCAGGCGATCTGCTCATCGGTCAGATCGGCGCGAGCCGTCAGTCTGAGCCGAGAGACACCGTCCGGGACCGACGGCGGACGGAAGCAGCCCACCGCGAGACCCGCCCTTCGGCACTCGGCCGCCCACTCCACCGCCGACCGCGGCGACGGCGCCTTGATGGAGACCACGGCGGCGTCGGGGCGTACGGCCGTCAGACCCCGTTCCGTCAGCAGACGGTGCAGGGTCCCGGCGACCGTACGCACCCGACCCGCCAGTTGCGGCGTCCCCTCCAGCAGTCGCAGGGACGCCAGCGCGGCCCCGACCGCTGCGGGCGCGAGTCCCGTGTCGAAGATGAAGCTGCGTGCCGTGTTGACCAGATGGGCGATGACGTCGACGGGGCCGAGGACCGCACCGCCCTGGCTGCCGAGGGCCTTGGACAGGGTGACCGTGGCGACCACGCCGCGCTCACCCGCGAGCCCCGCGGCACTCACCGCTCCCTGACCGCCGGCGCCCAGTACGCCCAGACCGTGGGCGTCGTCGACGAGGAGGGCGGCACCACGCGGGCGGCAGACCGCTGCGAGGGCGGCGAGGGGTGCGGCGTCCCCGTCCACGGAGAACACGGCGTCGGTGACCACCAGGGCCCGCCCCGGTCCGTGCTCCGCCAGCGCCGTGCGCACCGCCGTGGGGTCCGCGTGGGGCACGACGACGGTATGCGCCCGTGAGAGTCGACAGCCGTCGACGATGGAGGCGTGGTTGCCAGCGTCCGAGACGACCAGCGAACCGCGTGCGGTCAGTGCCGTGAGCGCGGCCAGATTGGCGGCATAGCCGGAGGAGAGCACGAGCGCCGCCTCGAATCCGCAGAAGGTGGCGAGGGCGGCTTCGAGTTCGGCGTGGAGTTCGGTACTACCGGTGACCAGGCGCGACCCGGTGGCGCCCGCGCCCCAGCGGCGCGCCGCCGCCGCGGCGGCCCCGATGACCTCGGGGTGGCGGGTGAGGCCCAGGTAGTCGTTGCCCGCGAGGTCCACCAGGTCGGCGTCGACGGCCCGGGGGCGGAGCGTGCGGACCAGCCCCGCGCGCTCCCGGCCGAGCAACTCTTCTTCGATCCAGCCGAACGGGTCCTGAGTGGTCATGGCGGTCGGGTCCTTCGCTAGGGAGTGTCCGCAAAGTAGCGTTGTCCGCCCGGAGGGCGGGTCTGGCGGGGTCTGGTGCTCCCCCTCGGCCTTCGGCCGGGGAGGTACCCCCACGTCGCAAGGCGGAGGAAGGAGCCAATGCGGAGGGGGCACCTCCCGTGCCGTCAGGCACAGGGGGCCATTGGCGACTGACGACAACGCAGCGTGGGGGTACCTCCCGTGCCGTCAGGCACAGGGGGAGTGCGTGCCAGGGCACGATAGACAGGCGGGACTTTGCGGACACGACCTAGGCCGTTGCGTGGGCCCTTTTGTAGGCAGCGCACAGACCCTAACCGCGCTCCCACCAGGAACGAGTGTGGTCATGCACACACCTCGGCCAGGGTCTCTTGTGGGGTTCGGCCTTTCCCCCCGGCGCTCCCGTACGTCAGGATCTAACGCCATGGACCTGCTGAAGACGCTGGTGGACAAGGGGCTGCGGCGCGAGCTGCCGACCCGTGAAGAGGCCCTCGCCGTACTGTCGTCCACGGACGACGAGCTGCTCGACGTGGTGGCCGCAGCCGGCCATGTGCGCCGCCAGTGGTTCGGCCGCCGGGTGAAGCTGAACTACCTCGTCAACCTCAAGTCGGGGCTCTGCCCGGAGGACTGCTCGTACTGTTCGCAGCGGCTCGGGTCGAAGGCGGAGATCCTCAAGTACACCTGGCTGAAGCCGGACGAGGCGGCGGGGGCGGCGGCTGCCGGCGTCGCGGGCGGCGCCAAGCGGGTCTGTCTGGTCGCGAGCGGACGGGGTCCGACCGACCGGGACGTCGACCGCGTCTCCCGGACCATCGAGGCGATCAAGGAGCAGAACGAGGACGTCGAGGTCTGCGCCTGTCTCGGCCTGCTGTCGCAGGGCCAGGCGGAGCGGTTGCGGGACGCGGGGGCGGACGCCTACAACCACAACCTCAACACGTCCGAAGGCACATACGGACAGATCACCACCACCCACACCTATGAGGACCGGGTGGACACCGTGCAGCAGGCCCAGGCCGCGGGCCTGTCGGCGTGCTCCGGTCTCATCGCCGGCATGGGCGAGAGCGATCAGGACCTGGTCGACGTGGTCTTCGCACTGCGGGAACTCGACCCCGACTCGGTGCCGGTCAACTTCCTCATCCCGTTCGAGGGCACGCCCCTGGCGAAGGAGTGGAACCTCACCCCGCAGCGCTGCCTGCGCATCCTCGCCATGGTCCGTTTCGTCTGCCCCGACGTGGAGGTGCGCCTCGCGGGCGGACGTGAGGTCCATCTGCGGTCCCTCCAGCCGCTCGCCCTGCACCTGGTGAACTCGATCTTCCTCGGGGACTATCTGACGAGTGAGGGCCAGGCCGGCAAGGCGGATCTGGACATGATCGCGGACGCCGGCTTCGAGGTGGAGGGCGCGGGCACGACGACCCTGCCCGAGCACCGGGCGGGCGGCTGCGGTTCGGTCTGCGGCGACGCGGGGCCGCAGACCGAAGGGTCGGCCACGGGATGCGGCGGAACGCCGAGCGCGGCCGAGCCGCCGGCAGTCCAGGAGGATCCGGCCGGAGCACCGGCCCCGCGCACCGACCTGGTCACCGTCCGCCGACGCGGCGCCGGCACGGATCTCGCGCCCAATGCCTGAGCCCCTTCCGTTCGAACCCTCCTCCGGGCCGCTGTCGGCGAGCGACCTGGTGGCACTGGATCGGGCCCATGTCTGGCACCCGTACGGTCCCATGCCCGGAAGGACCGACCCCCTGGTCGTGGAATCGGCGTCCGGCGTGCGTCTTCGGCTGGCCGAACCCGCGCACGGCCGGCGCGAACTGATCGACGGCATGTCGTCGTGGTGGTCGGCGATCCACGGCTACAACCACCCCGACCTCAATGCGGCGGCCCAGGACCAACTGGGCCGGATGAGCCATGTGATGTTCGGCGGGCTGACCCACGAGCCCGCCGTCCGGCTGGCCACCCGGCTCGTCGAGATCACCCCCGAGCCGCTGCGGCACGTCTTCCTCTGCGACTCGGGCTCGGTCTCGGTCGAGGTCGCGGTGAAGATGTGCCTCCAGCACTGGCGTTCCGTGGGCCGACCCGCCAAGCGACGGCTGTTGACCTGGCGCGGGGGCTACCACGGCGACACCTGGCAGCCGATGTCGGTCTGCGATCCCGAGGGCGGAATGCACCACCTCTGGTCCGGTGCGCTGCCGGAGCAGATCTTCGCCAGCGCGCCACCGCAGGAGTTCCAGGAGGCGTACGCGGATGGCCTGCGCACGCTAATCGCCCGGCACGCCGATGAACTCGCCGCGGTGATCGTGGAGCCCGTGGTGCAGGGTGCCGGGGGCATGAGGTTCCACTCCCCCGAGTACCTACGGGTGCTGCGGGACGCCTGCGACGCGCATGACGTACTGCTGGTCTTCGATGAGATCGCCACCGGCTTCGGGCGGACGGGCGAACTCTTCGCGGCCGAGTGGGCAGGGGTTTCGCCGGATGTGATGTGCCTGGGCAAGGCCCTGACGGGCGGCTATCTGACGATGGCGGCCACCCTATGCACCGGCCGGGTCGCCGAAGGCATCTCCCAGGGAGAGGTTCCGGTCCTGGCACACGGCCCGACGTTCATGGGCAATCCGCTGGCCACCGCGGTGGCGAACGCCTCGATCGACCTGCTGCTCGCCCAGAACTGGCGGAGCGAGGTACGCCGGTTGGAATCGGGCCTGCGGGCGGGGCTGGCACCGGCCGAAGGAGCACCGGGCGTCAAGGACGTCCGGGTGCTCGGCGGCATCGGTGTGATCCAACTCGATCATGAGGTCGACATGGCCGCGGCCACCGCCGCCGCCGTCCGGGCGGGGGTGTGGCTGCGCCCCTTCCGCGATCTGGTGTACGCGATGCCGCCGTACGTCACGGGCGACGAGGACCTCGCCCGGGTGTGCACCGCCCTGTGCGAGGCGGCAGCAGCGGGATAGGACCGGCGGGGCACCCCGGGGGCCCGGGAGCGGTTCCCCAGCTCCGGGCTCCCCTCCCCACGGCACGCCCGGGTGCGCGCCGTATCGTTCGCACGGTCGTACGACCGCACCACCGAGAGAGAGCCACTGCCACCGCTATGGGCATCATCGTCGTCTCCGGCACGGGGACCGAGATCGGAAAGACCGTCGTCACCGCTGCACTGGTCGCCGTCGCACGGGCCCGGGGCCAACGCGTCGCCGTGGTCAAACCCGCCCAGACAGGCGTGTCGGCGACCGAGCCGGGCGATCTCGACGAGGTGAGCCGGCTCGGTGGCGGGGTCCACGGCATTGAGTTGGCGCGCTTCGCCGAACCACTGGCTCCGGCCACGGCCGCGCGGCGCGCCGGGGTGAAGGGCGTCCGGCCCGATGAGACGGTCGCGGCGGTGCGGCAGTTGGCCGACGACTTCGACCTGGTGTTGGTGGAGGGTGCCGGTGGGCTGCTGGTGCGCTTCGACGAGGACGGCGGAACGCTCGCCGATGCGGCGAAACTCCTCTCCGCGCCCGTGCTGGTCGTGGCGCCCGCGGGCCTCGGAACCCTCAACTCCGTGGCACTGACCGCTGAGGCCCTCGCGGCCCGCGGCATAGCGCAGCTGGGGGTCGTCGTGGGGAGTTGGCCGCACCGACCCGATCTGGCCGCGCGCTGCAATGTGCAGGACCTGCCGCAGGTGGCGGGCGCTCCGCTGCTCGGTGCGGTCCCGGAGCGGGCGGGGCAACTGCGGCCGGTGGACTTCCGTGCGCAGGCCACCCGCTGGCTGGCTCCCCGGCTCGGCGGGGTGTGGGACGAGAGGGCACTCGCGTCGACGGCGGGCTGACGTCCCTGCCTTCGTGAGAAGCCGAACCCCCGTCCGGAACCTCGGCACCGCGGTCGCGGCGAACATTCGGTCGGCGCGCCATGGTCCTACGCTGGCCGGATGCGAGCACGGATCGAAGAGATCGTCATCGACTGTCATGACCCGGCCCGGCTGGTGCGGTTCTGGGCCGCACTGCTCGGCGGTGACCCGGTGGACCGTGACCCGGGTTGGTCCTTCGTGGATCCGCCCGGCTCGCTGCGCGTCGCCTTCCAGCGGGTACCCGAGGGCAAGGCGGTCAAGAACCGGCTCCACCTCGATCTGTCGGCCGGGACCGTGGAGGCGGCTTCGGATGAGGCGGTCGCCCTGGGTGCGGTTCGGCTGGGTGAGGTCGTCGCCGATGCGGCGGGGCGGTTCCAGGTGCTGGCCGATCCGGAGGGGAACGAGTTCTGTTTCGTCCAGGGTGGAGGAGAATAGGGAGCGGGGACCTTTCACCGGGAGGCCGTGATGAGTCCGCGTACCGACGTATCCCCCATCACTGTCCATCACCCGCTGTTCGCTCGCTTCTACGCCCGGTTCAGCGTGGCCGCCGACAAGTCGGCAGGCATCGCGGGCATCCGTGCGGAGTTGCTGGCCTCCCTGTCGGGTCGGGTGATCGAGATCGGCGCCGGCAACGGACTGAACTTCCCGCACTATCCGGCCACCGTCGGTGAGGTGGTCGCGCTTGAACCGGAAGGCTCGTTGCGGGCCCTGGCGCTGCGGGCAGCGGACGGCACCGGGGTGCCGGTGGAGGTGGTGCCCGGAGTGGCCGAGGCGCTGCCCGTCGACAGCGAGTCCTTCGACGCGGCCGTGATGTCCCTGGTGCTCTGTTCGGTACGGGACGTTCCGCGGGCGCTCCGCGAGGTGCGTCGGGTCCTGCGCCCCGGCGGTGAACTGCGGTTCTTCGAGCACGGGCTGGCGAGGACGGCCGGGGCTGCACGGGTGCAGCGAGCGCTGGACCGTACGGTCTGGCCCCGCCTCTTCGGCGGTTGTCACACCGCACGGGACACGGTTGCCGCACTGGAGGACGCAGGCTTCAGGGGCATCCGGTACGAACGGTTGCGGGTGCCTGAGCGCGGGATCGCGGCTCCGACGTCGCCCTGTGTGCTGGGGGTCGCGCACAACCCGTGAGGCGAACGGCCGGCCGATGCCGCCCGGAGGGGGTCGCGGCGGCCGTCAACTGCTCCACAGGCGAAGCTCGTCGGCGATCACCCGGACGTCCGCCTTGCCCGACTTCACGAGCCGGGCCAGATCGCGCACCCGTTCGGGGGAGGCGTCGACCTGTTCCCCGCTGGCCACGAGATAGCCGTAGGCGACGGCGGATGCGTACAGCGCATTGGAGTGTTCCAGAGCCGGCACGTGGAGCAGCAGTTGGAGCAGGGAGGCGGCACGGGTGTGCGGGTCGCTGTACACGGGGATGCCGAAGATCTCGGCCTCATGGCGGCTGACGGCGGCGACGAGCGCGCCCCAGTCGGTGACTTGGGGGTCGCCCGGGGTCCGGTACTCGGCGACCATCAACAGCCAGGCGAGGTCGATCTGAAGGGTCAACGCGTGCCTTCGTCCGCGGTGGGGCCGTACCCGGTCGGGGTGCGCGTGGCGGCCGAACCGGGGGTGGTGGGTCTCGGGTGGGGATCGCTCCCTGTGGTGGGACGGCGATCGGAAGGCGGTTCCTCGAAGCCCTGGACGTCCTTGGTCGAGGCGGCGACGCCGTCGCCCGGGTCCTCCGCGAAGACGGCGGCATAGCGCTTCATGAAGTCGGCTGCGGCCTCCACGAAGGTGCGGCCCGCCTCCCCCGCGTCCTGCCGGACCAGCTCTTCGATGTAGCGGTTGACGCTCATCCCGCGCTGTTGGGCCCGGTCGCGGGCGGCCTGTGCGGTGGATTCGTCCACGCGCACGTTCAACTGGGTCTTGGCCATGACAAAAAGCTAGCGCGGTTCTGCTAGCACCCGCAAGCAGAACGGTCGACCCGAGCAGGTGCCCCCTACACCCGACCCCGCGTACGCGACCTCCGACGGACGTCCACCGACACCGTGGGCCACTTACTCTCCTCGAATCCATCGGCGTGAGGAACGGTCCTGGAACGGCTGAGGTCGTTCACCCGTACGGGCCACGCGTCCCAGCCGTACGAACACGGGTCGGACACACCCGGGGGAGACTGCCCCGTCCTGTCGTGAGCGGCCCCGCGGACGCACCGACCCCGGGACGGGGTCGCGGTGGAACCCACATGATCCGCGGCGACCGCACCGACCGCGCTGCTCAGGAGTGACTTGGTGTGACCAGCGGTGATCCGCGAAAAGGTGGTGGCAACCGGCGACCGTGCCGTGTTTGGCTCCTGCCCATGACTTCAGCGATCGACCGTGACGCCCCCACCGGGTTGGGGATACGAACCGCTCGGGCGGAGGATGCGGAGGCCGTGCTCGCCTTCTGGGCCGAAGCCGCCGAGGGCACGAGCATCACCGACGACGTGGCCGGAGTGACCCGGCTGATCACCCGGGACCCCGAGGCGCTGATCCTCGCCGAGTGGGACGGCGTCCTCGTGGGGTCGGTGATCGCCGGGTACGACGGCTGGCGCTGCTCGCTCTACCGGCTCGCCGTGCTCCCCGCCCACCGCCGCAGGGGAATCGCTTCCGCACTGCTGGAGGCGGCGGAGGTGCGTTTCCTGGCAGCGGGCGGGCGGCGCGGCGACGCTATGGTGTTGGAAGCCAATGAGCGGGCTCAGCATGCTTGGGCAGCGGCCGGGTACCAACGTGAGGACCACTGGCGACGCTGGGTGAAGCCCTACCCATGGTCCGCCAACGGCGACTGAGTCCGCCAGCCACCTATTCATCGAGCGGTTTTGCCGATCCTTTACCATGGGTGGACCATCAATCTCCTTAGGAAAGGTGTGAGCGTCCATCCATGGGCGAGCCTCCCAGTAGTAGACATCGAGCGTTCCTCCTGCCCCTGCCCGATCATGGGACGGAGGTGACCCGATGACCGAAGTGCTCCTCCTGTTCGTGGCAGTGCTGCTCTCGCTGGCCTGCGGAGTGTTCGTCGCGGCAGAGTTCTCCCTCACCACCGTCGAGCGCAGCGATCTGGAACGCGCCGTCGAGCGCAACGAGCGAGGCGCGGCCAGCGCCCTCAAGGCCGTACGCGGCCTCACCTTCCAGCTCTCCGGCGCACAGCTCGGCATCACCGTCACCAACCTGGTCGTCGGCATGCTCTCCGAGCCCTCCATCTCCAAGCTGATCCGCGGTCCGGTGGAGGACCTCGGCCTCTCCCCGTCCGTGGCGTCGTCCGTGGCCCTGGTCCTCGGTACCGCGCTCTCCACGGTCGTCCTGATGGTCGTCGGCGAGTTGGTCCCCAAGAACTGGGCGATCTCGTCCCCGCTGGCCGTGGCCAAGGTCGTCGCCCCGGCGCAGCGACTGTTCACGGCCGCCTTCAAGCCGCTCATCAGCCACCTCAACAACACCGCGAACCGCATCCTGCGGCGGCTCGGGATGGAACCGACCGAGGAACTGGCGTCGGCGCGCAGCCCCCAGGAGCTGGTGGCGCTCGCACGCCACTCCGCCAAGGAAGGCGCGCTGGAGGCGGACACCGCCGAACTGTTCGTGCGCACCCTGAACCTCGCCGACCTCACCGCGGAGAACGTGATGACCCCGCGGGTCCAGGTCACGGCGCTCGAGGTGCAGGCCACCGCCGAGGACGTGGCCAATGCCACCCGCGCCACCGGCCTCTCCCGCTTCCCCGTCTACCGCGGAAACCTGGACACGGTCGTCGGCATCGCACACATCAAGGACGTACTGGCCGTACCCGCCGACCAGCGTGCGCGGCGAAGCGTCTCCGAAGTGCTGCGGGAGCCCCTCCTCGTACCGGAGACACTCACCGTGGACCGACTGATGGACCGCTTGGGCGGCAAGTCGACCATGGCCGTCGTCATCGACGAGTACGGCGGTACGGCCGGCGTGGTCACCATGGAGGACATCGTCGAGGAGGTCGTCGGCGAAGTGCGGGACGAGCACGATCCGCACGAGACGCCGGACCTCGCCGCAGCCGGCCATGACGCGGACGGCAGATCGCTCTGGTCCGCGGACGGTGCCGCGCGCACCGACCAGTTGGAGCGCGTCGGTCTGCGGGTGCCCGAAGGCCCGTACGAGACCCTTGCCGGTCTCATCGCGACCGAGCTCGGTCGCATTCCGGCGGAGAACGACCGCATCGACCTCCAGGGCTGGCGGCTCGATGTGGTGGACGCCTCCGGACGACGGGCCGCTCGGGTGCTGATGCACGCCCCGCTGCCCTCATCGGACACCGAGGCCCCCGAAGACCCGCACGCCGTCGCTGGCGCTGACCGCAGGGAGAAGACCACCCACACCGTGGACGAATCGAACTCCCAGCGCCCCGAGGAGACCGGACGATGATCGCGATCCAACTCCTCATCGGCCTGGCGACCCTCGTGGTCAACGCGTTCTTCGTGGGTGCCGAGTTCGCCCTGATCTCGGTGCGCCGCAGCCAGATCGAGCCGGCCGCCGAGGCGGGCGACCGCAGGGCCCGCAGTGTGCTCTGGGGCCTTGAGCACGTGTCGGCACTGTTGGCGGCGGCACAGCTGGGCATCACCCTCTGTACGTTGATCCTCGGCATCGTGGCCGAGCCGGCCATCGCCCATCTGCTGGAGCCGGTGTTCGACTCGCTCGGGGTGCCCCACGGGGCCGTGCATCCGATCTCGTTCGTGATCGCACTATCGCTGGCGACGTACCTGCACATGCTGCTCGGCGAAATGGTGCCCAAGAACATCGCACTGGCCGAGCCCACGCGCAGCGCCCTCCTGCTGGGCCCGCCGCTCGTGGCCGTCGCCAAGGCGCTGCGCCCGGTGATCTTCACGATCAACGCCTTCGCCAACACCCTGCTCAAACTCCTGCGGGTGGAGGCCAAGGACGAGGTCGCGGCGACGTACTCGGATGCCGAGCTCGCCCGGATGGTGCGGGACGCCGGTGACGCCGGTCTGCTGGACGACCGCTCGGCCGAGCGGTTGCGGGACGCCCTGGAACTGGGCCGACGGCCGGTGCGCGATGTGATCATGCCGGTCGAGCAGGTCGTGTACGCACGGGTGGGCACCACGCCCGAACAGCTGGAGGCGCTCTCCGCCGAGTCGGGCTTCTCGCGCTTCCCGGTGATCGACACGGGGCGCAACATCCTGGGCTACCTCCATGTGAAGGACGCCCTGGACGCCACCCCGCGCGAGGTCGCGTTCCCGGTGACGGCGATGCGGCCGATCGCCCGGGTGCGGGGCACGACTCCGCTGGACGACGCCTTGACGGCGATGCGGCGCAGCCGCACCCATCTGGCGGCGGTCCTCGACGAGGACGGTCGGCCCGAGGGCCTGGTGACCATGGAGGACGTCCTCCGTGAGCTGGTGGGCGCCCAGGACTGACCGGGGGAGAACAGCGGCGACGGCCTCGATCCACAGGGATCGGGGCCGTTCCCGTGCCCGCTCCTCCGGACGCCCGGTGGAGCGGCAGCGTGGTGCGTTCGGTCAGCCGACCGCGCTCTACCGGACGGTAGTATTGCTGCGCCATGGAGATGAGTGCCCATTACACAAGTTTTGTCGCCATCGGTGACTCCTTCACCGAGGGCATGTCCGACCTCCAGCCGGATGGCAGCTACCGCGGCTGGGCGGACCTCCTCGCGGCCCGGCTCGCCCTGCGCAGGGACGGGTTCCGGTACGCCAACCTCGCCGTGCGCGGCAAGTTGATCGGCCAGATCGTCGACGAGCAGGTCGGGGTGGCCGCAGCCATGGGCGCGGACGTGGTGACCCTGGTCGGCGGCCTCAACGACACCCTGCGGCCGAAGTGCGACATGGGGCGGGTATGCGGACTGCTGGAGGAGGCCGTGGAGCGGCTCGCCCCGGCGTGTGGACGTCTGGTGCTGATGCACAGCCCGGGACGCCAGGGTCCCGTGCTGGCCAGATTCCGTCCGCGCATGGAGATGCTGTTCGCCCACATCGACACCCTGGCGGCCCGGCACGGCGCGCTGGTGGTGGACCTCTACGGCTCCGGCGCGCTCGGCGACCCACGGCTGTGGGACGTGGACCGGCTGCACCTGACGACGGAGGGACATCGCCGTGTGGCGGAGGCGGTCGCCCAGACCCTGGGTCTTGACCCCGAGGACGATTGGCGAACGCCCCTGGCACCCGTGCCGCCCACCCGCTGGGCAGTGCGCCGTACGGCTGATCTCCGCTTCGCCCAGCAGCACCTGGGGCCCTGGATCGGCCGCCGGCTGACCGGTCGCTCGTCCGGCGACGGGCGCTCCGCGAAGCGCCCCGATCTCCTGCCCTACGAACCGCCCCGGTCCTGAGCGGGGGCGCCCGAACAGGTGTGGGGGCGTTCGTAGCAACGTACAACCGAGGCCGGGGCGCTGGCCTGCACAAACCGCCAGTAGAATCAGGCCGTGTGACTGCTGTGTCTGCGAAGCCCCGCATCCCCAATGTCCTGGCCGGCCGCTATGCCTCGGTAGAGCTGGCCGCCCTGTGGTCCCCCGAACAGAAGGTGAAGCTGGAGCGTCAGCTCTGGCTCGCCGTGCTGCGCGCTCAGAAGGACCTCGGCATCGAGGTCCCCGACGCGGCCCTGACCGACTACGAACGCGTCCTCGACCAGGTCGACCTGGCGTCGATCGCCGAGCGGGAGAAGATCACCCGCCACGATGTGAAGGCGCGGATCGAGGAGTTCAACGCCCTCGCCGGCCATGAGCAGGTCCACAAGGGCATGACCTCGCGCGATCTCACCGAGAACGTGGAGCAGCTCCAGATCAGGCTGTCACTGGAGCTGATGCGCGACCGCACGGTCGCCGTCCTCGCCCGCCTCGGCAAGCTGTCCGCCGAGTACGCGGAGCTGGTGCTCGCCGGTCGTTCCCACAACGTCGCAGCGCAGGCCACCACGCTCGGGAAGCGTTTCGCCACGGCCGCCGATGAGCTGCTGGCGGCCTACGGGCGGCTGGAAGACCTGTTGGAGCGCTATCCGCTGCGCGGGATCAAGGGCCCGGTCGGCACCGCACAGGACATGCTCGACCTGCTCGGCGGCGATGCCGGCAAGCTCGCCGACCTGGAGCAGCGGATCGCCGGCCACCTGGGCTTCTCCCAGGCGTTCACCTCGGTCGGTCAGGTCTACCCGCGCTCGCTCGACTACGAGGTGGTCACGGCGCTGGTACAGCTGGCCGCTGCCCCCTCTTCGATGGCCAAGACGATTCGTCTGATGGCCGGCCACGAGTTGGTCACCGAGGGCTTCAAGCCGGGCCAGGTCGGTTCGTCGGCGATGCCGCACAAGATGAACACGCGCTCCTGCGAGCGGGTGAACGGTCTGATGGTGATCCTGCGCGGTTACGCCTCGATGACCGGGGAACTGGCGGGCGACCAGTGGAACGAGGGCGACGTGTCCTGTTCCGTGGTGCGTCGGGTGGCCCTGCCGGACGCCTTCTTCGCCTTCGACGGGCTGTTGGAGACCTTCCTGACCGTGCTGGACGAGTTCGGCGCCTTCCCGGCGGTCATCGCCCGGGAGCTGGACCGCTATCTGCCGTTCCTGGCCACCACCAAGGTGCTGATGGGTGCGGTGCGGGCCGGGGTGGGCCGGGAGGTCGCCCACGAGGCGATCAAGGAGAACGCGGTGGCCTCGGCACTCGCCATGCGCGAGCAGGGTGCGGAGCGCAATGAGCTCCTCGACAAGCTCGCCGCCGACGAGCGCATTCCGCTGAGCCGCAGCGAACTGGACGCGTTGATGGCGGACAAGCTGTCCTTCACGGGTGCCGCCGCCGACCAGGTGGCCCAGGTGGTCGCGCGGATCGAGGAGATCGTCAAGCGTCACCCGGAGGCCGCAGGCTACGCCCCGGGGTCGATCCTCTGACCCCCGACGAGTTGGAGGCCGCCCGCGACCGCGTCATCGACGACGTGGTCGCGGGCGGTCTGTCCGTTCTCTTCTGTGGCATCAACCCGGGACTGATGTCGGCGGCGACCGGTCATCACTTCGCCCGTCCCGGCAATCGGTTCTGGCCCGTGCTGCATCGCTCCGGATTCACTCCGCGCCAGTTGCAGCCGGCGGAGCAGCGGGAGTTGCTCGCCCACGGCCTCGGGATCACCAATGTGGTGGCGCGGGCGACCGCGCGGGCCGACGAGTTGACCCGTGAGGAGTACGTGGCGGGCGGACGGCTGCTGACGGCCAAGGTGGAGCGGCTGGAACCCCGCTGGCTCGCGGTGGTGGGGGTCATGGCGTACCGGACGGCCTTCGACGAGCGCTCCGCGCGGGTGGGGCGGCAGGACCGGACGATCGGCACCACCAGGATCTGGGTACTGCCCAACCCCAGTGGTCTCAACGCGCACTGGAGCACCGCGGCCATGGCCGACGAGTACGCCGTACTGCGCGAGGCCGCGGAGCTCGGGCCCGAGGACTGAACTCGAAGGAGTCGCCCCCTTGGAGTGCCCCTGCGCCGCCGGGGCACTCCTGCGGCCGGCGCAGCGTTCCGAGGTGGTAGCCGTCCTCCCGGATCGCTGCCGCCGGCAGGCGCCGGGGATCCGTGACGAAGGTGCGGACAGGCTTGCGGAGGTCGCCTCGCGCCCGGTCCGGTGCGGAGCTTCGACCCGGGACGACACCGCCCCGATGGTGTCCGTTGGTCAGGGAACGAACGCGCTGCGTTGCAGCCTGCGCAGCAATCGTGCACGTCGTTCGGCCAACGAGTACGATCCGGCAGACACACGCGCCCGAACTGCACGAGTGAGGGCTGGAAGGACACATGGTGGGGCGGCTGACCGGCGGTGATCCGTCGCTGCTGCGGCGGATCAACTCCGCGGTGGTACTCCATGCTCTGCGAGGCGCGGGCTCTCCGACGCTGACGGATCTCACGCGCGTCACCGGCCTGTCACGGCCGACGGTCGAGGGTGTGATCGAAGGGCTCATCGAAGCGGGACTGGTCGCCGAGTCGGTTCCCGAGGAGGGCGAGGCACGACGTCAGGGCAGGCCCGCGAGACGGTTCCGGTTCCGCGTCGAGGCCGGGCACCTCCTCGGTGTCGAGATCGGCCCCCACCGGGTGGCCGCGTTGGTCTCCGGGCTGGACGGCCGCATCATCGGTGCGGGTTCCCGAGAGGTCTCGGAGACGGCGTCCGCGGACGATCGGCTGGAGCGGGTGCGACTGGTGATCGCGGACGTGCTGCGTCGAACGGGGATCGCCCGCACCAGCTTGCGCGCGGTCGGTGTCGGCTCCCCCGGCATCGTGGAGGCGGACGGCACCGTACGACTGGGCACGGCGCTGCCCGGCTGGACCGGGCTGGCGTTGGGGCAGCGGCTCCAACGCTCGTTCCGCTGCCCGGTGCTGGTGGAGAACGATGCCAACGCCGCGGCGGTGGCCGAGCATTGGAAGGGCTCCGGCAAGGATTCGGACGACATCGTCTTCGTCCTCGCGGGCCTCAGCCCGGGTGCCGGATCGCTGATCGGCGGCCGGTTGCACCGCGGGTTCGGTGGTGCGGCCGGTGAGATCGGAGCTCTGCACCTATTGGGTCGCGAGGTCTCGCCGGAGAAACTGCTGTCGCCGACCGACGAGCCGTTGCACCCCCTGGACGAGCAGGCGGTGGCCAATGTGTTCGCGTTGGCGCGGCAGGGCGACTTCCGGGCTCAGGCGGCCGTGGAGCGCTTCATCCAGCGACTGGTCCACGATGTGGCGGCGCTGGTCCTGGCACTCGATCCCGAGGTCGTGGTGGTCGGGGGCTGGGCCGCGGGGTTGGACGGGGTGCTGGATCCGCTGCGCGACGAGTTGGCGCGCTACTGCCTCCGGCCCCCGCGGGTGACGCTCTCCCTCCTCGGTGAGGCGGCCGTGGCGACGGGGGCTCTCAGGCTCGCGCTCGACCACGTCGAGGAGGAGTTGTTCGCGGTGGAGGGAACGGTGACGGCCCGCCACTGAGCCGGAGCTCGGTGCGGGCCGTCAAGGTCCGGCTGTCCCCTCCGTGCCGCCAGGAGCGGCGCGGAGGGTGTGGAACGCCCACTCAGGAAGCGCGGCGCTCTTCCACGGGGTGGCTGATCTCCACGTCACCGGCGTCACCGAAGGTGAGCCGGCAGGTGTCTGCGCGGTAGGTAGCGACGGTCACGGCCGCGGTCCTGCCCTGGGACAGGTACCGGGTGGTGACCACCAACACGGGTGCACCGGGGAGTCGGTCGAGTTCCTTGGCGTCGTCGGCGCGGGCCGAACCCAACTCGACCGAACGGTCCTGGCCGTCGAGGTCGAGGCGCTGGAGTTCCCGCAGGACCGCGCGGGCCCGGGACGGACCGGACGGCGCGTCTATGGCCGACAGGTCGGGAACGGACGCCACCGGGACGTACAGCAGTTCCGCGGCGACCGGGTGGCCGTGGGAGACACGCAGCCTGCGCAGCGCGTAGGTCTCGTCTTCCGTGCCGGTGCCGAGCATCCGGGCGACCGCGGCCGGCGGAACCGCCTTGGCGCAGTCGAAGGACTGCCAGGCGTCCTGGGCGGCCCCGGGCCAGGCCGGGCGGCTGGTGGAGACGTCCACCCCGACGCGCGGTGGCGCGACGGTGGTACCGACTCCGCGCCGGCGCTGGAGTCGTCCTTCGAGTTCGAGTTGTTCGAGAGCTTGCCGGAGCGTGGCCCGGGCAACCCCGAAGCGAGCCGCGAGGTCACGCTCGTTGGGCAGGACCTCACCGACTGAGAAGTCAGAGTCGAGTGCTTCTCCGATCACGTTCTTCAGGTGCCAGTACTTCGGTTCCGGCACTGATTCCAGCTGCGTGGTCCCCACCCTGATCCTCCGCATTTCGCCGTGTCAGCGGCGGCTTTTCCGCGCCCTTGTTTATTAAAGGTTCCTGCACTATCTCAGCCGACGATAAGGCGACGCGGCACCTTGGTCAAGACCAATCCTGCCTCGCCACACCAGGAAAATCGGCTGCCTTATACAAGCGTTCATGGGGCGTTCGCACCGTGGAACGGTGCGCCTTATGCACAGTCCACGCGTTTTCGACTTTTCGGACCATGGCTTCCGACGTGCGAAGCCATGCATCAAAGCGAGGCGATCGCAGCGAATTTGTCGGGGTTGCGCACGATGTAGATGCACTGGACGAGCCCGTTTGCGATCTCCAGCTGGACGACGGTGTCCGGCTTCCCCGCGGAACGGAGGACGATGCCCGGTGCACCGTTGATCTCGGTGAGCTGGTAGTCGGCGGCCGGCACCGGCGTCTGCCCGACGGCCAGCAGGAACCGGCTGACCTTGTCGGCACCGACCATGATCCGGAGCGGCGCCTTGCTCTTGCCACCACTGTCGCCGACCAGCCGCACCTGGGGCGCCAGCAGTCCCAACAGGTCCTCCAGGTCACCTCCGGAGGCAGCCGCGAGGAAGCGCTCCGTCAGATCGCGACACTCCTCGGGGTTCGCGCGGTAGCGGGGTTTGCGCTCGTCGACCCGTCGACGGGCCCTGACCGCCAGTTGACGCACGGCGGCTTCGGAACGATCGAGCGTGGCGGCGATCTCTCCGTAGGGGAACCCGAACGCCTCGCGCAGCACGAACACTGCACGTTCCAGGGGCGAGAGCGACTCCAAGACCACAAGGACGGCAAAGGAGACCGATTCGGCCAGAATCGTACGCTCCGCGGCGTCGGCCGACGTGGCGGCGAAGTCCGTGGCGATCGGTTCCGGGAGCCATGGCCCGACGTACGACTCCCGGCGCGAGCGGATCTGACGGAGCCGGTCGATCGCGAGTCGGGCGGTGATGCGGACGAGATAGGCGCGCGGTTCCCGCACCTCTGGGGCGGCGGCGCCACCATCCGAACCCCGCGCTGACCAGCGCAGCCACGCCTCCTGCACCACGTCTTCGGCGTCGACCGCCCGACCCAGCATGCGGTACGCCACGCCGGTCAGGACTGGGCGGTGCTCTTCGAAGACGTCGGTGAGGGTATCGGTCGCCACTCGTCCATCCCAACCGAACCGGCCCCCGGGTGTCCAGCCGGGCCCGAACGCCCCGGCTGGAAGTGACGGTCCTCTTGAACCAAAAGCTACCGAAGGGTAATCATTGCTGACACCCCGTCTACAGCGCTCACGCAGGGGTGACACGAGGGAGTGGGAGACATGGTCGCAAGTATTTCGTTCTCCGTCGCATCACCCCAGGGCAGCCGAAAACTATCTGTTTCATATGAAAGGGCGGGAGCGGGAGAACCCCTCTTGCTTCTGCACGGCATAGGACATCACTGGCAGGCGTGGGAACCCGTGCTGGGGATCTTGGCCGCCGAACGGGATGTCATCGCCGTTGACCTGCCCGGATTCGGAATCTCGCCGCCATTGACTGGTGGGATTTCTTATGACTTGCCCACCATCAGTACCGCGCTCGGTGCCTTCTGTACGGCACTGGGCGTCGAGCGACCGCATGTTGCGGGTAATTCCCTGGGCGGACTGCTGGCCCTTGAGTTGGGACGGGGAAAGATCGTCCGATCGGTCACGGCGCTCTCGCCTGCGGGTTTCTGGAGCGAAGCCGAACGCCGATATGCGTTCGGCACCCTCAGGTCGATGCGGGCCGCTGCCCGTGCGCTACCGCTGCCGCTGATCGAGGGCCTGTCCAAGACCACGGCCGGGCGCACGGCCCTGACCGGGACGATCTACGCCCGCCCCGCAAGGCGGGCACCGGATGCGGTCATCGCCGAGACCCTCGCGCTACGCGCGGCGACCGGCTTCCAGCAGACCCTGGCCGCCGGCGGTGGCGTCCGGTTCACGGACGACGTGCCGGACGTGCCCGTGACCATCGCCTGGGGCACCAAGGACCGCCTCCTGCTGCGGCGCCAGGGCGTGCGCGCCAAACGCACCATCCCCGGCGCGCGTCTGGTGCGGCTGCCGGGCTGTGGACACGTACCCATGAACGACGATCCGGCGCTGGTCGCGCGGGTGTTGCTCGACGGCAGCAGCCGCTGAACGCGGACGGGACGGAAGGCGGCGCTCCTGGCGCTCTGCGGCGGGCACACGCACCGCGGATGCGCCAGGAGCGGACGGCTAACGTCCGGTCCGATCGGCTTCCTTCGGCTCCCCCGCGGTGTCCAACGGCCGCTCCGGTGGCACCGCATCCCTTCGGCGTCGGCCGCCGAACACCCCGGACCCGAACACCGCGCCCAATCCGACGAGCACTCCGCCAGCGGCCTGCGCCGGGCCGAAGGTGCCGGCACCCACGAGCGGAGCCGTGAGGGCCGCGGTCACTGGAATCACACCGGTGAAGAGGGTGGCGCGCTCGGTGCCGATGCGCTGGATGCCCATGTACCAGGTCACAAAGCCGATCACGGTGACGACGGCAGCCTGCCAGAGCAGGGCGGCGGCTTCCGCCCCGTCCGGCATCCGAACGAAACCGGAACCATCCAGCACCAGACCGATGATCGTGGATTCGACCGCCGCGACGGCACAGACGCAGGCCGTCAGGAGCCGGGGCCCGAGCGGACGCAGCACCGGTGCGGCGAGGACCGCGAACCCCACCTCCCCGATCAGCGCGGCCACCGACCAGACGATGCCCGCGGTGTCGGTTCGCCCCCATCCCTGGACCGTCAGCGCCCCCACGGCCACCAGCAGTGCTCCCCACAGGACCGGACGGGTGGGTCGTCGACCGTCGACGAGGGGGACGAGGACGGCGACCACCACCGGGGCGCAGCCCACGAACACCCCCGGAACCGCCGGCTCGGCGGTGCGTTCGGCAGCAAGGATGGCCAGGTTGAAGCCGACCATGCCGACCCCCGCGAGCAGGGCGATGCGTCCCCACTGAGCGGGCCTCAACGCGGCCACCGGCCCGAGGGCGGCCCTACCGCCCAGCAGGGGGAGCAGCAGCAGGAAGGCGAGTGCGTACCGTACGGCCTGGCCGCCCGCGTACGGGTACTCCCCGAGCACGCTGTTGGCCGTGAACGAGGCTCCCACAAGGCAGTAGGCAAAGGAGACGAGCAGGACGCCGCGGAGGGCGTCGGAGTGGGAGCGATGCGGGGGTCGGTGGTCCATGCCCCTGACGCTAGGGAGCCGGGCGGTCCCCTTTAAGGGCCACTTTCGTGAGGTCATCGAGGACCAATTCGGGAGCCCGGTCGATCGCCGCGGTCCGTGGTGACTGTGGGGCTCCAACACGGGTCTGGAACCATCCGATGGGCGTGCGGCGTTCGGCGATCAGAGACGGCCGTCGAGGGGCGGGCGGTCTGCGCGGTCCGGAAAGACCCTAGGGAAGCGAGCACCAGCACCATGGCGGAACACCTCGAAGGCCCCGGGGGTGTGCGGTCTCCTCAGCGGGTCCCCACCGGGGACAGGCCCTGGTCGACGGCGTGGGAGCTGCTGCTTCCCGCGGCGGCCGCCCCCGCACGTCAACGCGGGCGGGTGCTCCAGTCCGCCCTGCGCGACGCGGTCAGGGCGGGCCGGCTGGCGGCCGGCACGCGGTTGCCCTCCAGTCGGGACCTCGCGGCCGATCTGGGAGTCTCGCGGGGGCTGGTGACCGAGGCGTACGAGCAGCTCACGGCCGAGGGCTATCTGCGCAGCGACCGGGGCTCGGGCACATGGGTGGGCGAGGCGGCACGCGGGGGCGTCCGTACGGCGCACGAGCCCGCACCCCGGTCCGCTGCCGTACAGATGAACTTTCGCCCGGGCACACCGGACCTCTCCCTCTTTCCTCGAAGCGCCTGGGCTGCGACGCACAAGTCCGTCCTCGCTCGGCTGCCCCACCAGTCCCTCGGCTACCCCGACCCACGGGGGCTGCCTGCCCTGCGCACACAGTTGGCCGCCCTTCTGACCCGGCGGCGCGGCGTCGTGGCGGACCCCGGGTGTCTGGTCGTCTGCTCGGGAGTCACCCAGGCGACGGCGTTGCTCGGTTCCGTGCTGTACGCCCACGGTCTGCGGAGCATGGGCGTCGAAGACCCGGGGAGCCCCAGTCACGGGCCGGTCTTCACCGGCGTCGGACTGGACATGGCGGCGCTGCCCCTGGACGCCGAGGGGTTGGCGATGGGGCCGCTGCGTGCATCGGGCGTACGGGCGGTGATGACGACACCGGCCCATCAGTTCCCCACCGGGATCGCCTACTCGGCGCGGCGGCGCATCGAACTCCTCGACTGGGCGCGCGCCGTGGACGGGTTGATCATCGAGGACGACTACGACGGCGACTTCCGCTACGACCGGGCCCCGGTGGGTGCGCTGCAGGGCCTCGACCCCGATCGGGTCGCCTACAGCGGCTCGGTCAGCAAGTCCTTGGCCCCCGGCCTGCGGCTCGGTTGGGTCGTCGTACCGCAACGGCTCTTGGAGGAGGTCGTGGAACGCAAGCGGACGATGGACCTCGGCAATCCGGCGCTGGATCAGGAACTGTTGGCGGACTTCGTCGACCGCGGAGGCTACGACCGGCAGTTGCGCCGCTGCCAGCGGGCCTACCGGGAGCGGAGGGACACCCTGGTACGGGCTCTTGACCTGCATTTTCCCGGTACTCAGGTGAGCGGTATCGCCGCGGGACTGCACATCATCGCGCGGCTGCCGGCCCGGTACGGACCCGAGGAGGCGTTCCGGGAGCGGGCGGCGCGTGCGGGTGTTGCCGTACGCCTGCTGTCGGACCAACGGATGACCGGAGGTGCCGTGCTGGCCGGGGTCGTGGGGACGGATGCGACACCTGCCCAGCGGCGGGCCGCCGCGGCAGGCACGGACAGCACGGACGGCACGGACGGCACGGACCGTACGGGTGTGGATCTGGTGTTGGGGTATGCCCATCTGTCCCCGTCCGAGATCGCCCGGGGCGTGGGGTTGTTGGCGGGTGCCTGCGCGCCGTGAGCAGCAGCGGAGCCGGAGGTTCCGGGCCCTTCCGGTGCCGTGCCGCTGCGGTCTGAGCGGATCTTGCCATCGGCTCGCGTGCCCTTGTGGATAACTCCCGTCGGTACCGTTGAACTGGGCTTTCCCCGGGTCCGGTCGCAGGTGGGGCGTTCTCATCACGGTCGATTGTCAGTGCCTGCGCCTACGGTCATTTGCATGACGCGATCCATGCAGGCGCTCGCCTACGCACGCCCGTCCACCCTTGAGTCGTCAGCCGGCGGCCCCCTTCTCGGACTGGAGACTTCGGGGGGCCTCACACCGGTCGGCGCGCAAGCGCACCCCCACTTCTTCTCGGGCTTCCTCACCTCTCCCCAGACCGCGGCGCGGGGTCTGTTGGCCGTCGCGGACGTGGCAGCAGCCCGCTATGTGGACCCCACCCCGCGCCCCCTGCTCGACCCGGTCGTGACCGGCAACGGCGATCGGCTGCGGTTCGAGTCCTTCTCGGGGTGCTGCGGGGTCTACGCCCGACTGGATGTGCTGCGCGAGGGGTTGGACGGCAGGGAGACCGGCCGGGGCACGACCAATGTGGACGTCAACAATCCGCTGCGTGAAGCCCTGTCCCGCATGACCGGTGACAGCCCCCTGCATCTGCGGGTGGGTCCCGAAGAGTTGGCCGTGACCACCCTGGAGGGGTCGGTGGTGGAGAAGAAGGTGCCCCTCCCCGACCGTTGGTTGCGGGGTTTCGCAGAAGCCCAGGTGGCGACGGCGGGTTTCGATCTACGAGCTGAACTGCCGGCGGCGGAGGCGGTGCGCTTCCTGCGGTCCCTGCCCACGTCGACGGGGCGTGCGTCCTCGGGCGCGAAGTGGGTGGTGCCCGCGGGCAGGACCTTGCGACCGACGACCCGCCCGGTGGCCGGGGCCGTCTGTCTGCCGGGACCCGAGCGACTGACCGCCCTGCGCCGGGTCCTGCGTCACGCCGTCGCCCTGCGGGTGTACGGACCGGCGACGCCCGGCGGCTCGGGCTCCCCCACCTCAACGGCCTGGGAGGTGGTGCTACCCGGCATGAGGCTGACGCTCACCCTCTCGCCCGACACCCGGCGGGGATTCTCCGGAGAGGGTGGTGTGCTCGAAGCCCTGGCCACCGAGGAGGCCGCCCAGGACGCCGAGTTGATCTCGGTGTTGCTCGCCTGGGAGCCGACCATCGACCCCGCCGATCTGGCGAGCCGCTCCGGTCTGTCGGTGGCACGGGTGCGAGCGGCCCTGGTGCGGCTCGGAACCGCCGGCCGGGTCGGCTACGACGTGACTGACGCGGCGTACTTCCACCGCGAACTCCCCTATGACGCCGACCGGGTCGAGCGACACAATCCGCGTCTGGTGGCGGCACGTCACCTGGTGTCGTCCCGGGCCGTCGCGCTCCACCCGGAAGGTGCGTCGGTGACTTCGGGCGAGCGGGTGTACCAGGTGCGCGAGCAGGACGGCCGGCTGCGGTGCACCTGTGCCTGGTGGTCCGACCACCTGGGCCAGCGCGGACCGTGCAAGCACGCGCTGGCCGTGCGCATCACCCGGCGCGAAGCGACCGTCTCCGCTCCCGCCGGGCGCGCCACGATGGACGGTGTCCGATGAGCAAGGTGCTGGAAGCCGTGGCGGCGGGCCACTTCAAGAAGGTTCCTTCGTTGCTGAAGCCGTTGGGTCCCGCCGAGCGGAAGGCGTGTCTGGCCGAGCTCAAGGCCCTGCGGGTCGAGTTGCGCCAGGACGACCGGAGCCGTTGGCCCAGTTGGCGGGAGCGCAACGACGCAGCCGCCGCACTGCTGGTCGCAGGCGCCGGTTGCCACACCGGTGCCGCAGCCGCGGCCAGTTGGCTGGGCGCCCGGGATCTGCGCACCGTGACCAACCCGCCCCGCGATGTGATCGTCGAAGTGCTCAAGGACCGGGATGCCGACTGGCTCGCCGATGTCGCCCATCGACTGGCCGCACGCGCCTCCACCGCCCAGGAGGACCACTGGCTGATCCGCCGGCTGGTGGAGCTCTCCGGGTGCCCGGTGCCCACCACCGACGGCTATGTGTACGGCTGGGTCGACGAGCTGACCAGGTCGCGGTCCGGCGCCCTGTACCGACTGCGCGATCGACTCGCGGCGGACCCGCACACGCCGCTGCTGGTGCCCCGGCTCTTCGAAACCCCGCAACTGCCCGGTTCGATGGTTTGGTTCACGGATCCCGACACGCCCGCGCACTGGCCCTCGGTGCTGGTCGGTCTCACCGAGGACGGAACCGTCGAACGCACCGTGGTGGTGGACGCTTGTGTTGCGCGGTTGCTGCGTGGGGGCAAGCCGGGCGAACTGCGCTTCTTCCTCGGCCTGCTGCGACGTCTGGAGCTGACACCTGAGGAAGAGGCGTCCCGGGTTCCCGACTGGCAGGGCATGGCCGCCGACGGCTCGACCCCGGTCGCCGCGATCGCTCAATCCGTGCTCGCCCGACTCGCCGAGACCGGAGCCCTGTCGACGCGGTCCCTCGCCGAGGTGTCGAGTGCCGTCTTCTTCCGCACCGAGAAGAAGCTGGTCACGGCTCAGCTGTCACTGCTGGGGAAGGTGTTGCGCCCGCACACCCAGCTGAGGAGGAAGGCAGGCGCCAAGGGCGCGGCGGACAAGGAGTACGCGGAGAGTTCGGCAGCCGTCCATGAGCTCCTGCCGGTGGTCGGCGAAGCCTTCGGTCATGACGACGTGATCGTCCAGGAGCGGGCGTTGAAGCTGGTGTCCCGTCATCTGCTGCCGGCGGACGACGACCTCCGTGGCGAACTGGCCTCGTCGGCAATGCTCCTGAGCCCCGTGCACCGTGCGGCGGCGACCGAACTGTTCGGCGTGGTGGCGGAGGCGTCCGACCCGAGCGACCATGTGGAGCTGCTACCCGTCGTGCCCGAGCCCGTCAGGCTCGCTCCTCCGGCCGTGTCAAGCGCCGAACTCGTGGCGGAGCTGTCCGTCGTGGTGCGGAGCGGACTGGTGGACCCGGGAGCGTTCGAACGGGCGTTGGACGGCTTGGTGCGGCTCGTGCACCGCGAGCGGGAGCCCCTGCTCGCGGAGTTGCGCAGCGCCATGGCGCACCGCTGGTGGGCCCAGCCGCACTTCTCCCGCCTCCCCCACCTCGACACCCACTTCGAACGAGGTGTCCACGGGGTGGACGTGGTCGCCGCCGCCCTGCTGGGAAGGATCTCCGACCGGGCCGTCCAGAACGCCCAGAGCATGACGCCCTCCCCGTCCGGCTGCCCGTACAGCGGCCTGGCGGAGATCACCAGGGCCCGGATCTGGGAAGTGGCCCTGCTGGTCAAGGACGGCACCGTGCCGTTCCTCCTGTCGACACCGACCTGGGAGAACGGCGTGCTCGACCCGGCCGTTCTGGTCGAACGGCTTAGGGAGTACGACCGGCTCGGCATCGAACCGGCTCCGGCGGACTTCACCCAAGCCCTGCTCCGCGCCACCACGGACGACGGCGAATGGGACCCCGGCGTGGTGGCGGAAGCAGCGGCCGGGTTGGGTACAGAGGGGGGCGACCGGCTCGCGCTCTGGCTCACGGGCGAGGGCCCGGTGCTACGGGCTCTCCAACCCGAGTTGGAGGAACAACGGGCGGAGTCCGTGCCAGCCACCGAAGGTGGTCTCCTACGGCATCCCGCCCGGGCGACGCGACGACTGCTGGACCGAGCCCGCGCACGGCGGGCGATCCAACAGGAGCTCCCCGCCGCATTCCGCTGGCTCAGCAAGGAGATCGACCCTCGCCACCAGCACTTCTACGGGTGTTTCAACAGGTACAGCTCGTGGCAGAGCGTGGTGCCGCACTGGCCGGCCGTGGTGCCGCACCATCGGGAAGCCCTCGCGAGCTGGCTGGTGCCGGGCCTGTTGGAGACGATGGTGGCCGACATCCACGGCGATAGCCTGCGCGGTGGCGCCTGGTGTCTGCCGCGGCTCGCCGAGGGCGCAGCTCCGAACGGGCCCGCAGGGTGGGCGATGCACCGGGCACTGGCAGCAGGTCTGGGGGTACGGGTCGCCGACGATCGACTGACCGCAGTGGACGCACTATTGGTGCTCGCGGTACGGGGCCAGCTGGATCCGGCCCTTCTGGGCCGTGAGCTCGGCGACTTGGTCGCCCACGGCCATGTGAAGCCCAACCGCATCACTGACGCCCTGGGGACGGCCGCGGCCACGGGTGCCCATCGCACCGTCTGGTCGGTGCTCGCCGGCGCACTACCGGGGCTGCTCGCGTCACCGAAGGCGGCACGGGCCATGGGTGGTCTCCTCGCGGTCGCCGCGAACTGTGTGGAACAGTGCGGCCCGCAGATCACGACCGCCATGGGAGCGGGACCATCGGCGCCGACCGCCGAACCAGCCGGTGCGTCTGCTGCGTTCGACGGGGAGGGGAGCACCACGATCGCGGCCGGACCGGAGGGTGTCGGTCCATCTCCCCGAGCCGGATCCGGACCGGAAGAGCCGACAGGTTCAGACGCTCAGGCACGTCCGGAAGCTCCAGCGGATCCGGAAGCTCAGGCACGTCGGGCCTCCGTCCACGGGGCCGATGGGCGGATACCGGGGCTGGCCGAGTTGGCCGGTCGAGGGGGTTCGTCCCAGGCGGTCGTCCAAGCGGCGCGGCTGTTGGGGGCGCTGGGGTAGGGAGGGCACGGCGGGCGCCCGGCGGGGTCGACACCACCGTTCGATCAAGCCCTCTCGCACCACTCTTTACCCATCGGTCACACGGCGTTCGCGGAGGAGCAATGCGACTCGGAGAGGGTGGGTGCATGACCGAGATGACGTCCGCGCAGCGCACCCGCCGTCCGCGCCACTGGCGGCGGACCCTCATCGGTCCCACGGCCGCCTTCGCTGCGGTGACGGTGGTCCTCCTCCTGGCGGTCATCAGCGCCATGACCCGCGATGCCACAGCGGAATCCGACGGCACGGCAGACGGCGCCACCGGCCATGTGGTGAGCACGGACGGAGGGGCCGCGGTCACGAGCGGTCCCACGACTGTTCCATCCGGTTCGGTGCCGAGCTTCCCGGAGCCCTCCACCGCGGCCGTGGTGACGACGGCCGTGGTCAGTACCGCTGTGCTGCTGCTCTGGTGGCTCGGCTGGTCCCGGCGTCGCACCCGCACCCGGAGCACTCCCCCGACCGCTGCCGTGGTCCTCGTCGACCGTGCCGGATCCACCACCGGCACGAGCAGGCCGACGACGCCCCTCGGCGCACCGTCCGCCGAGCCGATCCCTGCGTCGGTCCCGGTACCGGCGACGAACGCTGCCCCGGGTCCGGATCCGGTCGCACGGAAGACCGCGCAGAAGGAGGCCTCGGAGTGCCTCGCTCCTCCTGCGCCCGGCCCCACACCTGAGCAGCAGGAAGCGGTCCTCTGGCGGATGCGCACCACCGTGGCGGACTCCCCCGGCTCGCTCGCCGCGCTCTGCACGGCCCTCGCCGGACTCCGCGTGGACATCCTCACCCTCCAGACGCACCCCCTCACCGAGGGGACGGTGGACGAGTTCCTGCTCCGCGCCCCGTTTCGCCTGGAGTCACAGCACCTGGTCCGCGAGGTCACCGCTGCCGGGGGGCGGGACACCTGGATCGAGCGGGCGGATGCCCATGACGTGGTCGACACGCCGACGCGGGTCCTCGCCCTCGCGGCCCGTACCGCCGTGGACTCCGCTGCGCTCCCGCTGTCCTTGCGACGGCTGTTGGGCCGGTGCACGATCAGATCGCGGCCCGCGGTCTCGGCGTCGGGTCACCGTGCCAGGGACCTGCCGCCCGTCGAGGGCGTCCTGGACGGCACGGTGATGCGGCTGAGGGACGGCGACGGGGGCGCCATCACGGTGGAACGGCCCTATCTGGCCTTCACTCCGACCGAGTTCGCCCGGGCGCGGGCCCTGGTGGAGTTGGATGCGGTGCTCGGCGCGCGCATCCCCCGGGGCCAGGAGGTCTGCACCCTCGCCGAGGGCGACGAGATCGTCGTGGGCCGAGCCGGTCTCTCGGACCTGGACGAGGCGACGGCCCTGCACGAGCGGTGCTCCGACCGAGCCCTGCGCCAGCGGTACCACGGCCCGGTCGGCGATGCCCATCGCTATCTCAACCATCTACTGGATCCCCGTTTCGGCCAGACCCTCGCCGCCAGAACCCCTTCGGGACGGATGGTCGCCCTGGGTCACCTGCTGTGGGACGGGGACGAGACCGAGGTGGCGCTGCTCGTCGAGGACGACTGGCAGCGCCGGGGCATCGGTGCCGAAATGCTGCGTCGACTCATCGCCCTGGCCCGGGAGACCCGCTGCCGGAGCGTGTACGCGGTGACCGGTTCGTCCAACACCGGCATGGTGTCCGCCATGCGGGGGCTCGGACTGCCGCTCGACTACCAGTTGGAGCAGGGCACCCTGGTGATCACCGCGCGCCTTGGGGTGACGACAGCCGCTCTCCGTCCACCGGCCGCTCTCCGCTCATCAACCGCTCTCCGTTCATCAGCCGCGGTCCGGGACGCGGCTGCCGGGCGTCGAGGGCCTGGCTGAGGTCGTTCCAGAGGTCGTCGACGTCCTCAAGGCCCACCGACAGCCGCAGGAGTCGATCGCTGACGCCCGCCGCGTGACGGTCGGTTTCGGCCACGATGCGATGGCTGATGGAGGCGGGATGCTGGATCAGGGTGTCCACGCTCCCGAGGCTGACCGCGGGGGTGATCAGCCGGACCGCTGCGATGACGGCCTGGGGATCGCCGTCGACCTCGAAGGAGACCATGCCGCCGCCGAGTCGTGGGTAGTGGACCGCCGTGACCCGAGGGTCGGCGCCGAGTCGGCGCGCGAGTTCGCCGGCCGAAGCGGAGGCCGCTGCCACGCGGACCGGCAGGGTGGCGAGACCTCGTAGCAGGAGGTAGCCGGCCAGGGGATGCAGTACGCCACCGGTCGCGAACCGCACCTGCCGCAGCCGCCCGGCGAACTCCTCGTCGCACGCCACGACCCCGCCGAGCACATCGCCGTGCCCACCGAGGTACTTGGTCGCGCTGTGCAGGACGATCTGGGCGCCCTGCTCAAGTGGCCGTTGGAGCACGGGGGTGGCGAAGGTGTTGTCGACGAGCAGGGGGACGGCGCCGCACGCGTGCCTGACCGCCGCGAGGTCGACTTCGGCGAGCGTGGGATTGGCCGGGGTCTCCACCATCACCAGACCGGTGTCGGGGCGGATCGCCGCCGCGATGCCCGCCGGGTCCGTCCAGGTGACTTCGGTGCCCAGCAGTCCCGCGGCGAGGAGGTGATCACTGCACCCGTACAGCGGGCGCACCGCCACCACATGGCGCAGCCCCATGCTGGCGCGCACCAACAGTACGGCGGTGAGCGCGGCCATTCCGCTGGCGAACGCGACCGCGTCCGCAGCGCCTTCGAGCCGGGCGAGCGCGGTCTCGAACCGTGCCGTGGTCGGATTGTCGAGCCGTGCGTAGACGGGCGGGCCTTCCAGCCGGGCACCGGTGGTGGCGAAAGCGTCGATCCGCTCCGCTTCCCGAGCCGCGTCGTGGGACGGATAGGTGGTGGACAGATCCAGTGGAGGTGCGTGCAGGCCGAGCTGCGCGAGGTCCTCGCGTCCGGCGTGGACTGCTTCGGTGGCCAGGGCCCGGGGTGTCGGGGCGGCGAAGGCTGAGTTCTCCATGGCCGCAGGGTGAACACTTACCGGGAGGCATGGGCATGATCCCGTGTTACGTTCGGCCAATGGCCGAATCTATCGCTCTCGATCCGGTGGATCTCCGCATACTGCGCCTCCTACAGAACGATGCACGGACCACCTATCGCGATCTGGCGGCGGACGTGGGCATCGCCGCATCCACGTGTCTCGACCGCGTGGCCAGGCTGCGCCGTTCGGGCGTGATCCTCGGCCATCGACTCGCGCTCGACCCGGCCCGGCTCGGCCGGGGGCTGCAAGCGCTGCTGTCCGTGCAGGTGCGTCCGCACCGTCGGGATCTGATCAGTACGTTCGTGGAGCGCATCCGTGCCCTGCCCGAGTCCAGGGCCCTGTTCCATCTGACCGGACCCGATGACTATCTGGTCCATGTCGCCGTCGCCGACACGGCGGATCTCCAGCGGCTGGTGATCGACGAGTTCACCTCGCGTCCCGAGGTGGCGCGGGTGGAGACCCGGTTGATCTTCCAGCAGTGGGAGTGCGGACCGCTGCTGCCACCGGCCCGCAGGGATCAGCCGGCCCAGATGCCTTGAGGGTGGGCAGCGACGCCAAGGCGGGCCGAAGCCGTCGAGGCCCCTGCCTCAACCCCCCAACCCGTCACGGAGAGTAGCGTCCAGAGCAGGCGATGCACTGTGCCCGAGCGGCGGTGTCCAACCCCGCTCCCTTGCCTCGGACAGCTGCGTCCGGCCGGCGGAGAAGCGCCCGCCCGGCCGTGGGCGGAGTCTCCGGTCAGCGGCGGGGGTGGTCGTACGATTGCGCCGACTCCAGCGGAACCGACCACCACAGACCATCGGGAACCATCCGGTTTCCCCGCCTCGTGGCGACCGAATCCCAGCCGAATCCCGTCCGGATGAGCCCCCGCCGACCCCTTCCAGCAGGCGTCGGGTAACCATGTCGACTGTGACCGCAGATCGACCGTTGGGCCCGTTACCCATGACCGCTGACCGACCGCTGGCCGGTCAGTTGTGAAGGAATGGCCGGTCAGCGACACTCCCGCGACCAGACGATGGTGACGCGGGCCCCCCACTCGTATGAGGATGTGTGCATGTCAGTAACCCCCAGCAGCCCGCTGCCCCGTCAGGTCGCCGACGCGTACGTCGACGCCCTCATCGAACTGGATCCGACCGTCGGCACCTATCTGGGAGTCAAGGAGAGCTCGCCGTTCCTGCCCGACTACTCACCCGAGGGTCAGCAGGAATTCATCGAACTCGCCCGACAGACCCTGGCCAGACTCGACGACGCCGAGAAGCTTCCGGGCGCCGCAAGCGACGCCGAGAGGCGCTGCGGTCGGTTGCTGCGCGAACGGCTGACGGCCGAACTGGGCGTACGGGAGTCGGACGAGGGACTGCGCACAGTGAGCAACCTCCGCTCCCCGATCCACGAGGTGCGGGAGACGTTCACGGTGACGCCGACGGCGACCGACGAGGACTGGGCAGCGGTCGCCGAGCGGCTGCGGGCGGTGCCGCGCGCCTTCGAGGGGTACCGCGCCTCCCTGGAGCTGGGGTTGGAGCGGAAGCTTCCGGCCGGCCCACGGGCCACCCGGACGATGATCGACCAACTCACCGAGTGGATCGGCACGGACAGCAGCTGGTTCGAGGACTTCGTGGCACCGGGCCCCGCGGCACAGCGCGACGGCCTCGCGTCCGCCGCCCGCAGCGCCACGGACGCGCTGACCGCCCTGCGGGACTGGATGCGCGACGTGTACGCGCCCGCCGTCGCCGACGCTCCCGACACCGTGGGCCGCGAGCGCTACGCCCGCTGGTCCCGCTACTTCAACGGCACCGATCTCGACCTCGACGAGGCGTACGCCTACGGCTGGTCCGAGTACCACCGGCTGCTCGCGGAGATGACGGCGGAAGCGGAGAAGATCCTCCCGGGCGCCGGTCCCTGGGAGGCCCTCGCGCACCTCGATGAGCACGGCGAACACATCGAGGGCGTGGAAGAAGTGCGGAGCTGGCTCCAGGGACTGATGGACGAGGCCATCGACGCCCTGGACGGCACTCACTTCGAACTCGCCGAGCAGGTGCGCAGGGTGGAGTCCCGCATCGCCCCCGCGGGCAGTGCGGCAGCGCCCTACTACACGGCGCCATCGGAGGACTTCTCCCGACCGGGCCAGACCTGGCTGCCGACCATGGGCGCCACCCGCTTCCCCGTGTACGACCTGGTGACCACCTGGTACCACGAGGGCGTCCCCGGCCATCACCTCCAGCTGGCGCAGTGGACACACGTCGCCGACCAGTTGTCCCGTTACCAGGCCACCATCGGCGGCGTCAGTGCAAACCTGGAGGGCTGGGCGCTGTACGCCGAGCGACTCATGGACGAACTCGGCTTCCTGCCGGACCCCGAACGGCGTCTCGGCTATCTGGACGCGCAGATGATGCGCGCCTGCCGGGTGATCGTCGACATCGGCATGCACCTGGAGTTGGAGATCCCCGGGGATTCGCCGTTCCACCCCGGGGAGCGGTGGACCCCCGAACTGGCGCAGGAGTTCTTCGGCCGGCACAGCGGGCGTCCGGAAGACTTCGTGGAGAGCGAACTGACCCGCTATCTCTCCATGCCGGCCCAGGCCATCGGCTACAAGCTCGGCGAACGGGCCTGGCTGCTCGGCCGGGAGAAGGCACGGGAGGCGCACGGCGAGTCCTTCGACGCGAAGGCGTGGCACATGGCCGCCCTGTCACAGGGTTCGCTGGGGTTGGACGACCTCGTGGACGAACTGTCGCGACTGTAGGGCGCGGCTGCCGGGACCGCGCTCGACCGATGGCCCGGTCCCGGCAGGACAAGCCGCGCCTCACCACGGCGCGGCGCTCGTCCACGACGGTCCGCGGCCCGTCGTACGAATGCGGGGGGCGGGACGTTCCCCGACCACCGGTCGGCTCGCCGGGTCGGGTGGCGTCAGCGGCGGAAACCGCCTTCGGAGTCGATGACCTGGCCGGTGATCCACTCTGCTTCATCGGTGGCCAGCCAGGCGATCAACCGGGCGGGATCGTCCGGCATCCCCCACCGCCCGGAGGGAAAGCGTTCCTCCACGTCCCGGTAGTCCTGGCCGACGAGGTAGTCGGTGTCCACCGGCCCCGGGTTGACCGTGTTGACCGTCACCCCGAGGTCAGCCAGACCGGTCGCGAGTGAGCGGGTCACGGATGCCAACGCCCCCTTGGCGAGGGCATAGGCGATCTCATGGGGCATTCCTCCGGCGATGTCCTGCCCGGAGGTCATCATCACCACCCGCCCGCCGCGGGTCCCGGCCGATGCGGCGGTCCGCATCCTGGCGAACGCCTGGACCAGCAGCAGCACCGCGCGGGTGTCGACCGCCCAGTGGGCGTCGAGCATCGCCGCATCGATCTCGTCGAGCGTGCCGTCACCACCACTGAGGGCGTGATTGGCCACGAGGATGTCGATCGTCCCGCCCAGGGCGCCACTCGCGGTGGCGATCAGGGCGCCGGGCGCCGCCGGGTCGGCCAGATCGGCCGGACCGTGGCACACCCGGGCCTCCGGATCGCCGGACACTTCCCTGACGCCTGCCGCCACGGCCTCGGGCCCTCCCGGATCAGCGCCCCAGGGCTGGGTGGCATCGTGCGGAACGTGATGGTGGAGGTAGACGCTCGCGCCCAGCGCGGCCAGTCGACGCCCCACGGCGTAGCCGATGCCACTGCGTCTGCTGGCACCGGTGACGAGGGCGTTGCGCCCCCGCAGGGGCAGCGGGTCGCGGCGCAGGGAGGCGGCTTGGGGAGATGGGTACTTGGGCATGGCACACCATCTTGTGCGAGGCCGCCGGCCTTGTCTCGCGGAATACCGGCCGGCGCGCCTCGACAACCGTCCCGCCCCGGGTGTCCGCAACCGGGGAAAGGCGATCAGCCCCCCAGAGGCGCCGTGAGCAGCCGCACCCCCGAGCCGCCGCGCTGCTTGACCACTTCGAGTTGGGTGGGGATGCGGCGGCGCAGATCGGCGACGTGGCTGACGATGCCGACGCTGCGGTCCTGCTCCCGCAGGGAGTCGAGGACGTCGATGACCTCGTCGAGCGTCTGCTCGTCGAGGCTGCCGAACCCCTCGTCGATGAAGAGGGTGTCGAGCCGCACTCCCCCGGCCTCCTCGGTCACCACATCGGCCAGGCCGAGCGCCAGGGCGAGGCTCGCGAAGAAGGTCTCGCCTCCGGACAGGCTCGCGGTGTCGCGTTCGCTGCCCGTCCAGGAGTCCACGACATGGAGCCCCAGCCCGGCTCGGCGGGCGCCGGAGCGGGCGTCGGAGTGGACGAGGGTGTAGCGGCCCGACGACATGCGCTGCAATCTGGCGCTGGCCGCCGCCGCCACCTGTTCCAACCGGGCGGCCAGTACGTATGACTCCAGTCGCATCTTGCGCTCGTTCTCCGACGAGGTGCCCGAGGTGAGGCCGGCGAGCCGGGCGACCCTCCCGTACTCCTCGCGCAGCGGGCCGAGTCGTCGGACCTCGGTGTGGGCCGTCTGTGACAGGCGGACGAGTTCGGCGCAGCGTTGCCGGTCCGCGGCGAGGCGCGTCGTGGCCTCGCGCAGGGTCCGTTCTGCGCTCTCCCAGGCGGCTTCGGCCGTATGCGGGTCGGCCGGCGGGTGTTGTGCTGCGGCGCGCGTCTCCGGTTCGGCGAGCCGATCGGCCACGGCCGCGGCTTCGGTCTGCCAGGCGTCGATGCGCTGGCGCAGGTCACGCCGTTCGGCCTCGCCCACCAGTGCCGCTGCGGCGTCGCTCGGGGTGTCGAAGCCTGCTCGATAGGCGGCGTCGGCCAGCCGGTCGTCAGCGTCCTTGAGGCGTCTGGCCGTGGCGTCGTGGGCACGGGTGGCGTCGGCCGCTTCGGCGAGCCGGATCACCTGTCGTTCCCATTGGGTGGCCAGTTCGTCGATGCCGACCTGGCCGCCCTGTACCAACGCCAACTCGGCCGAGAGGGTGGTGTGTTCCTCGTCGAGGGACTCCCGCCGAGAGGTCCTGGCGGCGCCCCGCTGCTCCACCTGTTGGCGTACTGCGAGCCGCTCCTGGTGCTCGCGCTCGGCCCGGCCGAGGGCTTCGTGTGCGGCGTGGAGTCCGGAGGCGAGGAGGTGGGCCTGTCGCTGTTCCCGCTCCAACCGCTCCACGTGCGAGGCCAGTTCCGCAACGCCGGGGTGCCCGAGCGCGTCCGCGACGGCCTGGTCAGCCCCTTCGCCGTCCTCGATGGCACCCCGGGCGTCAGAGCGTGCCCTCGCCCAGGACTCGTCCAGAACGGCCAGTTCGCGCTCGGCGGTCGCCTTGGCGGCCTCCGCTGCGGTGTGCACCTCGTACGCGGCGTCCTCGGCGGCCGGTTCAACCCGGTCGTCGTCGCGGGACGCCGGGCGGGGATGCTCGATCGAGCCGCACACGGTGCAGGGCTCTCCCGGGGTGAGGTTCGCGGCCAACTCGGACGCGATGCCGCGCAGCCTGCGTTCCTTGAGGTCGAGCCAGGTCTCCTTCGCCGTCGCCGAACGGTCGCGCGCCAGCCGCAGGGCTCCCGCCGCCCTTTCTCTCAGCGGGGCCAGCCGGTCCCGTTCGCGGGCCGCTTCGAGCCTGCCGCGGACCGGGCCGATCCGGGCGGCCAGTTGCTCGGCGCGGGTGGCGGCCTCCTGCGCTGCGGTGATGCGCTCGCGACAACCGTGTCGCAGCGCCTCCCAGCCGGCGAGCCACTCCCGGGCCTCGGCGAGGACGTCGTCGTCGACCCGTGCCTGTCGGTCCAGTTCGGCCCGTTCCTCGTCGATGACGGCACGGCGGCGTTCCGCCCGGCGCGCGGCTTGCAGACCGCCCAGGTCCTGCCGGAGCCGACGCTCCCGGGCGGACAGTGCCTCCACTCCTGCGTCGCCCAGGTCCTGGGGCAGCCCGGTGCGGGCGTGCTGTCGTGCGGCGCTCGCCTCGGCGTGGTCCCGTTCGGCTTCGTCCCTCAACCGGAGTGCGGGCTCCAGTTGGCCGGCCCGTTCGGCGCGTTCCCAGCGCAGTCGGGCGGCGTCGTGCTCGGGCTGCCGCGCGGTCAGGGCGTCCTGGCGACGGCGGGCGTCGGCGTGGCGCTGCTGTCGCTGGTGCAGGTCCCGCTCGTCGTCCAACAGGGAGCGGGCCGCGCTCTGTCGGCCCTCGGCGATCCGCAGCGAGTGGTGGGCGATGTCGAGCTGCTCGGTGGCCGCGGCCCGTGCGATGGCCGCCCAGGTCAGCACGGACTCGGCCAGTCCAGGATCTCCCGGCTGTCCATCGGGGGCGGGCCAGTCGGCACCCGCCGCACCTGCCGCCTGTTCCATGCGGTGGGCCAGCGAGAGGAGCCGTTCGTCACCGGTCCGCACCCGCGCCTCGGCGGCCCGTCGGCGTTCGGCGAGGCGTTCCTCGACCGCAGCGAAGCGGCTGGTGTCGAACAGTCGACCGAGGAGCTTGCCCCGGGCTTCTGCGTCCGCGCGGAGGAAACGGGCGAAGTCGCCCTGGGGCAGGAGCACCACCTGGCAGAACTGTTCTCGGTTCATGCCGACGAGCTGGGCGATCTCCTCACCGATCTCCTGGTGGGAACGGCTGAGCGCCTGCCACGTGCCCGTGGTGTCGTCGTACTCGCGCAGCCAGCTCTGGGCGCGCTCGGGCGTGAAGCCCTTGCCGTTCTTCTTGGGTCGAAGTTGGGCCGGGCGTCGAACGATCTCCAAGCGCCGATCGGCGACGGTGAGTTCGAGGAGGACCTCGGTCAGGGTGCCGGATTCGGCATGGTCGCTGCGCAACGGTGTGCCGGGGCTCTGGCGGGCGCCGGGCACAGCCCCGTACAGGGCGAAGCACACGGCGTCGAGCACGGAGGTCTTGCCCGCGCCGGTGGGTCCGTGGAGGAGGAAGATCCCCGCCGACGAGAGGGCGTCGAAGTCGATGTGCTGCTCGCCCGAGAAGGGGCCGAAGGCGGTCACGGTGAGTCGGTGGAGCCTCATCCGGTCGCCTCACCGGAAGCGACGGCGGTCGTGCGGCCGGGGGTGGATTGCCGGGGCACCGTACGTACGCCTCCGCTGTCGTGTGCCGCCGTTGCGGCCCGGATGTCGTCGAAAGCGCCGCTCAACACGGCCTTCTCCTGCTCGTCGGGACCCTGGCCGGCGCGGACGTGGGCCACGAAGTCCTCGGCGATCTGCTGGTCGCCGCGCCCCTTGAGCCGCTCGGCGTAGGAGCGTGCGGTGGACTCGTCGGGGCCGCGATCCGGTTCGAAGACCAGGCTGAGGGTGTGCGGGAAGCGCCGGGTGAGTCTGGCCATGGGGTCGGGCGGGCGGGACGCGTCGGTGAGGGTCGCTTCCACGAACGCCTCCGCATGGCGGCTGAGGCTCTCGTCGGTGAGCAGGTCGTCGAGCGTGCCGCGCAGCCTGGCGAGGGGGCGTGGCACCGGCGTTTCGATGCGTTCGGCGTGGATCTCTCCGTGCGCACCGAGGTCGATCAGCCACATCGACTTGCGGTGCTGGGCTTCGGAGAAGGAGTACGGGAGGGGGGAACCGCTGTAGCGCACCCGGTCGGTGATGGTCTGGCAGCCGTGCAGATGTCCGAGCGCCACGTAGTCCACGCCGTGGAAGATGCCGGCCGGCACGGCGGCGACTCCGCCGACGGTGATGTCGCGTTCGCTGTCGCTCGGCTGTCCACCGGCGACGAAGGCATGGGCGAGTACGAGCGAACGGGTGCCGGCGGGTCGACCTGCGAGGTCGGCGCGCACCCGGTCCATGGCTGTGGCCAGGACCGCTTCATGACGGGCGGCGCCGGCCTGGAACTCGTCCTTCACCAGGGCGGGTTCCAGATAGGGCAGCCCGTAGCAGGCGATCTGACCAGCGGAGTCTTCGAGGAGCACGGGCGTGGCGCATCCGGACGGATCGGTTCGGAGGTGGATGCCTGCGCGGTCGATCAGCCCGGCGCCGACTCCGAGACGGCGGGCGGAGTCGTGGTTCCCGGAGATCATCACGGTGGGGACCGAGGCGGCGGCGAGCCGGTGGAGCGCATCGTCGAAGAGTTCCACGGCGGCGAGGGGTGGGACGGCCCGGTCGTAGATGTCACCGGCGACGAGGACCGCGTCGACCTCGCGCTCATGGACGGTGGTGATCAACCTGTCGAGGAAGGTCGCCTGTGCGGACAGCATGGGCACACGGTGGAGCGAGCGCCCCAGATGCCAGTCCGAGGTGTGCAGAAATCTCACGTGGCAGCTCCGACCTGCATGTTTTCTGCTTCCCCCAGATCACCGATGTGTTGTGTCGCCCCGGCATGGCGGCCGGCGCCCCCACGTTATCCCCGGTGGTCGACACACCTGGCACGGACCGGTGTTTTCCTCGCCATCGGGTGGCGAGCGGGACGCGGGCCCGCGCTCGGCCACCGGCCTGGTCCGCTCCTGCGCGGACCGCCGTGTCATGATGTCGGGATGTGTTTGTGTCCTGGTCCGTCGGCATCCATACGCTGTGTACGGCAGGTGGGATGGCTTCGGCGCCTTCTCGACACGAACCCGACCCGGGCAGCACGAACCCGGCCCGGGCAGCGGTCACACCGGGCCGGCCGACGCGGGGCAAGCGCTGACAGAGTCTGACGGGCGCTGACAGGCACAGACGGCGCCGACGGCGCATCGACCGATCGGTTGACCCGTGTGTCCACCGGTCGTCCCGCCCACACCGGCCGATCCGCGGACCGGAGCCGGGGCCCGTCGCCGGCAGGATGGAACGGAACGGCCCAACACCGTCCGGGCACCCCCGGACGCTCACCGTTCCCCGCGGTGCGCCACCTTGTTGTGCACCCGTACAGCCCGAACGCGGAGAGGCGCCATGGACACCGCTCGACACCAGCCACCGGAGCCCGCCCGATCCGGCGACGCGGGCGCAGCGCCGGGCGTCGGAGGTGACCGACCGTGGCGCACGGCGCCAACGGCTTCTTCGGGGCGCCGGACCGGAGTTCGACGGGATAGGCGTTCTGGGGCCAGGCCGCGCGCGGGAACGACAAGGGGTCGCCTGGCCCGTCCGATCGCGGCCCTGCTGTGCTTCGGCGCCCTGGTGGGGTGCTCGACCGGCCCCGACGGCGGACAGGCCGTCGAGCCGACGCCGCCCGTCCCGGTGGCGTCGGCGCCTTCGTCCCCCACGGGGGACACCTCCCGTGCGGGTACCACCGCCCGGGGCACCCTGCTCGTGGCCGACTTCGGCAGTGACACCGTCACCTTCCTGCACCCCCGCACGGGGCCCTTCGCTTCGGTGGAGGTCGGTACGGCGCCCTACGGCCTCGCCGTGGACGCCGAAGGCCGCGCCTGGGTCGCGACCGCGGAGGGGGTCGCAGTCGTGGACACGCTGACCCGGAAGAGCCTGGGTCGCATCCCGTACCGAACGGGCACCGGGCCCGTCACGGAAGGGGAGTACCGCGGCGGCGGAATGGGGATCGCACTGTCTCCCGACGGTTCACGGGTCTACGTGGGGGTGAACGTGCCCGACGGTCCCGGCGTCCTGGAGGTGATCGACACCGGGAAGCGGTCCGTCGTCGACACGGTCCCGATCGGGCGCCGACCCTTCGACGTCGACGTGGCGCGCGACGGACGAGAGGTGTACGTCACCCAGCACGACTCCTTCGACGTGACGGTCGTACGGGCGGACACCCTGGCCCCCCGTCGCTTCGAGGTCGCTCCGTATGGCACCGAGGGCGGGCTCGGCTCGTGGTTGAAGCCCCACTACGCAGCGGTCGCCGCCGACGGACGACTGTTGCTGCCCTTCGAGGGGGAGCGGCTCGCGGTGCTCGATCCGCGCACGGGCCGGGTGACGGTGGAGAGGATGACGGCCAACACCCATCAGCACGGGGCTGCGCTCACCGACGACGGCACCTTGCTGGTGGTCGGTACCGGACCGATCGGGGCCGGCGACCGGGACGCGTCCCTCACCATCAGGTCCGGGGACGGCCGGGAGCGGATCGTCCCGCTGGACGGACCCCATGAGGACGTCGCCGTCTCCCTCGACGGTCGAACCGCCTATGTGACGGGCGGCTTCACCCGGGACGGATACTGGGACGGCATCACCGTCGTCGACCTCGACCGGGGCGAGTCCCGGAAGCTGCCGGGTGGCGAGCGCCCGCTGGGCATCGCGGTCCTGACCGGCGGCTGACACGCCTTCGGGAGGAACGCCGTTCTCCGGGCGACGCGACCTGCGATGCCCTGGTCAACGGGATCGGGTCACAGCTCCCCGTACGCCTCGCCACCGAATTCCCACTTCGCCGTGCCCGCCGTGGCATCCGCCAACCAGCGCACGAAGGCTTCGGTCCGTGCGTCCGGAAGGGCGACCTCCAGGGTGACCTGCTCCGCGTACCGGACGTCCCTGACGGTGTGCCCGGTCGCGCGGAGGTCGTTCTCCAGCTTTCCCGCGCGCTGGTGGTCCACGGTGACGGTGACCAGCCGATAGCGCTGGCGAACGATCGTCCCCAGGGCGTCGAGGGCCTCCCCGACCACACCTGAGTACGCCCGGATGAGCCCGCCCGCGCCGAGTTTGACGCCCCCGTAGTAGCGGGTGACCACGGCCGCGACATAGCGGACGTCACGGCGGAGGAGCATCTGGAGCATGGGGACACCGGCCGTACCGCCCGGCTCACCGTCGTCACTGGCCTTCTGCACCGAGGCATCGGCGCCCAGGACGTAGGCGAAGCAGTTGTGGGTGGCGGTCGGATGCTCCCGCCGGATGCGGGCGACGAACGTCTGCGCCTCCTCCTCGGTGGCGACGGGTGCCAGCGCGCAGATGAAGCGCGATCGATTGATCTCTGTCTCGTGCACGCCCTCGCGGGCGAGGGTCCGGTACTGCTCCTGCATCAGCCCAGCCTATGCGGCCTCCCACGGGGAATGCGGCGTCCGGGTCGCCCGTTGTGCTGGGCATGGACGCAGAGACGGAGACCATCCGCAGGATCTTGACGACCAGCGGTGACACCTGGGCCGTGGTGGGTTTGTCGAACAACGAGTCGCGGGCGGCGTACGGCGTCGCCCGGGTGCTCCAGCGCTTCGGCAAGCGCATCGTGCCGGTCCATCCGAAGGCGGAGGCCGTCCACGGCGAACAGGGGTACGCCAGTCTCGCCGACGTCCCGTTCCCGGTGGACGTCGTCGATGTCTTCGTCAACTCCCAGTGGGCGGGGGCCGTCGCCGACGAGGCGGTGGCGATCGGGGCGAAGGCCGTGTGGTTCCAACTGGGCGTGATCGACGACGAGGCGTACGCACGCACCCGGGAAGCCGGGCTCGACATGGTGATGGACCGCTGCCCCGCCATTGAAATCCCGCAGCTCGGCTGACCCGCCGGGTGGCCACCGAGCGGGCCCGGATGTCGCTCCGGGCCCGAGCTGGATCAAGGCCCGGTGGGCGGGTCAGACTCCTAGACCCTCCAGGACCCGTGCGCCCGGGAGACCTGCGAACACCTTTCCGGGCACGATCAGCTTTCCGCGTCGGCGTCCGCTGCCGACGAGGACCCACGGGAGGTCCACGACGGCCGCGTCCACCAGGAGCGGCCAGTCCGCGGGCAGCCCGATCGGGGTGATGCCCCCGTACTCCATACCGGTCTCACCGGTGGCGGTGTCCCGTGCGGCGAACGACGCCTTGCGGGCGCCCAGCTCCTTGCGGACCAGACCGTTGACGTCGACGCGCGTACGGGAGAGCACCACGCAGGCGGCGAGGGTCGACCCGGTACCCCGTTTGCCCGCGACGACGACGCAGTTGGCCGATTGGTCGAGCAGTTCACGGCCGTGGTGTTCCACGAAGCCTGCGGTGTCCGCGATCGCCGGGTCGGAGTCGACGAAGATCAACTGGTCGACGGGGACGTCTCCGTGCCAACCGCGCAGGGCGTCGGCGACCGGCGGTGTCAGCAACTCCAGCCGGTCGATGGCAGGTCGGGCGTCGTCGAAGGTTCCGATGGGAGCGCGCATGTCGACCACGCTAACAGCGGACGCGCACCCCGCGGACCGGCGCCCGAACGGACGAGCCGTCGCGCCACCACCCCGCCCGCGGGCCATGCGGTTCGCGCGCTAACGCAGGGGAGGGACGCAGACCACCATCGTCATCTCCACGGTCTCGTCGCCCTCGTTGCGATAGCCGTGGGGCACCTGCGCATCGAAGGAGGCCGACGTTCCGGCGGCGACCGGATGGGATTCGCCGTCCACGACGAGGGTGAGTTCACCCGCGGTCACGTGCAGCAGTTCCACCGTCCCCTCCGGATGGGCGTCGGACTCGCTGTGGTCACCGGGCATCAGCCGCCACGACCACATCTCCAACGGACCGGGGCTCTCCGTGCCGATCAGCAGCGTCGTCGAGCTGCCAGTCGACGTGGACCACATGCGTACCGCTGCGTCCGGGGGGACCAGGCGGACCTGGGGGCCCTGTGCGTAGTCGAGGAGGGTGGTGATGCTGATGCCGAGGGCGTCGGCGAGCTTG
This sequence comes from Streptomyces sp. NPDC005963, assembly GCF_040638655.1. Taxonomy (NCBI): domain Bacteria; kingdom Bacillati; phylum Actinomycetota; class Actinomycetes; order Kitasatosporales; family Streptomycetaceae; genus Streptomyces; species Streptomyces sp. NPDC005963. Next base: position 147,415 of record NZ_JBEXVD010000010.1, on the reverse strand, counting down.
ACCGTGGTGCCCACGCTGGGGTTGGTGCGCGCCTGTTCAATCTGGATGATCATGCCTCGGCTGACGCCGGATCGACTGGCGAGTCCATCGAGCGTGAGGCTCCGCTGACCGCGCCAGTGCTTGAGGTTGCGGGCGAGGGACTGGGTGAGCTGGTCGAGGTCCGACACAATGAGTCCACTATCTTCAATGACAGAGTCGAATATGTTGCACTACGGTGTGCTGCACTGAATCGTTCATCACACCGTACTGCGAGGTTACGATGACGGCTTTGTTGGCCCTGGCCACGAGCCTGCTGTGGGGCCTGGCCGACTTCGGCGGCGGACTGCTGACCCGTCGGATACCCGCGCTGACCGTCGTCGTGACCTCGCAGACCCTGGCCGCGGTGGTGCTCACCGGCGCCGTCCTGGCCACCGGTGCATGGGACGAAGCGGGAGCACGCCTGTGGTACGCGGTGGCGGCGGGGGTCGTGGGCACGGCGGCGATGCTCTGTTTCTACCAGGCCCTCGCTCTGGGCCCCATGGGAGTGGTCTCCCCGCTCGGATCGTTGGGTGTGGCCGTCCCCGTGGGGGTGGGGCTGACCCTCGGCGAACGCCCCGGGCTGTTGCAGTTCGCGGGGATCGCCGTGGCCGTGATGGGCGTGGTCCTCGCCGGTGGGCCCGAGTTGCAGGGCGCATCCGTACGGCGGCGGGCGATCGTCCTGACCTTGCTGGCCGCGGTCGGCTTCGGTGCGGTGATGGCACTGATCGCCGAGGCGTCTACCTCCGTCAGCGGTCTCTTCCTCGCCCTGCTCGTCCAACGCATCACCAATGTGGCCGTGGGGGGCACGGCCCTGTACGTGTCCGTCCGCAGGGGAGGGCGCGTCCTGCCCGAGGAAGGCGGAGCCGGCGTCGTGCGCCGCTCGCTGCCGGCACTCGGCTTCGTGGGCCTCGCCGACGTCGCGGCGAACGGCACCTACTCCCTGGCCGCCCAGAACGGCCCGGTCACCGTGGCGGCGGTGCTGGCCAGCCTCTATCCGGTGGTGACCGTCCTCGCGGCATACGTCTTCCTGCAAGAACGACTGAAGGGGATCCAGGCGGCGGGCGCCGGGCTCGCCCTGGTCGGCACCATCCTGCTGGCCGCCCGCTGACCCGCCCACCGACCCGGCTGCCAACCCCGTCCGGCCGGGGAGCACCCACGATCCGACTCCGCCGGGAGCCGATCCGGAGTCAGCCGTCCTGCGACGATTCCCGTTCGGCGAGCGCCGACAACTGATCGGGGGTGACCCCTTCGGGGATGGGGACCGGGGTGGGCGTGCGCAGCGGAGGTTGCCATCCCCGCTCCGCGTCCCACGTGCGCACCACACGGGCCGGGGCACCGGCGACGACGGAGTGATCGGGCACGTGGCCGCGTACGACGGATCCCGCAGCGACCACGACGTTGCGGCCGAGTCGGGCACCGGGCAGCACGACCGCTCCGGTGCCCAGCCAGCAGCCGGGCCCTATCTCCACCGGCTCGGTGCGCGGCCACTGCTTGCCGACCGGCTGTCCGGGGTCGTCATAGCTGTGATTGGTCGACGTGATGTAGACGTAGGGCCCGCAGTAGGTGTCCGAACCGATGACGACCCGCGTGTCGGCGATGACATGGCTGCCGCGGCCCAGGACGACTCCGTCACCCAGTGTCAGGATTGCGGCCGGTCCAAGATCGAGACCGGGCATCATTCCTGCGGTGAGAGTGACCTGTTCGCCGATGATGCAGTGGTCCCCCAGTTCGATCCAGGGCTCCCCGAACACCGTGCCCTGCGGGAAGGCGAGCCTGGTCCCCCGGCCCAGCGCACGGAAGCGGAGTCGCCCGGGGTGCTCGGCGGTGACGGCTCCCGCCTCCTGCACCCAACGCCAACCGCCGTGGACAGCACGGGTCAGAGCCCGCCGCCACCAGCCGGAAGGCGATCTGGACAAGAACACGTTTCTGTTTCCGGACACCTCCACACGGTAGCCGCAAGGCTGCGGGCCCATCAGATCGCCCTGCTGTGATGTTCACCCCACGGTGGCGCGTCCGCTTCGTCCGGGGGTGCCGGGGATCGCACACCCGAGCCATGTGATGGGTTGGCTGAAAACCGCCCCTTCATCGCACAATCGCACAACCACACATAGCCCTTTCGCCTCATAGATCACAGCGATCACAGAGTCACGGGGGGCGAACGGAGCCGTGAACGGTGCAGGACCCCGTTTTGCCGCCTATCACGTTCATTGGCTCGGAGTGGTGAGTTCGGGACTAAGTACTCCAATCTGCGGGCTGTCGGCGCTGTGCGGACTTCCCCACTGCGGCGCGTGACTAGCATGAGGTCGCATACGTACGGAAGATCACCGTCAACTTTTCGGTGCCCGATCCGTACCGCCGGCCGACCCACAGAGCGGCCGGCCCGTCTGATCTCACCTTGTTCTCCCGGGGCGTCCCCCGGATTCCCCGGACTCAAGCAGCGAGGGACCGAATGTCAGTACCAGTCGCGCCGAAACCGCGCAGGATACGAACACCACAGCCGTTGCCCCTCGTCATCCCCCTGGGGTCGCTCGTGGTGGCCGGAGCGGTCGGTGGCGCCGCGGTTGCGACTGCTCCTCCCGCCGCGCGCAGTTGGGTCGCGGCCACCGTCGCGGTCGGCTGGCTCTGGGTGGCCGCGGTCACCGTCACCACCTTGCTCAACGCCCGGCGGCTACGCACCAAGACGACCGTCGCCGGTGATGAACTGCGCTCCCTCCAGTCACACGCGGCGCAGACGGGGGCGGACTCGGCCCATCTGGTGAACATCACCCTGCCCTCCCTCGTCAAGAGGTTGCGGGACGGCGAGTCGGCCGAGCGGGCGCTCGGCAGCGCCCCGGCCCCCGCGGACCCGCAACTGCGGCGCGCCGTGCAAATCTTCGCCACCGAACTCGCCGCGAGCGAAGAGCGGGCCCGGGTCTCGGGCGCCGACAGCATCACGGCCGTACGACAGTTGGCCCAGGCGGCGGACGATCTGGACCGGCTGACCACCGTCACCCTGCCCGCCGCGATCGAGCGGCTGCGCGGTGGCGCGTCCGCCGGCACCGCCCTGGCCGAACTCGAACATCCGAGCGACGCCCGGCTGCGGGTGATCCTGGACTCGATCGTGCGGGAGTTCGCCTTCAGCGAGCGCCGTGCGGCGGCGGCCCAGGGCGCCAGCGCCAAGGTGCTGAGCCGGGTCCAGGCGAAGGCCGTCAGTATGCTCGCCGACCTCCGGGACATGCAGGATCGTCACGGCGAAGAGGTCTTCGGCGACCTGCTCAAGCTCGACCACAACACCTCCCAACTGGGCCTCCTCACCGACCGGCTGGCCCTCCTCATGGGCGGTCGGGCCAGTCGGGCCTGGAACAAGCCGATCGGGATGGAGAGCATCCTGCGTGGCGCCGTGGGCCGGATCGCCGCCTATCAGCGGGTGCGACTGCACTCCTCCAGCACGGCCGCCGTCGCCGGCTACGCGGCCGAGGGCGTGATGCACCTGTTGGCCGAACTGATGGACAACGCGGCCAACTTCTCGCCCCCGATCGACGAAGTCCACGTCTACGTCGAGGAACGCACCGCGGGACTGGTGATCACCATCGAGGACAGCGGGCTGAAGATGGCCGACGCGGCCATGCGGCGCGCGGAGGAGGCCGTGTCCGGGCGGGGCTCGGATCTGGCCACGCTCCAGAGCACCCGGCTCGGACTCGTCGTCGTCGGAATCCTCGCCGTCAAGTACGGCATGAGCGTCAGCTTCCGGCCGTCGTCACGCGGCGGCACGGGCGTCGTGGTCCTCTTCCCGCCGCAGTTGCTGCACCAGTCGCGCGTGGGCAGCGACGTGCACTCCCCCGTACGTGCTCCCGAGCCGGTGGCGGACCGGTTGCCGCCCACCCCTCACACCCCCTCCGCACCGGCCGAACTCAGGCCCTCCACGGCGTACTCGACACCCCCGGCACCTCCCGCGCCCTCGCTCCCCGCTCAAGGGGGTCCGCGCATGGCGACGCCGAACGGACTGCCCGTACGGCCACCGGGGCGCACGATGGCCGCGGCCGATCGGGGCCGGAACGACAGCTCCACCGCTGACCCGCAGCCCCAGCCGCCCGCGACGCCGGGACGCGACGCCGGAACCCAGTTCGGCGCCTTCCACCGGGCCCGCAAAGCGCGGGAGGGGCAGCAGCCGAAACCGTCGGACCCATAGCTCGACGGGCCGACCCCGGGTCGGCCCGTCCACACAGCTGCCGCATACCCGCCAGCGTGCCGATATGCCGTATGCGTCCCATGCATCACCGAGTTCGGGAGACAGGAGGCACGGGTCGGTGACCGGACCGTCCGGAGACACCGACCCCATCCAGATCATGCAGACCACGGACAACAGCCTGACTTGGCTATTGGAAGGACTCCTCGAACGCACCCCGGGCACCCGCCACGCCCTGGTGCTCTCACGCGATGGCCTCAAGCTCTGCTGGACACCGCACCTCACGCTCGACCAGGCCGACCAGCTCTCGGCGATCTGCTCGGGCATCCAGGCGCTGGCACAGGGCGCGTCGGTCGAGTTCGGCGACGGCAGCGGCGGTGTGCGGCACTCGATGACGGAGTTCCACGGCGGCTTGCTCTTCATCGTGGAGGCCGGTGACGGTGCGCATCTGGCGGTCGTGGCGGCCGACGGCGCGGATCCGGGGGCGGTGGGGCACCAGATGAGCGAGTTGGTCGAGCAGATCGGCGAGCACCTACGAGCCGAGCCACGCATGCCGGCAGCGGAGAGTCCGCGCTCATGACACGCCGCCCCGTCGACATGGGTGATCCGGATCGGCTGTACACCGTCACCGGTGGCCGCAGCCGTACCGACGACGACAACTTCGACCTCGTGACGCTGATCGTCAGTGAGTGCGCGCCGTCTCCGGGCATGCAGTCGGAGCACGTACGGATCCTGGAACTGTGCCGGCATCCCATCGCGGTCGTCGAAGTCTCCGCGGAACTCAAGCTGCCGATCACGGTGGTGCGGATCCTGCTCGGCGATCTCCAGGCGACGGGGCGCATCACGGCACGCCACCCGCGGCGGAGCCGCTCCCTCATCGACCTGCCCGACTCGGCACTCCTGGAGGAGGTGCTCCATGGACTCCGCAACCTCTGAACTCACCGGCCGGACACCGCTGGTCGACTCCGCCGAGACCGGATTGAAGATCGTGATCGTCGGCGGCTTCGGGGTGGGCAAGACCACGCTGGTCAAGTCCGTCAGTGAGATCCGACCGTTGAACACGGAGGAGGTGATGACCCAGGCGGGCGTCGGAGTCGACGATCCGGCCGGGCTCACCACCAAGACCACCACGACGGTCGCCTTCGACTTCGGTCGGATCAGCCTCAACGACCGCATGGTGCTGTACCTGTTCGGCGCGCCGGGCCAGGAACGGTTCTGGTTTCTCTGGGACCGGCTCTTCTCCGGCACGCTCGGCGCTGTCGTCCTGGTCGACACCCGACGCATGAGCGATTCCTGGTACGCCATCGACCGGTTGGAGCACCACAACACGCCCTTCGTCGTGGCGGTCAACCGCTTCGACGGCGACCCGGCCGCCTTCTCGTTGGACGAGATACGTCAGGCCCTGTCGCTGCCCGCCCATGTGCCCCTGCTCGACTGTGACGCCCGGGTCCGCAACTCCGGCAAGCATGTGCTGATCAGCCTCGTCAACCACCTTCATGAACTGGCCATGGCCCGGGAGATGACACCATGAACGAGTTCACGGACCACGTGAGCGGCGGCCCCGGTCCATCCGGCGCCGCGACGGCACCGCCTCCCGGGTGCCCGGCCCACGGGGGCGCCATGCGTCTGAGCGGGCTGGAGTTCCAGCAGACTCCTTCGGAGCTCTACCGGGCCATGCGCCGGGAGTACGGTCCGGTGGCGCCGATCCTGCTGGACGGCGACATTCCGGCGTGGCTGGTGCTCGGATACGCCGAGGTCAGCTATGTGACCGGGCATGACGACCTGTTCGCGCGCGATTCGCGGCGCTGGAACCAGTGGTCCTCGATCCCCGCCGACTGGCCGTTGATGCCGTTCGTGGGCTACCAGCCGTCGGTGCTCTTCACCGAGGGGCCCGAGCACCAACGGCGGGCCGGAGTGATCACCGAGGCGCTGGAGGGCGTGGACCAGTTCGAACTCGCCCACTGGAGCCGGCGGATCGCCCATCAGTTGATCGACGCCTTCGCGGGGAGCGGACGCGCCGAGTTGATGGCCTCGTACTCGCACGCGCTCCCGATGCGGGCCGCCGTCCAGATGTGTGGCATGCCCGCCGGCGGCGACGACACCGAGGAGTTGGTACGCGACCTACGGATCACCCTGGACGCCCACGAGGGCGACGATCCGGTGGCCGCGTACGTCCGGGTGCAGGAGCGCATACAGCAACTGGTCAAGGACAAGCGGTCGGCGCCGGGACCAGACGTCACTTCGCGGATGCTGGTCCACCAGGCCCGGCTGAGCGACGAGGAGATCATCCAGGATCTGATCTCCATCATCGCCGCGGCCCAGCAGCCCACCGCCAACTGGATCGGCAACAGTCTGCGCCTGTTGCTCACCGACGATCGTTTTGCGCTGAACGTCTCGGGCGGGCGGCTCAGCGTCGGTCAGGCGCTGAACGAAGTCCTCTGGCTGGACACGCCGACGCAGAACTTCATCGGGCGCTGGGCGGTCCGTGACACCCAGTTGGGCGGTCGGCAGATCCGAGCGGGTGACTGTGTGGTGCTGGGGCTGGCCGCGGCCAACACCGATCCGCAGATCTGGCCCGAGGGCCACGTCGGCGCGGAGAACTCGGCGCACCTCTCCTTCAGCAACGGCGAGCACCGGTGCCCCTATCCGGCGCCCCTGCTGGCCGACGTCATCGCCCGTACGGCGGTGGAGACGCTCCTCGAACGACTGCCGGACGTGGTGCTCGCCGTCGAGCCTGCGGAGTTGACCTGGCGTCCCTCGATCTGGATGCGCGGGCTGACCTCGCTGCCCGTGCGGTTCACTCCGGTGGTGCGCTGACGCCGCGCATTCCGCAGGGAGCGCCTCGATGCCCTCGGAGCGCACTCGGAGCGCACTCGGCCCGCACTCCGTCCGTTCGACGGAGGGCGGGCCGGGGGCGACCGGAAGGGGTTCAGTCCGTGACCGGAGTAAAGCGGACGGGCAGGGAGCTGGGCCCCCGGGTGAACACGCCCTGTTCCGCGGGCTCGAAGCCGTCGGCGAGTCGCATGTCCGGCATCGCATCGAGGAGTTGGTTGACCCCGATCTCCACCTCGGCCTTGGCGAGCAGGGCTCCCACGCAGAAGTGTCGCCCGAGGGCGAAGGCGAGATGGTCCGCCGCCGCGGAGAACGCGGTGGTCGTGGTGAGGTCGTCCCGGAAGATGTCGAAGCGGTCGGGGTCGCGGTAGCGCTGCTCGTCCCGGTTGGCGGCGCCGATCAGACAGGTCACGGTGGCGCCCGCGGGGATGGTGCCACCCGAGACCGTCACCTCGTCCGAGGTCTGCCGCATGATCATGTGGACGGGCGGCGTGTAGCGCAGGGTCTCGGCGAACGCACGGGCGATCAGCGAGCGGTCCTCGCGGACCGCGGCGAGTTGCTCGGGGTGGGTGAGCAGATTGGCGAAGATGCTGGCGATCGCCTTGTCCGTGGTCTCGCCGCCGGCCGCGAGGAGCAGCGAGCAGAAGGCCTTGATGTCCTCGTCGCTCATCTGTACGCCGTCGACCTCGGCCGCACAGAGCGTGGAGAGCAGATCGTCGCCGAGGTTCTCCCGACGCTGCTGGATGATCGGCACCATGTACTCGGCGAACTCCACGCGGGTGCGTTCGCCCGCGGCGGTGACCTCCGGATCGCCGGACAGATTGCCCAGGAAGGCGATCACCGTGGTGTACCAGCCGTGGAAGCGGGCGTGGTCCGCCTTGTCGAGCCCGAGCATGTCGGCGATGACGTTGACGGGGAAGCGGGTCGCGAAGGAGCCGACGAGGTCGGCTTCGCCGCTGTGCTTGATGGCGTCTATCAGGTCCCGGGCATTGCGTTCGATGACGGGCAGGAACCGCTCCTGGAGGTCCCGGCCGCGGAAGGCGGGGGCGACCAGTGCCCTGCGGACCGCGTGTTCTCGGCCGCTGAGCTGGATGATCGTCCGACCGTGCACGGGTTCGATCTGCCACTCGTAGTTCTTGGTGGTGTAAGCGGATTCCTTGTCCTTGAACGCCCGCTCGACGTCCGCATAGCGCGAGATCAGATAACTCTGTGTGGGCTCGTGCCAGATGAGGGGGGAATGCTCCCGCATGGCGCGGTACGCAGGGTAGGGGTTCTGGGCGAATTCGGCGGACAGGATGTCGGGGACCTGCTGTGCGGTGGCCATGATCGCTCACTCTCAGCGGTAACGGACAATGCACACAAGGTTATTGACCGGTCATCGGCCGAGACAGATAGGTCTTGGCCGAATCCCATGCCTTCTGTCACCCCTTTCGGCCAAGCCATGATCACGAACTGTCCATTGATGAGCGGACATGTCCCTTGCCGATTACTGTCCGTATGCCCTGCAAAAGGTGGGACTACGGATACGCAGGAAAATCAGGTGTCGCGCTGGCCCCGGGGGCGGTTGAGGGGCTGGCGGGACTGCGATTCCAGTTTGCGCCGGGCGCGCGAGATGTGCTGCTCGACCGTCCGTGGCGAGAGGTGGAGGGTGGTGGCGATCTCCCGGTTGGTGAGGCCGCCCGACGCCAGGTCGACGACCTCCTGTTCGCGCGGGGAGAGCTGATCGCCGTAGCTGGGGCGGCCCCGCCTGCGGGAGTCCACGGCCGAGGGGTCGTAGGAGCGCAGGGTGGCCCGTACCCGGGCGGCGTCCCATCCGGCGCCCAGTCGGGTGAGGTGCTCCACACAGGCGGCGAGGGACTCCAGGGCGCCGGTCACGGTCTCGTCGTCGGGCCAGTCCTCGGGCCAGTCGACCGAAGCGGAGGGGGTCGCGGAGGCTTCGGCGGCGCTGTCCGTCGAGGCCGGCTGCCCCTTCGGGGTGGATCGTGCTCCCGCCGACCGGGGCGCTCCCGATGCACCGGAAACTCCCGATGAACCAGATGAGCCCGGGTCCGTGGGTCGATCGGGGCGGCCCTGCCGTTGCGCGGCTGACTTGAGGACGCACTGGTCGGCCGCCTCGGTGGTCAGCAGTGCCTCGTACGGCCGTGGCATGTCCGTAAACGCCCTGGTCGCCCGCCGGTAACAGGCCACGGCGTCGGCCGGTCTCCCGGCGGCCTCCAGCAGGAGACCACGGCACCAGTCCAACGCCGCCGCAGCCGAGGGGGCAGCGGTCCGGTCCAGGGCGCCGAGCCCCGCCTCGAACTCGGCGGTCATCGTCTCCGCCGCCGCTCGTCGATCGGCACGGACCGCGGCTTCGACCGCCCAGGGTGCGAGTTCCGCGGCCCACGCCCATACGCCCTTGTCCCGGAGGCGGTCCCACGTCTTCGCCGCTTCGCCCGACGCGACGTCCAGATCTCCCCGCGCGAGCGCGGTGCGGACCAGTCCGCCGGCCGCCGCCGCGATGTGCGGCAGTGGCGATCCCAGCGGCAGCGGGCGGGCGTCTCCCGCGAACCAGGCGGCCATCTGCTGCCACTCGCCCTGGGCGAGCCCCAGCATTCCCAGCACCAGCCTGGCATCGGCGGCCGGCCCGGGCATCACCGCCGATTCGGCGAGGAAGGCCCTGGCCCGGGCCGCGAGCCCGTCCCAGTGGCCGGTCATCCAGTCGAGCAGGAGGGAGGTTCCACGGCCGTCCTGTTCCACGTAGGCGGCGCCGGCCTTCGCCGCCAGCTCCAATCCCTCGTCCAGGAACTCGCCCACGCGCCCCGGATGCCCCAGCCAGAGAGCGGCATCGGCTGCGTTCACCAGCCCGCGGGCGACATGGGGTGCACGGGCCGGCACACCGGCTTCGCGCCGCAACCCCTCCAACACCTGCCACGCGGACGGATCGCCGGTCTCCAGCAAGATGGCGACGCTGTTGGCGGCGACGGCGGTCCGCACCTCGTCGTCCCCGCTGCGGTCCGCCACCTTCCGCACCCGCTCCAGCCAGTAGGCGTTGCGTTCCAACGGAACCGAGGACATGACGGGCATGGAGAGCGCCGCCATGGCGCGGGCGGCGAGCGCGGGCTGTCCTTCCAGCTCCTCCGCCGCCTGTTCGAGTTCGACCCAGCCCTGGAGGCCCCGGCCCGCCTGGTTGTAGAGCACGAGCCCGAGGTCAAGGCGGATGCGTCCGCGCACGGCGGGCGGCAGCGACTGTTCGTCGAGGATCTGTCGCAGTACGCGAACGGTCTGATCGGTGTGGAGGCCGAGCACCGCACTGTGGGCGAGGAGTCCGGCCAGCCGGGCCCGCGTCTCCGCCGGGACGGCCGGCCGGGAGAGCACCTGTTCGAGCAGGGCGATGGCGGTCTGGTGCTCACCGGCGGCGGCGCTCTGGCGCGCGGCGCGCTCGACCGCCTTGAACCAGCCGCGGATCTGCCCGCCGCGCAGACGATGGGCGGCCAGGCGGACCCAGTCGATCGCTTCGGGGGGCTGTCGGCGGCTGAGCACCTCGGCGGCCCTGGCGTGCATGTCCTGGCGCACCGGACCGGGAACGCGCTGGTAGGCAGCGGCGGCGGCGAGGGGTACGGGGAAGTCATAGCGGCCCTGATCGCGCTCCCGCAGGACGGCCGCACGCAGTGCCGCGAGCAATGCGCTCCGGCCGTGGTCAGCGGAGACACCGGCCACCGCGCTGAGGTCCGCGGCCGATGCCGGGTCGTCGAGGACCGCAGCGGCGAACACGATCAGCCGATCCTGCTCCTGAAGGGTTGCGATGCGTCCGGTGATCAACTCGGCGAGCCGTGGTGGAGTGCCGGTGTCGTCGAGATCGCGTGCGGTGTACCGGTCGCGCCGTCCATGGGCGTCCTGGAGTTGACGGAGCAGGTCGACGACGACCTGCGGCACCCCGGCCGAGCGCTCCTGGAGGCGTGCGATCAGCTCGGGTGGGCAGCGTTCCTCGCCCAGACGATCCTCGGCCAGTTGCCGCACCTGCTCCGCGGTCAGGGGTTCGAGGCGTACGCGCGTGACCGTCAGCCGCGCCGGGTAGTCGACGGGCCGGCCGAGTGCCAGACCGGGGGTACGGAGCTCCTCGGGACGATAGGCGAGCACGGCGGCCAGTCCGGCCGGCGGGCGCTCCAGCAGTTGTCGCACCAGATCGGCGTCGAGGGGGGCGGCCCGTTGGACGTCGTCGGCGATCAGCAGCCATGGCGTCGTGGACCCGGTCAGCCGGGTGAGGTCCCGGGCGAGGGCGGCGGGGTCGCGGTGGAGGCGTTCGGGCTCGGGCGGGCGGGACGGGTCGTTCCCCGGGGCGCCCTGGTCACTCGGTGCCGTGGGGCCATCCCCCACCGAGGTGCTGACCGGGGTACTGGCCACGATCACTCCGGCCGTGGTGAAGGTGAGCACCACAGTGGGTCGACGGGCGGCTGCGCTCTGTTCCCTCAGCTCCTCGATCAGACGGGTCTTGCCTGCTCCCGCGGCACCTTCCAGGAGCAGGAGCGCCGGGTGGGCAAGGGGCTGGTCGAGGGTCCGCCGCAGCCAGCGCGCCCAGATCTCCTCACCGGGTGTGGTCGCCACATCACCCTCCTCGAAGATTCCGGACATGTCTTTTCTTTGCGTATCCGTACTTCAGTCTCCCCAATTGCGCTCGGCACGCAGTGACAGGGAACGTGGCCGTACCGGTCCGGGCTCTCCCCGGGCAGAAGGAGCCGACGTGATCGCATCAGAGGAGACTTCAGGACGCACAGCCCCGCTCTCGGTCGGCCTTGCGCCGAACGGGGGAGCCACGGGGCTCGCCCAGTGTGCGATGTCGGCGACGCCGGAATCCGCTCGGGCCCTCCGCCACTTCGCTCGGACGGTCGCCCGGCGGTGGCGACTGCACAGCGACTGCGACGAAGCGCTTTCGGTGATCGTGACCGAGTTGGTCAGCAATGTGGTGCTGCACAGCGGCAGCTCATGGGTGGCCCTGGCCCTCAAGATGCAGGGCGACACCCTGACGACGGAGGTGCGGGACGGCGGACGGTGGAAGCACCGGATCGGCCGGCGTCAGGAACCGCTGGACGGGGGCGCCGACTGCGGACGTGGTCTGAAGCTGGTGGACGCGTTCGCGATCCACACCGACACCCGCAGGTTTCCCGCGGGCAGCGTGGTGGCGGCGGAGATCCTGGTGCGCCCGCGCGAGGAGGCCGCCCGGAGCATCGGCAGGCAGCCGACGCGCCGCGGTGACGCCGCCGATCTGCACGGCCCTGCCGGGTCCCTCAGTCCTGCCGGGTCGCCGTCCGATGTTGCTTCGCCAGGTCCAGGTACATCGCCGCATTGACCTGAATGCCTTCGCGCTCTTCTGCGGTCAGTTCGCGTCTGACCTTGGCCGGTACGCCCGCGACCAGCGAGCCGGGCGGCACCCGCATCCCCTGCGGTACGAGCGCTTGCGCCGCGACCAGGGAACCCGCGCCGATGTGGGCACCGTTGAGAACGGTGGCGCCCATACCGATCAGGACCCCGTCTTCGACGGTGCAGCCGTGGAGAACGGCGTTGTGACCCACCGACACCCGCTCACCGACCACGACGGGGTGGCCCGGATCCACATGGACGGTGCAGTTGTCCTGGATGTTGGAGTCGGCCCCGATCACGATCGGCCCCAAGTCGGCACGGAGGACCGCGTGGTACCAGACGCTGGCGCCGGCGGCCAGGGTGACGTCTCCGACGACCACGGAGGTGGGGGCGGTGAAGGCGGCCGGGTCGACGTCCGGTTCCTTGCCGCCGACGCCTGCGATCCATGCCTGAGTCGTCATCGCCCACTCCTCCCGGGGCGTCCGGACCGTCCCGCGCCCCGGGCAGCGTACCGAGCGGCTCGGGGCTTCCTAGGAGTGGGGCCGAAGGGTCCACACGATGGACATCTCCCCGGTCACCGCGTCGTCGGCGCGCCGGAGGGCGATGTGGACGGGGAACTCGGGTCGCTCGCCCACGTCTAGTTCGGCGAGGACTTCGGCGACCGGGCGGCCCAGGGTGGCCGTTGCGGTGATCTCCCCCATGGCCAGCTTCCGGTAGTCGATCTCGGCTCGGACGGCGAGGGGCACGGCCCGGTGCAACTGGTCGCCGAATGCGGCGATGACGATCGCGCCGCTGGCCGACTCGGCGAGCGTGAACATCGCACCTGCGTGCGGGCCGCCCACGTGGTTGTGGAAGTCCGGCTGGTCCGGCAGTCGAACGACGGCCCGATCGGCCGTGGTCTCCAAGAACTGCAATCCGAGGGTCCTGGCCATGGGAACGGTGGCGGCGAGCATTTCGCCGACGGACATCTGATCAGCGCTCATGGCGCCGATGTTACCCACGGGTAGAGTGCTTGGCCATCCTCAACGGCGGACGTGCATGGCAGCAGACCAGCCACCCCCCTTATGGTTACTGGCCATGTGGCAAGGACAGCAGCCGCCCGGGGGCGAGAACCCGCACCAGCAGAACCCGTACCAACAGCCGGGTTACCAACAGCCGAACCCCTATCAGCAGCCGGGGTATCAGCAGCCCAACCCGTACCAGCAGCCGACCGTGCCGCAGTACGCCGTCCCCGGGCAGCCGCCCGGGGGACCGCAGCCGCCCCGCGGCGACGACAAGAAGCGGACCACGATCGTCGCGATCGTGGCCGCCACCGCGGTCGTCGCCACCGCGGTGATCACCGGTGTGATCGTGTTCGGCAACGACGACGACAAGGAAGCCGATCAGGGCAAGGGCGGTCCCGCCGCCGCATCGACCCCGGCTTCGTCGCCCTCGGAGCCGGCCCCGGCGTCTTCCGCCCCGGTGGACAATCCGCGCGGCGCCGAGGACGCCAAGCCGACCATCGCCGGTTGGAAGGTCGTCACCAACCCCAAGCACGGCACCCAGTTCGACGTGCCGCCGACCTGGCAGGTCGTCGGTCCGGGCGTGAGCATCGGCTTCGAGGACAAGAAGAAGGGCGACGGCACGCCCCTTGTCGTGATGTCGGCACCCAGCAGCTACCAGAGCAAATGGTGCTCGGTCGACTCCGACAAGGACGGCCGGGTCGAAGACTGGGGTCTGGCGAACGCGGGCACCAAGGGCGGCAAGGGCGCGAAGGACAGCGCGAGCGCCGCGTTCAACGAAGCGGGCAACTGGGCGTGGGCCGCCTATGCACAACTGGAGCCCAAGGGCACGGTCAAGGTCGAGAAGGCCAAGCCGTACACCACCAAGTCCGGACTGGTCGGAAGCGTGTCCACGGCCACCGCGGTCGGAGTGAAGAAGCGCACCCGCTGCGACACCGACGGCAAGTCGATCGCGTTCACGTTTAAGGACGACAAGGGCGAGTTCAAGTCCTGGGTCCTCTACGGAACCAAGGGCAACCCGGACGAGCTCGCCGACGCCACGATCCAACAGATCCTCAGCACGGTCCGTTTGGCGGGTGCCTCGACCGGCTGATCGGGCCGCGGACCGCTTTATTCGTTTGGCAGCGCTCTGAGGAGCGGGGATAGTCCCTGGGTGACCTCTGCCTCCCCCCGCCGCGGACCGCTGCGCCCACCCGTCTGGGCGGGGCGCAACTACGTCCTCCTGACCGCCGGCGCGATCATCGCCAACCTGGGAAGCCACGGTGCGATGATCGCGGCGGCGTTCGCGGTGATCGAGACGGGCGGCGACGCCGGGGACGTGGGGCTGGTCGCTGCCGCCCGTACCCTGGCCCTCGTGCTCTTCCTCCTGGTGGGCGGAGCGGTCGCCGACCGGCTGCCCCGCCACCGGGTGATGGTCGCGGCCAATGCGCTCAGCTGTGTGTCACAGGCGGCGTTCGCCGTGCTGGTACTCGGCGGCGAGGCCGAGTTGTGGCAGATGATGGTGCTCTCCGCCCTCGGCGGCACCGGACAGGCATTCTTCAACCCGGCTGCCGAGGGCATGTTGCTGTCCAGCGTCAGCGGAACACAGGCCAGCCGGGCCTTCGCCTTCTTCCGGATGGCGATGCACGGTGCGGCCATCGGTGGCGCGGCGATCGGCGGCGCCATGATCGCGGCGATCGGGCCCGGATGGGTGCTCGCCGTGGACGCCGCGGCCTTCGCCGTCGCCGGTGCGCTCCGGGCCTTCCTCGACGTCGGCCACATCCGTCCCCGCGAGTCGGGCGGCGGGTTGATCTCCGACATGCGGGAAGGGTGGGTGGAGGTCCGCAGCCGGCCCTGGCTGTGGGGCATCGTGGCGCAGTTCTCCGTGGTCGTCGCCGTCGTCGCGGCGGCCGAAGGGGTGTACGGGCCGCTCGTCGCACGGGACGAACTCGGCGGAGCAGCCCCGTGGGGCCTGGCGCTCGCGGCGTTCGGCGTGGGCACGGTGTTGGGCGCGGTCCTGATGATGCGGTGGAAGCCGCGCAGGATGCTGCTCGCCGGATCGTTGTGCGTCTTCCCCCTCGCGGCCCCGTCCGCCGCGCTGGCGGTGCCCCTCCAGGTAGAGGGGCTGATCGTGGTGATGCTGGTGAGCGGCATCGCCATCGAAGTGTTCGGTGTGGCCTGGATGATGGCCCTCCACCAGGAGATCCCGGAGGACAAGTTCTCGCGCGTCTCGTCCTACGACTGGTTCGGCTCGGTGGCGATGGTCCCGTTGGCGACCGCGCTCGCAGGGCCCGCGGAGATCGCCTTCGGACGGAGCGCGGCGCTCTGGGGGTGCTCCGTCCTGGTGGTCCTGGTGACCGCGCTGGTGCTGCTGGTACCGGACGTACGGAACCTGACGATGCGTACCGGAGAAGGGGTAGTGGTCTCGCTACCACCCGAGAACGTGCCGCTGGTCAAGAACGTGCCGCTGGTCAAGAACGTACCGGTCGAAGGCGGCAAGGGGTCCGGCGACCGTTCGGGATGATCGACCGACGCTCCCGGCGGCCCCACCCCAGATCGGCCGGTGATGGGCCCAGCCCGGGCGCTACGGAAGCCGCCCGGGGCCGGTGGCCCACATGTCCCGCAGGGACTCGCGGAGACCGATCCCGGGGCGCCAGTCCAGCAGTTCCCCCGCCAGGGAGATGTCGGCACGGGTCCAGTTGCCGCCCTTGCTCTGCACCTCGGCCGTCCGTTCGCGTACCGCTTCGGACGGGAAGCCCGAGGCGTCGACGACCAGGGCGACGATCTCCCGCATCGGTACCGCTTCACCCCTCCCGAGGTTGATCACCCGACCGGTCACCGGGGCGTGCGCCGCCGCGAGGACGGCCTCGGCGAGGTCGCGGACGTCCAGATAGTCGCGTCGGGCTTCGGCGAGCGTGAGTTCCAGGCCCTCGCCCGGGTCTGCCGCGGCGATCCGGGCCATCAGTGCGCCCAGGAAACTGGCCTCCGTCGTGTGCGGTCCGCACAGGTTCACCGGGCGGAGCACCACGCCGTCGGCCTCCCCCGCTTCGGTGGCGGCGAGGACTGCGGCGGAACCGGCGTGTTTGGTCCGGGCGTAGGGCGTGACCGGGTCCGGCACGAGGGATTCGTCGATCGACACTCCCTCGTCTACGAAGCCGTACTCGTGGATGGTGCCGAGGTGGACGATCCTCGGTCGGGACGCCATCAGGGCCGTCGCGGCGAGCAGTCGGTCCACCAACTGGACGTGGGACTCGTACATCGCCTCCTCGGTCAGCACCCATCCGCCGGTGGTGTTGACCACCACGTCCGCCCCGGCGGCGGTGAGCAGTTCCGCCAACTCGGCCGGGTCACCGTTGGCGACGTCGAAGGCGGTGAACGCGATGCCCGTCGGCTGGTCGCGGCGGTTGCGGGCGATGCCCAGGACTTCGCGCCCCTCCCGGGCGAAGGCCGCGCACACCTGCCGTCCCACGCATCCGGTGGCGCCGAGAACGGCGACCGTCCCGGATCGCGGGGCCACTGGCGCGGGGGAACCGGCGCGGGGCGCGGGGACTGCGGAACTGTGGGCGCTCATGGCGGTGGGTCACTCCTCAGCGTGGGCCGGTGCGATGGGTTGCGGTGAGCCGTTCCAGTACGGGAACGAGATCGGCGGGGGCCGGGGCGGCGAGCATCTCCTCGCGCAGACGGGTCGCGTTCCGGGCGAACGAGGGTTCTTCGAGCACCCGGACCAGCATGGCCCTGAGCTCGTCGGCGGTGAACTTCTCGGCCTGTCGGTAGAGCCCGGCGCCGAGTTGCTCCACCTGCTGCGCCTTGGGGATGTTGCACCACATACGGGCGGGCACCATGATCTGCGGCACTCCGTGGGCGAGTGCGGTCGCCACCGTGCCCGATCCGCCGTGGTGGACGATCGCCGCGCAGGTCGGGAGCAGCAGGTCGAGGGGGACGAAGTCGACGACCCTGACGTTGTCCGGCACTCGGGGCAGCGAGCCGAGTTGACCGGTGTCCAAGGTGGCGACGACCTCGACGTCCAGTTCGGCGACGGCGTCCAGCAGTGCCTGGACCGATGCCCGGTCGCCGCCCACGATCTCCCGGAAGGAACGGCCGAGGGTCAGACAGACCCGGGGTCGCGCGGGCGGCTCGCGCAGCCAGTTGGGGAACGGCGACTGACCGTTGAAGGGCACGTAGCGGACGGGGGTGAAGGGCTGGTCGACCGGTAGCCGCAGGGACACCGGAAGCGGGTCGATGGTCCACTGTCCGAGCACGGCTTCCTCGGCGAACGCTCGGCCGTAGGAGCGGAGTACGGGGTCGAGCCACTCCTCCAGGGGGTCGTCCCGCAGTTCGGGCGGCCGTTGGGCGAGGTGCGCACGGTAGTGCTGTCGGGCCCACCCCATGAGGTCGAGGCCGAACAGCAGCCGGGCGTGGGCGGCTCCGGACGCCATCGCGGCCACGCCTCCCGCGTAGTACATGGTGTCCCAGATGACCAGGTCGGGCTTCCATGAGCGGGCGAAGTCGACCAGTTCGGCGATGACGGGACGGGGGTTGGTGTTCTGGTGCACCACGTGGGTCCAGGTGGTGAGGATCCCTTGGAGATGGTCGTACGTCAGCTTCTGCGGGTTCGTCTCCCCGATGTCGAGGACGTCGAGCCACTCCTCCTCGTCGTCCTGCTGCTCGGGCTCGGCCTCGGGCCCGTCCGCTGCTGCGGGGCTTTCGGGGTTCATCTGGGCCGCGACGTCCAGGGCGTCGCCGATCGGCACGGCCGTGAGTCCGGCGTCGAGGATGTCTTCGAGGACATCGGGCTGGGTGGCCATGCGGACGTCGTGACCCGCCGATCGCAGCGCCCACGCCAGCGGGACCTGCGTGTTGACGTGGGTGGTGGCGGGGAACGGTGTGAAGAGGACCCGCACGGGCTCAGCCGGCCCGGTGACTGAGCGCGGCCCACGGGGTGCGGGCCTCGATCCGCTCCCGCAGGTCGCCGAGTGCGTCGTCGTACGCGGTGCCGCCGAGCACGAGGTGCCGGGGCGGGCTGTCCATGCGGGACAGTTCCAGGACGACGGCGGCGGCCCGGTGCGGATCGGCGGCGGGCTCGGCGGCTTCGCTCCAGGACTCCATCATCCGGGCCCGTGCCTCGTCGTAGGCGTCGAGTTCCTCGGTGGCGGTGGTGCCCAGTTCGCCGAGACCGGTGTCGTACTCCCCCGGCTCCAGCAGGGTGACCTTGATGCCGAAGGGCTCGACCTCCTCGGCCAGGGCCTCGCCGAGAGCGCTGACGGCGGCCTTGCCCGCGCTGTACAACCCGGTCGAGGCGGAGCCGCCGCCCGCGCCGGCGACGGAGACCTGGAAGAAGTGTCCTGACCCCTGGGCGCGTAGGAGGGGGGTGACCGCCTGAGCGACCCAGAGCGCTCCGAAGAAGTTGACGTCGAGATGGGCGCGGGCCTGTTCCTCGGTGGTCTCCTCGATCATTCCGTAGAGGAGTTGGCCCGCATTGCTGACGACGACGTCCAGGCGTCCGAAGAGCTCGGCGGCCCGGGCGACCGTCGCCATCACCTGCTGGCGTTGGGTGACGTCGAGCGGAAAGGCCGCCAGCCGGCCTTCATGACGATCAATCAGGGTGTCGAGGGCGGAAACGTCGCGCGCCGTCGCGATGACCCGGTCCCCCGCGTCGAGCGCAGCCTCGGCGAAGGCGCGCCCGAGGCCGCGTGAGGCTCCGGTGACAAACCAGACACGGGAATCGTCAGGGGTCTGGGGCATGTCCTCACCACTCATCTCTCGAAGCTCGCCTCTCACGGTCGTTTCGCACGGGGTGTACTCGCCGGCACGGCTCCGCCGCCCGCCGCTGCGGACCGCCGGTGACGCGTTCCGGGGGCGATGTGCGGCCATGGTGACCGCCGGACATCGAGTTTGCGTTGAGTCACGCTCGAAGGGGGCCGGTCACGCTACGCGGGACCGTCGCCGTTCGAACGAGGAGCACGCAGGTGAACCCCGAAGATCACCAGCTTTCGGCCACCAGTGAAGCATCGCAGGTCCTGGGCGGACTGCTCGCCCCGGGACAGGACGACCCCTATCCGCTCTACGACTGGCTCCGCACCCATGAACCGATGTACTTCGCACCGCAGTTGGGGGGTTACGTCCTCACCCGGTTCGAGGACTGCTCGTACGTCATGAAGAACCCCGCGCTCTTCCCCGCGCCGGACGCGGAGACGTTCGCCCGGTTCATGCCGGAGCAGAGCCGGTACGACGCCTTCAAGGTACTGGTGACGTCGATCGTCAACGCCAATCCCCCGCAGCACACCCGGCTGCGGAGGCTGGTGGGCCGGGCCTTCACCCCCAGGAGGGTGGAGTCCCTCAAGAACGGTGTGATGACCATCGCGCGGGACCACGTGGCCAAGGTCGGCGCCCAGTCGGCCGACGGCGCGGTCATCGACTTCCACCACGAACTCTCCGTCCCGGTGCCCCTCCAGGTCATGGCCCGGTTGCTGGGGCTGCCGCTCGACGACGACCGGCTGCTCGCCGATCTGATTCCGCGGATCATCAACGTGGTCGACCCCAGCAGTGACACGGACGCGCTCAAGGACGCCGACGTGGCCCTGCACACCCTCCTCGACCGGCTCTGGGAGCTGGTGGAACGGCGTCGGGCGCAGCCGGCGGACGATCTGGTGTCCGCGCTGGTCGCACCGGACACCTCCGAGTCGGAGCCGCTGACCGACGACGAGTTGAAGGCGGTCTTCGTCGCCCTGCTGACGGCGGGGTTCGAAACGTCGGCGACCGCGTTGGACATCGCCGTGCACACCCTGCTGCACCGCCCCGAGCACCGGCAGGGGATCGTCGACTTCGAGGGCGCGTTGCGGTTCGTGGACGAAGTGCTCAGGTGGGACGCGCCCGCGCCCATGTCGGCCGGGTTCCGGTACGCCGCCGAAGAGGTGCGGTTCGGCGAGCACGTGGTGCCCGCGGGCTCCCCGGTGCGGGTGCTGCTCGGAGCGGCGAACCGGGACCCGGCGGCGAACCCGCGGCCGGAGGTCTTCGATCCGTCGCGCGAGGCGCCGCGCTCGTTGGCCTTCGGCAGCGGGATCCACCACTGCCTGGGGATGAACCTGGCCCGGATGGAGATCGCGGCGGTGCTGATGGCCATCGTGAAGGGACTTCCGGAGCTGCGCTTCGCCGAGGAGCCGGTGCGCCGCCGGTCGCTGCCGCTGCGGGACTTCGCCTCGTTCAAGGTGCAACTCGGAGGGTAGGCAGGGGTTGTTCCCGGCTCGCGGGCGGGTCCGCGGGCCGGGGAGGCCCACGGACCCGCTGCGGGTTCAGGGCCGGTCGTCGCGGGTGACGCGCCGCTCGCGCACCAGGAGTTCGCCGCCCTCGCGGACGAGCACGTCCTCACACACGCACATCAGGTGCAGCCTGGGCTGACCGCCCCGAGGGGTGGCGACGATCTGTGCGTAGCTGCGGACCCGGAGGGTGCCGTCCTCCTGGGGGTCGACGGCGACCATGCTGAGCAGGTGCCGGTGCACCTCCCCCGCCTCCGCGAGTCCGGCCGCCGCCTTCCGGGCGCCCGCCGCGAGGGCGTCGCGCCCGCGCACCGGCTCGGGCAGGGACGGCGGGTGGAAACTGCCGTCCTCGGTGAAGGTCCGGGCCCACTCCTCGGCGGCCCCGTCGTCGAGGTACTGCATATGGCGTGCGTAGAACTGCTGTACCTCTGCGCATAGTTGTGCTGACACCGCGTTCTCCTCCTCGGGCCGTCTTCCCGCACTCTCGGGTACGGGGACGATGCCGCACCGTCTTCGACATTCCGTTGAGGACCGGCCCCAGCGATCCTCCAACGACCTGCGGCGAAGGCCGCGCACGATCGGGCTTCAGCGTTGTCCACTGCCCGAAGGTGACGTATGCGCCTGATCGATCTGTCCTCGCCCGTCGACGCCTCGTTCGTCGAGCCCGATCCGGTGGTGCACGAGGTGCTGTCGCCGCGCGAGGGCGCCGAGCACATGAGCGCGGAGATGCGGGAGCACTTCGGCATCGACTTCGACCCGGACGAGCTGCCCGACGGCGAGTTCCTGTCGTTGGACCGGCTGTCGCTGACCACGCACACCGGAACCCATGTCGACGCGCCGTCGCACTACGGCTCCAAGACCGCCTACGGCACCGGGGTGCCCCGCCACATCGACGAGATGCCGTTGGACTGGTTCCACCGGCCCGGCATGGTGCTCGACATGACCGACGCACCGACCGGCGTGATCGGGGCGGACCGGTTGGAGAAGGAGTTCGCCCGCATCGGACGCACTCCCGAACCGTTGGACATCGTGCTGCTCCACACCGGTGCGGACGCCCGGGTGGGCACCGGGGCCTACTTCACGGACTTCGCCGGGCTGGACGGGCCGGCCGTGCACCTCCTGCTCGACCTGGGCGTACGGGTGATCGGCACCGATGCGTTCAGCCTGGACGCGCCCTTCGGGGACATCATCGCGCGCTACCGCAGTACTGGTGACCGGTCGGTGCTCTGGCCGGCGCACGTCGCCGGGCGACAGCGCGAGTACTGCCAGATCGAGCGGCTGGCCAATCTCGGGGCCTTGCCGGGTCCGTACGGATTCCAGGTCTCCTGCTTCCCGGTGAAGATCCGCGGCGCGGGCGCGGGCTGGGCCAGGGCGGTCGCCGTGGTCGACGACTGAGCACGAACGGCCGCCCCACCCCCGCCGTGCGCTCCTTCCCGTACGGACCGGACAGACCGGACAGACCGGATGAACCAACGCTGCCAACCCCAGGGAGAACGGAATGTACGGGCAGGAACTCGCCAAGGTGTACGAGATCTTCTACCGCAGCCGCGGCAAGGACTGGGCGAGCGAGGCCGAGGACGTGGCGCGACTGATCCGGGCACGGCGGCCCGATGCGGCCTCGCTGCTCGACGTCGCCTGCGGCACGGGAGCCCATCTCGCCACCTTCGACGAACGGTTCGAGCACGCCGAGGGCCTGGAGATCGCCCCTCCGATGCTGGAGTTGGCGCGGGAGCGGCTGCCGGGCGTCCCGTTGCACAGCGGCGACATGCGCGACTTCTCCTTGGGCCGCACCTTCGACGCGGTGGTGTGCATGTTCTGCTCGATCGGCTATCTCGGCACGGTCGAGGAGATGCGTGCGGCCGTCTCGTCGATGGCCGCACATCTGCCGTCGGGCGGGGTGCTGGTCATCGAGCCGTGGTGGTTCCCCGATGACCACGTCGAGGGGTACGTCGCGGGCGACCTGGGCCGGGAGGACGGGCTGACGGTCGCCCGCATCTCGCACTCCACACTCCAGGGCAGGGCCACCCGTATGGAGGTCCGATTCCTGGTGGGCGACGTCTCGGGGATCCGGGAGTTCACCGAGATCGACGTCCTCACCCTGTTCAGCAAGGAGGAGTACACCGAGGCATTCGCCGCCGCCGGCTGCTCGGTGGAGTACCTGCCGGGCGCGCCGACCGGCCGCGGACTCTTCGTCGGCGTCCGGGACTGACCCCGAAGCCGTCTGCGCGGACAGCACGGACTGTCCGCTCCAACCCGTTGACGACACGTTGCGGACGATGTGTCAGAGAGGCCATCCGATGACCACGTATGTGTGGGACTACCTGCCCGAGTACGAGAACGAGCGCGCCGACATCCATGACGCCATCGACACCGTGCTCCGCTCGGGGCAGTTGGTGCTCGGCCGGAGCGTGCGCGGCTTCGAGGAGGAGTTCGCCGCCTTCCACGGCGTCGACCACTGCGTCGGTGTCGACAACGGCACCAATGCGATCAAGCTGGGACTCCAGGCGGCGGGAGTCGGTCCTGGCGACGAGGTGATCACGGTGTCGAACACCGCGGCGCCGACCGTCGTGGCGATCGTCTCGGTGGGCGCGACACCGGTGTTCGTGGACGTGGACGACGCCACCTATCTGATGCGCGTCGACCAGGTCGAGGCGGCCATCACTCCCCGCACGCGCTGTCTGCTGCCGGTGCACCTGTACGGGCAGTGCGTCGACATGGCCCCGCTGAGGGCGCTGGCCGACCGGCACGGGCTGGTGCTCTTCGAGGACTGTGCCCAGGCGCACGCCGCACGCCACCACGGCCAGTTGGCCGGGACCATGGGCGACGCGGCGGCCTTCTCCTTCTACCCCACCAAGGTGCTGGGCGCGTACGGCGATGCGGGGGCGACCATCACCTCCGACGCCGCGATCGACGCCAATCTGCGACGTCTGCGCTACTACGGCATGGAGGAGCGCTACTACGTCGTCCAGTCACCGGGGCACAACAGTCGGCTGGACGAACTGCACGCGGAGATCCTGCGCCGCAAACTGCGCCGTCTGGATGCGTACGCGCAGGGCCGCCAGGCGATCGCCCAGCGGTACGCCGAGGGATTGGGCGATACGGATCTGGTGCTTCCGGCGATCGCGCCGGGCAACGACCACGTGTACTACGTGTACGTCGTGCGCCACCCCCGGCGCGACGCGATCATCGAGGCGCTCAAGGCGTACGACATCTCGCTGAACATCAGCTACCCCTGGCCGGTCCACACCATGAGCGGTTTCGCGCACCTGGGGTGGCGGGAGGGTTCGTTGCCGGTCACTGAGAAGGCGGCCGGGGAGATCTTCTCACTGCCGATGTACCCCTCGCTGCCCAGCGGGGTCCAGGACAAGGTCATCGGCGCGCTGCGCGACGTACTGGCCACGTTGTGAGGATGCCGCGCCGGCGTTCCGTCCTCCGGGGCGGGCCGGCGCGGCTCATCGAGGAAACACACGTCCGGCCCGGCGCTCCACGCACATCGAGGAGCCGTCCGGTTCCCGGACGGTGAGGACGGGGAATCCCATGAAGGGAATCATTCTGGCCGGCGGCACCGGCAGCCGGCTGTATCCGATCACCCTGGCGGTGTCGAAGCAGCTCATCCCGGTCGGCGACAAGCCGATGATCTACTACCCGCTCTCCGTGCTGATGCTCGCCGATGTGCGGGAGATCCTGATCATCGCGACGCCCGCCGATCTGCCGCAGTTCCGCAGACTGCTCGGCGACGGTTCACAACTCGGGCTGGAGCTCAGCTATGCCGAGCAGCCCCGCCCCGGCGGGCTCGCGGAGGCGTTCATCATCGGCGCCGACCACATCGGGGACGATTCCGCGGCCCTGGTGCTGGGCGACAACATCTTCCACGGCCACCGGTTCTCGGACGTGCTCGCGGAGAACGCGCGGGACGTCGAGGGCTGTGTGCTCTTCGGCTATCCCGTCCACGACCCCCAGCGGTACGGCGTCGGCGAGGCCGACGAGCAGGGGCGGTTGGTCTCGCTGGAGGAGAAGCCGGCTCGCCCCCGCTCCAACCGGGCCATCACGGGCCTCTACTTCTATGACAACGACGTGGTCAACATCGCCAAGAACATCGGCCCCTCGCCGCGCGGCGAGTTGGAGATCACCGATGTCAATCTGGTCTATCTGCGGCGCGGCCAGGCGAAGCTGGTGGACCTCGGCCGCGGTTCCGCCTGGCTGGACACCGGCACCCCCGAGTCCCTCCAGCAGGCCACCCAGTACGTGAGCACGTTGGAGAAGCGGCAGGGGATACGGATCGCGTGCGTCGAGGAAGTGGCGTTGCGCATGGGATTCATCGATGCGGGGGCCTGCGCCGCGCTGGGTGTCGAACTGGCAGCTTCGGAGTACGGCCAGTACGTGATGGCGATCGCCGAGGAGGTCAAGAGCGCCACCGCGCGGGGGTGAGGGCCCCACCGTCAACCGTGCACGGACCGTGGGGGACGACCGTTCGCGGCCGTCCCCCACGGGTGTTCTCGCGTCCGTGATGCGGTGTGCGTGATGCGGTGTGTTTGAGGTGGTGTGCGTGCCCGGCGGGTTCCGCCCGGATCCGTTCGGGCGCACGGGCTGGGGTCAGCGGGCTCCCGGGCTTGAGGCCGGTGTTCCGGTCGCCCACTGGCCCTCGTTGACCGGCATCCGGTCGATCAGCGGCTCCCACCAGGCCCGGTTCTCGGCGTACCAACGGACGGTCTCCCGGAGCCCCTCGGTGAAGTCGGTCCGGGGTCGCCAGCCGAGTTCATCCCGCAGGGTGGTCCAATCCAGGACGTAACGGCGGTCGTGGCCGGGCCGGTCCGGGACGATGGTCTTCATGGAGGCGGGCAGTCCGAGTTCATCCAGGACCAGATCGGCGATCTGCTCGATGGACGCCTCCTGCCCGGTGCCGACGTGGTACGTCCGCCCCACCTGACCGCGCTCCAACACGGCTTCGATGGCCCGGCAGTGGTCCAGGACGTGGATCCACTCCCGACGGTTCTCCGTCTGGGCGTACAGCTGGAGGGGCTTGCCGTCCAGCGCTGACGTGGTGAAGGCCGGAATGACTTTCTCCGGGAACTGGTGCGAGCCGTAGTTGTTGGCGCAGTTGGAGATGGTGATCGGCAGGCCGAAGGTCTCGTGGTAGGCCCGGACCGCGTGGTCGGCCCCTGCCTTGCTGGCGTTGTAAGGGGTGCGCGGCCGATACGGGGAGGACTCGGTGAACAACTCCGTTGCGTCCAGGTCCAGGTCTCCGTAGACCTCACAGGTCGAGACGTGGTGGAAACGATCCACCCCCACGCGGCGTGCGGCCTCCAGCAGGGTCTGCGTCCCGAGCACGTTGGTCAGGAAGAACTGTCCTGGTTCCAGCAGCGCATAGGAGTTGTGGGACTCGGCAGCGAAGTTGACGATGACGTCCACCGCATGGGTGCGCAGTACGCGCTCCATCGCCGTGCCGTCGGTGATGCTCGCCCCTTCGAAGACGATGCGGCCCCGCACGTCGTCGAGATTGCGGAGGTTGCCCGCGTAGGTGAGCGAGTCGACGACGACGACACGGTCCCCGGGATGGGTGTCGCACCAGTGTCTGACGAAATGTGATCCGATGAATCCGGCCCCGCCGGTGATCATGAGGGTGCCCATGCGTTCCACGCTAGGAGGGCTCGTTGGTGAACGAGCCGGATCCCGCTGGAGACGGGCGGGGCCGGATCGAGCGGCCAGGACGCGACCTGGGTCGTGTCCTGGGTCGTGTCCTAGGGGCGCCAGCCGCCGCCTTCGGGCCAGGGCTCGCCGAGCTGACGCAGGGTGCCCTGGAACTCGGGCCAGTCCCGATGGTCGCGGATCTTGCCGTCAACGAAGCGGAAGAGGTGGACCTGCTCACCGGCGAACCGCCGCCCGGTGGGGGCGAAGCCGACCAGATTGCCGACGTGCCGACCGTAGAGGACGAGGTAGGCGCGGACCCACTCGCCGTTCTCCTCGATCTTGACCTCTTCCAAGTGCGCCTCGTCGGAGAAGGTCATCTTCACCCACTTGACGATCATCTGGAATCCACCCGGACCCGGGGGGATCCCGTGCTCCTGGGTGGCCGGATTGAGATAGTCCTCGTGGAGGTACTCGGCGGCGTCCGAGGCGTCCCCGGTGTTGAAGGCGTTGATGACCCTGCGTACGGCTTCGATCTGTTCGCTCATGCGTGGCACTCCCACTGGTCCGGTCGTTGACAGGCAGACAGAACGTGGCATCCACCGATCGCCGCCCCGTCGAGATCGGCTCGAATCCGTCGGGCGGGCGTTGAGCGGGCGACGAGCCCGCTGCTCCATGCTGGCGCGCAACCCAGCGACGTCTGCGAAAGGATTTCGGACATGACCGCCCAAGTGCCCGAGGCCGGAGTCACCTTCATCAACACGTTCACGCTCTCGGCCGCTCCGGAGGAGTTCGAGGAGGCGTTCTCCCGGACCGCGGAGTTCATGGCCCGGCAACCCGGCTTCGTGGAGCACACGTTGCTGCGCCACACCACGGACGGCAGCCGCTATGTGAACATCGCCCGGTGGGACGACGCCCAGTCGCTGCGACGGGCGGTCGCCCAGCCCGAGTTCCAGCCGCACGCGGCGGCGCTGCGTGCGCTCAGCACCAGCGAGCCCCATCTGTATCTGCCGCGTACGACCGTTCGCGCCGAGGGCTGACCCCTGGCGGGGAGACCGTCCTCCGCTCCGGGCCGCAGCCCGGAGCGAGGCGGAGTCGACTCCGGTTCGAGGAGGGCTCCGCACGCTGTGCCCATGTCGAAAACCGTAGAAGAAATCCAGACACCCGTCGTCGTCATCACCGGGGGCGGCACCGGGATCGGCCGGGCGACGGCACATGCGTTCGCCGCACGAGGCGCCCGGGTGCTGATCGCCGGGCGCACCCAAGCTGCCCTCGCCGAGACGGCCAAGGACCACGACACCATGCGGACGGTGGTCGCCGACCTCACCCGGCCCGACGTCGGCGAACTGGTGGTCGGGGAGGCGCTGCGGGAGTTCGGTCGGCTCGACGTGCTGGTCAACAACGCCGCCACGTCCCGGTACGGCACTCTCGGAGATCACACCCGCGAGGACGACGAGGCGCAGATCGCCACCAATCTGCTGGGCCCGATCGCGCTGACCCGGGCCGCCCTCGACGCCTTGGCGGCCAGCGGCGGCACCGTGGTCAACGTCGGCTCCTCCGGGGCGGTGGGGTCGCGCGCCTGGCCCGGCGCCGGAGTGTTCGGTGCAAGCAAGGCCGGCCTGGACTTCCTCACCCGAACCTGGGCGGTCGAGTTGGCGCCCCGCGGGATCCGGGTCGTCGGCATCGCCCCGGGCGTCGTCAACAGCGGCATCGGTCTGCGGATGGGCATGTCGCCCGAACAGTACGAGGGGTTTCTGGCGCAGATGGCGGGGCAGTCACCGGCGGGGCGCGTCGGCACCCCGGAGGAGATCGCCTGGTGGATCACCGAACTGACGCGCCCCGAGGCCCACTACGCAAACGGCACGGTCATCCCCGTGGACGGTGGGCTCTCGCTCACCTGACGCGGGTCACAGCCCCCTGTCGATGGTGTGCGGTGAGCCCCTCCAAGGTGGGCACGATGTCGGCGGGCGCCGGGGTCGCCCGGATCTCCTGCTGGTACCGGGCGGCCCGTCGGGCGTAGGAGGGGTCGTTGAGGATCCGGCTCAGGAGGTCGCGCAGTTCTGCGGCGGTGAACTGGTCGGGGTCCTCGACCCGCAGTCCCGCCCCTGCCTCGGTCAGGAGTTCCGCCTTGCGCACGGTGTCCCAGAGCATGGCCGGAACGATGATCTGCGGTACGCCATGGGCGAGTGCGGTCTTGAAGGAGCCCGATCCGCCGTGGTGGATGATGGCGGCGCAGCTGGGCAGCAGGGCGTCCAGGGGGACGAAGTCCACCGCCCGTACATTGGGCGGCAGTTCGCCGAGGGCGGCGCGTTGGCGTGCGTTCAAGGTGGCGACGACCTCGATGTCGAGTTCGGCGGTCGCCGTGATGATCTCCTGGAGGGACGCGCGGTCCTTGCCGAACACCTCCTGTTGGGAGACGCCCATGGTGACGCAGACCCGTGGACGGCTCGGCTTCTCGCGGATCCACGCCGGAATCGTCGACGGCCCGTTGTAGGGGACGTAGCGGACCGGGACCCGGGTGGTGGCGGTGGGCAGGGCCATGGAGGTGGGTACCGGGTCGATCGTCCACTGCCCCAGGACCGTGTCCTCGCTGAACTCGCGGTCGTAGTCCCCGAGCGTCCAGTTCAGCCACTCGGCCATCGGATCGTCCCGCAGTGCGGGGTGCCGCCTGGCCAGCGCGGCCAGATGGTGCTGCCGCATCCAGCCCACCAGGTCGAGTCCGAAGAGCAACCGGGCGTGGGCGGCCCCCGACGCCTTCGCGGCGACCGGTCCCGCATAGGTCATCGTGTCCCAGACGACCAGGTCGGGCTTCCACCAGCGGGCGAAGTCGACCATGTCGTCCATCATCAGCGAGGAGAGGGAGTGGAAGATCAGGGGCCCGTAGGCGGCGAAGACCCCCTGTGCGTAGTCGTCGGTGATCCGCTCCAGTGAGGTCTCGCCGATGTCCAGCAGCTCGGGCCAGGTGTTCATGTCGACGCCGTGGGGGTCGTCGGGTCCGGGGGCCAGATCCTCGAAGATCATGTCCTCGGCCAGATTGAGCGGCTCGCCGACGCCCACGGCGGTCAGCCCGGTGGCCTGGATGTCTTCGACCAGATCGGGCTGGCTCGCCACCAGGACGTCATGCCCGGCCGCCCGCAACGCCCAGGCGAGCGGCACGAAGGCGTACATGTGTGACCTGGTGGCGAACGCCGTGAACAGGACCCGCATCCCCAACTCCTCAGCCGGTGAGACTCGTTCGCTCACGGTAGGAGGGCGGGGATGCAAGCCGCTCGCATCGCGCTCGACACCCACCGCCCCGAGGAGGTCAGCGGAAGTCGTCCACGTGGTCGCGGGCCCACTCGGCATAGGTGCGGGCCGGTCCACCGGTGATGTCGGTGCAGGTGAGCCAGGAGATGTCCGGCTCCTCCCACGTCTGCTCCTCCGCCTCGCCGTCCGCCGACTGCTCGCCGTGCTGCTGATCCGCACCGACCAGGTGGTCCGCGCCCTCCTGTTGGTCCGCGCCGGCCGCTGCCTCACCCGGGTCGGTCGTCGCCCCCGAGTAGTCCTCGAAGCCGAAGAGGAAGTCGGCGTTCTCCGCGGCCCAACCGCCTTGGGCCCGGTAGAACTCCCTGGCCTCATCGGGCTCGACCTCGTCCACGCGCAGCGGCGCGTCGATGGCAGCGGCGATCGCGGCGATCTGGTCGCGGTGGGTCAGCGCCTCGGGTCCTGCGAGGTCGTACGCCTTGCCGGCGTGCCGGTCGTCCATCAGGGCGGCTGCGGCCACGTCCGCGATGTCGGCCTCGTGGATGGGGGTGCCGGGAGTGTCGAGGTCGACGTCCACCACACGGCGCTCCGCCTTGATGGAAGGGGCCCAGAGGTAGAGGGAGTTGACCGCGAACTCACCGGGCCGCACATGGGTCCACTCCAGCCCGGAACGCTCGACGGCCTGCTCGACCGGGTAGTGGTACTCGGTGTCGTAGCCCGCGGTGACGGCCGCGGACGAGAGGACCACGATCCGGCGCACCCCTGCCTTCACCGCCAGGGCCACCACCTCGTCGACGGCTTCCCCGACCGGGAAGAGCAGCATGGTCCGCACGCCTTCCAAGGCGGGCGGCAGGGTCTCGGGGCGTGTGAGGTCGCCTTCGAAGACGCGGACCTCGGGGGGCAGTGCGGCGGCCCCCGGGCGGCGGGTCAGCGCGCGGACGTCCTGCCCTGCCGCGACGAGCCGTCCGACCACATGCCGACCGACGTTTCCTGTCGCACCGGCCACCAGTATTGCCATAACGTCGTGCTTCCTCTCGATGGGCTCACTGTTCGCGGATTCCGTTCTCCAACATGCGGACCACCGCGGTGGTGACACCGTGGCGCGGCAGGGTGCCGCGGCTCGCGGCCTCACAGCCGGTGTAGACCAGGGCCCAGATCACGTCCTGCACCCAGTCGACGTCGAGGCTCGGATCGAAGGCGCCCTCGGACTGACCGCGCCTGATCAGGTCGACGACCATCGAGGAGACCGAGTCCGGAGCGGTGTCGGACTCGGCCCCTTCTCCTGACTCCCCCGGGTCCCCCACGTCGCCCGTGCCGCCCCCGCCGTCGTGCGCTGCGAAGTCCTCCAGGACGCGCGAGTCGCCGTAGAGGAAGAGCATCCGACCTCCGGTGTCGACGATGGCCGCGATGAGGCGGCGCATCGCCTCCAACGCCGTGCCCTGGTCGACCGCCGCGTCCTGGATGGACTGCTGGATCACCAGATACGAGTCGGC
The DNA here is from genome assembly GCF_040638655.1 of Streptomyces sp. NPDC005963. Taxonomy (NCBI): domain Bacteria; kingdom Bacillati; phylum Actinomycetota; class Actinomycetes; order Kitasatosporales; family Streptomycetaceae; genus Streptomyces; species Streptomyces sp. NPDC005963. The sequence continues at coordinate 116,472 of NZ_JBEXVD010000010.1, read as the reverse complement.
CACTGCGGCGTGGATCAGCACGTCCCGGTCGGGAAAGTAGCGGTGCAGCGTGCTGCGCCCGACCTGGGCCGCCTTGGCGATGTCGGCGAGCGTGGCGGTCCTGTCCCGGGCGAGCACTTCGGCAGCTGCGCCCAAGATGGCGCGGCGCGTACGGTTCCGCGTTCCGGACTCCCCGGCGATGTCACTCACGTACCCAAAGGTAGCAGACAACTCCCATAGAGGATTGAGCACATGCTAACTTGGGACATTGGTGTCCCATTTCAATGAGGGACTTCCCCACTGCCGCTCCCCATGAAAGGCCCTTCTCGTGACCGAACCGGATGTCTCCGAGACCGAGGCACCGCCGCCGCTGCGCTGGGCCAACCTCCGAGTGCTCTGGTCGTTCGTCCATCCCCACCGCTGGACCCTGCTCGTCGCCTTCGTCCTCACCACGCTCACCACGGCCGCGATGCTCACCACGCCGATGGCCACCAAGTGGATCCTCGACGGGCTCGCCGAGTCGAAGCCGATCGCCGGGGCGATCTGGCTGCTCGTGGGGCTGCTGGTGGTGGGCGCCGTGGTGGGCTTGTTCCAAGCGGTCCTGCTCGGCAAGCTCGCCGAACAGATCGTGCTCGATGCGCGCACCTCCATGGTGAAGAGGCTGTTGCACGCACCCCTGGGAGTCCTCAGCCGGCGTTCGTCGGGCGAGTTGATCACCCGGGTCACCTCGGACACGGTGCTGCTGCGCGAAGCGGCGGCCTCCACCGCGCTGGAGTTCTTCGGCGCGGTCATCACCATCGTCGGCGCCCTGGTGCTGATGGCCTCCCTCGACTGGGTGCTGCTGTTGGTGATGCTGGGCACGCTGGTGGTCATGGCCATCGCCATCGGTCTGCTGATGCCCCCACTCGCCCGGGCCCAGGAGCGTGCGCAGGCCGCGATCGGGCGGCTCGGCGGGGTGCTCGAAGGCGCGCTGCGGGCGATCCGCACCGTCAAGGCGAGCCGCGGTGAGGGCCGGGAGGGCGAGCGGATACTCGTCGAGGCCCGTGAGTCCGCGCGTCAGCGCGTACGCGCGATCCGCATCGAATCGCTGACCTGGACGCTCGCGGGCGTCGGCTTCGAAGGCGCGATCCTGATGATCCTCTCGGTGGGGGCCTGGCGGGTCAGCGAGGGGACGCTACCGGTCTCCGGGCTGGTCGCCTTCCTGCTGTACGCGTTCTGGATCGTGGAGCCGGTGACCCAGCTGACCCAGACCGTCTCGCTCCTCCAATCCGGTCTGGTGGCAGCCGCGCGCATCAAGGAGATCCAGGACCTGCCGGAGGAGCGGCGCCCCGCCGTCATTCCGGCGGCGGACGAAGCCGTACCGACGCCGGAGCGGGCACCGGCCTCCCCCGTCCTCTCGTTCCACGACGTCGTCGCCCGGTACGGACCGGACGCCGGCACCGCCCTGAACGGTGTCTCCCTCGGCATCGCCCGCCGCGGCCACACCGCTGTGGTCGGCCCGTCCGGCGCGGGAAAGACCACGATGTTCTCGCTGATGCTGCGCTTCCTGCACCCGACCGAGGGCACGGTCCGCCTCGACGGCGTCCCGCTCGACCACTACGACCTCGACGAACTGCGCAGGCGGATCGTCTACGTCGAGCAGGACACCCCCCTGGTCCCCGGCACCCTGCGGGAGAACCTGCTCTACAACCACCAGGAGGCCAGCGAGGACGACCTCTGGTCGGTGCTGCGGGCCGTACGGCTCGACGAGCGGGTGCGGGAACTGGAAGAGGGCCTCGACACCACCCTGTCGGATACCGAGATCTCCGGTGGGGAGCGACAGCGCATCGCCCTGGCGCGGGCCCTGGTGGGCGAGCCGGAGATCCTGCTCCTGGACGAGGCGACCGCGCAGTTGGACGGCCTCACCGAGTCGGCGATCCACGACGCCATCGTCAGGGTCGCCGAGCGGGGAGCGGTGGTCACCATCGCGCACCGGCTGTCCACGGTGGTGGAGGCCGACAAGATCATGGTGATGGAGAACGGCCTCTGCCGCGCCTCCGGCACCCATGACGAACTGCTCGCGTCCGACGACCTCTACCGGGATCTGGTCGCGGCGCTGAGGATCGCGACGGTCAGTCGGCAGCACCGGCAGCTCCAGGAGGACGGCGTGGGCGTCTGACCACAGGGCCGGCCGTCCAGCCGTCGTTGAGCGGGTTGCGAGGCAGGTGACCCACGCTTCGGGGCGAAAGAAGAGGAGAGTCTTGATGCGGGTCCTGTTCACGACCTTCGCCGCGACGTCACACCTGCACATCCAGATCCCACTGGCGTGGGCGTTGCGGTCGGCGGGCCATGACGTCTGCGTCGCCAGCCAGCCGGATCTCGTGGAGTACATCAGTCACACGGGTCTCACCGGTGTCGCCGTCGGTGAGGAGCTGCGCCTGGACGAGCAGATGGACGGCATGACCCGGGAGCGGAACGAATCCGACGCTCCCCGTGCCGCCGAGGACCTCGACTTCGTCAATCTCACGGATCTGTCCGGGACGCGTCCGGAGCGACTGACCCACGACTATCTCCACGATGCGTTCGAGGCGCTGACGGCCTACGTCTATCCGAGCCTGTCACCGCCGTCCATGATCGACGACCTGGTGGCCTTCGCCCGCTCCTGGCGCCCCGACCTGGTCATCTGGGACTGCCAGACCTTCGCGGGACCGGTCGCCGCCATGGCCACGGGCGCGGCGCACGCCCGGCTGCTGTTCAGCCTCGACCTCATCGGGCGCAGCCACGCGACGTATCGGAGGACGCTCCTGGACCGGCCGGTCCAGGAGCGTCACGACCCGCTGGAGCACTGGCTCAGCCGAACCCTGGAGCGCCACTCCGTGGCGTACTCCGACGAGGCCGTGACGGGGCAGTGGACCATCGACCCCATCCCGGCCTCGATGCGCGGGCCGGTCGGCGGCAACCATGTGCCCGTCCGCTACGTACCGTACGGCGGGGCTTCCTCGATCCCCTCCTGGCTGTACGGGCCGGTGAAACGACCGCGCGTCTGTGTGACGCTCGGACACACCGGACGGGACGTGCTGGGCGATGAACCCGCGCCGGTCGCCGAACTGCTGGAGGCGGTGGCCGACCTCGACATCGAGGTGATCGCCACCCTGAGCGCCTCCCAGCTCCCGCCGGGGGCGCGCGTTCCGGACAACGTCCGGGTGGTGGACCACGTCCCGTTGGACGCCTTGCTGCCGACCTGTGCGGCGGTCGTGCACCACGGTGGCGCGGGCACCTTGCAGACCGCGCAGCTCCATGGTGTACCGCAGATCATCTTTCCGGCCGCCCTGTGGGACGGCGCCGCCAAGCGGAGCCATCTGGAGACCAGCGGCTCGGGACTCGCGGTCCCCGACGACGTACCGCAGACCGCCGACTCTCTGCGCGCGCTGCTGACCCGGGTGCTGGACGATCCGTCGTTCGCCCGTGCCGCGGCCGGGGTGCGCAGGGAGATGCTCGCCATGCCCGTGCCCCGGGACATCGTGCCCACCCTCGAACGTCTGACGGACGAACACCGTTCACAGCCTCATCGGAGCGAATGATGACGATCACCATGCAGTCGCGCGCCCTCAGCGTCGAGGGGGGATTCGAGTTCCAGGCCCGGGTCTTCGGCGATGACCGCGGCATCTTCGTGTCGCCCTATCAGGAGGCTGCTTTCGTCGCGGCCACCGGACACAAGTTGTTCCCGGTCGCCCAGACCAATCACAGCAGGTCGCGCCGTGGTGTGGTGCGCGGACTGCACTACACCGTCACTCCGCCGGGCATGGCCAAGTACGTCTACTGCGCCCGGGGCAGGACCCTCGACATCATCCTGGACATCAGGGTGGGTTCCCCCACGTTCGGCCGCTGGGACAGTGCGCTGCTCGACCAGGAGGACTTCCGGGCGGTGTACCTCCCGGTCGGGATGGCCCACGGCTTCATCGCCCTGGAGGACGACACGGTGGTGTCGTACATGCTCTCCGGCGAGTACGTGCCGGAGAACGAGGCGGCGCTGTCGGTGCTCGATCCGACCCTCGGACTGCCCCTTCCGACGGACGTGGCCCCGATCCTCTCCGAACGCGACCGGGTCGCCCCCACCTTGGAGGAGGCCCGGGCCGCGGGTCTGCTGCCCGACTACCAGACCTGTCTGAAGATCGACCGGGCGCTGAGGTCAGCATGACGGCGCTCACCGCTGCGGGTCGACTGACGGCGGCGGACGGCGGCTTCGAAGACCTGGAAGACCTCGGGGACCTCACCCTGCGGCTCGGCGAGTCGGTACGGGAACGCGGCCGAGGCGGCGGGCCGCTGACCGGATTCCGGCAGTGGTTCGAGGAGTTCGGAGCACGCGCCTACACCCAAGTGCGCCCCGCGCCGCTGGCGGAGTTGGAGGGCTGGCGCCAGGATGCCGACACGGGCAACCTCCACCACCACAGCGGAGGGTTCTTCAGTGTGGAGGGGCTCTCGATCCATCGCCCCCAGGGGCCGGTGCCGTACTGGACGCAGCCGGTCATCCATCAGCCGGAGATCGGTGTGCTGGGCCTGCTGGTGAAGGAGTACGACGGAGTGCTCCGCGCCCTGGTGCAGGCCAAGGTCGAGCCGGGCAATCGCAACGGGCTACAACTCGCCCCCACCGTCCAGGCGACCCGGAGCAACTACCTCCGGGTCCACCAGGGCCGGGCCGTACCGTACTTGGAGTTCTTCCGCGAGCCGTGGCGGCACCGGCAGATAGCCGATGTGCGCCAGTCCGAACAAGGTTCCTGGTTCTACCGCAAGCGGAACCGCAACATGGTGGTGGAGGCGGTCGGGGAGGTTCCACTCCTGGACGGCTTCGTCTGGCTCACCATCGGAGAGATCCAGGAACTGCTGGCCGTCGAGGACACCGTGAACATGGATCTGCGTTCGGTGCTCTCCAGTCTGCCGTTGGCAGGGCCCGGGCTCGACACCGTGCTGCGGTCCGACGGCAGCGGCTTCCGGGGTGCGCTGGTCCGTTCCTGTGCGGCGGCATCGGGCAGTCGGCACTCGACCGGCGAGCTGCTGCACTGGATGACCGAGGTGCGCACCCGGACCGAGGTGACCGCCCGGCTCCAACCACTGGACCGGCTGACGGGCTGGCAGCGCACGTCCGAGCGGATCTCCCACGAGAGCGGTGAGTTCTTCTCGGTCATCGGCGTGGACGTGACCGCGGGCGGCCGGGAAGTGGCGCACTGGTCCCAGCCCATGATCCAGCAGCACGGCCTGGGCGTGATCGCCCTGCTCGTCGCCGACATCGGCGGTGTGCTGCACGCCCTGATGCACGCCCGGGTGGAGCCCGGGTTCCTGGACGTCGTCGAACTCGCACCGACCGTCCAGTGCATCCCCGACAGTCTCGCGGCACTGCCCGCAGCGGCCCGCCCGGAGTTCCTGGACACCGTCCTGTCCGCAGCCCCAGAACAGATCCGGTACGACACGGTGCTGTCGGAGGAGGGCGGACGCTTCTACCACGCACTCAACCGGTACCAGATCGTGGAGGTGGCTCCGACCAAAATCGAGCACCCCGACTATCGCTGGACCGCCGTCCACCAACTCACCGAGCTCCTGCGGCACAGCCACTACCTCAACATCCAGGCGCGCAGTCTGGTGGCGTGTCTGCACAGCCTGCTGGCCTGAGGAAAGGACAGCGAGAGTCGAGAGAAGCTAGAGGGCCCCGGCTTAATTTCGACCGCATGATTTCCACCAAGACCGACAGTGAGCTGGGCTCCCTGCTGATGTCGCTCCGGGGCATGCAGTGGATCTACGGCATCAAGGACGACCCGTACGCCCTGCTGCTGAGGGCCGAGAGCGATGACCCGCACGATCTCGGTCGGCACGCCCGCGCACACGGCGAGGTGATGTGGAGCATGGCCGACGCATGGGTGACCGCGAGCTACGGAACCGCCGCCGCACTGCTGCGGGACCCCCGGTTCGGCGTCCGCTACCCGGTGCCGGCCGACGGATCGGACGGCGAACCGACCTACGAGTGGCAACTCCCGGCCCTGCACAAGGTCCTGCCGCTCGACGAGGTGTACCTGGCACAGGAGCGGGACGAGTACCGGAAGCTAAGCGCACTGGCCCGGACCGCGGTCGGCACCGACTTCGCGGCCGGGGTCGCCGAACGGTGCAAGGAGGTGCTGGGCCGGCAGGACGGTGCGTTCGACTTCATGACCGAGGTCGCGCACCCGGTCGCGGCGACCGCCGTGGCGGCGCTGCTCGGTGTCCCGTCCGCCGAACGGGAGCACTTCGTACAGCTGTGCGTGGACACCGCACCCGCGTTGGACGCGACGGTCTGTCCGCCGCGGACCCCCACGGCCCGGGCGTTGATCACCGCGGTCGAACACGTCGGCGCCCTGCTCGACGCCGCGGGCGAGGGGTCCGGCGCGGACGACCGGGCGGTCGCTGGGCTGTTCGCCGTCGCCGGGGTGCAGATGGCCGCCAACACCGCGGCCCGGACCGTGGCCCTCCTTCTGGACCACCCCGAGTCCTGGGCCCGGGTCCAGCAGGAACCGGGCCGCGCTTCGGACGCCGTCCAGGAGGCGCTGCGCCATTCCCCGCCGGTGCGGATGCTGAAGCTGTTCGCCTACGAGGACGTGGAGCTGGGCGGGCAGCCCATCGAGGCGGGCCACGATGTAGTGGTACTGGTGGAGGCGGCGCAACGCGACCCGGAAGCCTTCCCCGACCCGGATCGCTTCGACCTCGACCGCCCCGCCGGAACTCCGCTGCTGGCCTTCACCGACGAACTCTTCACGGGCCCGCTGGAGCCGTTGGTGAGGCCGCTGGCGACGGCCGTCGTGGCGACCACCGTCGCCCAACTGCCCGCGCTGCGCCGGACGGGCCCCGAACTGCGCCGACTGCGCTCCCCCATGACCGGCGGAGTGCTGCACCTTCCCGTTTCCCCCTGCTGAAGGGTCGAGCCATGCGCGTACTGATGACCTCCTTCGCGGAGCAGAGCCACTTCAGCGGTTCGGTGCCACTGGCCTGGGCGCTGCGGACCGCAGGACACGAGGTGCGGGTCGCCTCACAGCCCGCACTCACTCCCGCCATCACCGGCGCGGGATTGACCGCGGTTCCGGTGGGCGAGGACCCGGCGCTGCACACGGTGCTCGGTGCGGTGGGCGGCCCCATGATGGCCCTGCACGACCGCCCCGACTATCTGGAGAAACGTCACGAGCAGCTCAGTCGGGACTTCCTGATGAGCCATGAGACCGTGATGACCTCGCTCTTCTACTCCTGGATCAACAACGAGTCGATGGTGGACGAGTTGGTGGCCTTCGCCCGCGAGTGGCGGCCCGACCTCGTGATCTGGGAGCCGTTCACCTTCGCCGGGGCGGTGGCGGCACGCGCCAGCGGCGCGGCCCACGCCCGGCTGCTCTCCTTCCCGGACATGTTCATGAGCACGCGTCGACTGCTGCGGGAGCACTGGGAGCAGGGGCCCGGGACGGAACACGACGACGCCCTGGGCGAGTGGTTGACCCTGACGCTGGAGCGCCACGGCTGCTCGTTCGACGAGGAGATCGTCACGGGCCAGTGGTCGATCGACCAGATGCCGCCGAGCGTACGTCTGTCACTGGGGCAACCCCTGGTGCCCATGCGGTACGTCCCGCACAACGGGCAGGTGCCGACCGTGGTTCCGCCGTGGCTGCGGTCGGCTCCCACCCGGCCCCGGATCTGTGTGACGGCGGGCATGACCACCCGCAACACCGGAGCGCCCAGCACCATCCTGGTGGACGACGTCTTCGAGGCGGTCTCCGGACTGGACGCCGAGGTGGTCGCCACGGTGGATCCCGCCGAGCGGGAGCTGATCTCCTCGGTGCCGGACAACGTCCGACTGGTCGACCATGTGCCGCTGGACGTTCTGCTGCCGACCTGCGCGGCGATCGTGCACCACGGCGGCGCCGGTACCTGGGCGACCGCAGCGGCCTGCGGGGTGCCGCAGATCTCGCTGGGTCGGGTGTGGGACGCGGTGTACCGGTCGCAGCGGCTCGCCGAGTTGGGGGCCGGACTGTTCCTGCCGGCGGGCGGGGTGTCGGCGGAGAGCCTGCGTTCCGGCCTGCTGCGGCTGCTGAAGGAGCCGGAGTTCCGGCTTCGCGCACAGGAGTTGCAGGCGGAGGTGAATGCCGCGCCGCACCCCAACGAGGTGGTCGGCGTACTGGAACGACTCACCGCACGGCACCGCAGCCGTACCGCCGCGCCCGCGTGACACGGCACCGGCCGCCGCCCCTCGAGGAGGCGGCGGTCACCGTACGGCTCGTGGCAGATGGTGGCGTTCTTCTACTCGAGCCGTAGATCGTGATCTTGCGGGTAGTGCCCCGGAGGGGTGGATGGGCCACCGTTGACCATCTCGACGAGATCGGCCGGACTGTCAGGGAGGCCCTTCTTTCCGCGGCTACGTGAGCTCGCTGGGACGGAGGGCGTCCCTGATGTCGTTGAGCCTCTCAGCCGTGGCTGGGGTCCACTCCTCCTCCTGTTCACTGAGACGGAGCGCATCCTCAATCGCACTGAGCTTCGCGGAGGACAGGACGCCCGCTTGCCCGATCAGGTCATCCCGGGACAGTGTGGTCAACCAGGTGCACGGGGTGAAGCCCGGATGCGAGAAGCCGAACCGCAGCACGCCTTCGAAGGGCAGTCCTTCCGCAGCTCCCACTGCCACCTCGACTGCCAACCCGCTGATGTCGACGCCAGCCGGCGTGACGACCTGCATCGCCCGAAACCCGTGCGCCTCGTCTCCCGACAGGAGTACGACCGGCCGCCGCTCGTCGAACTCGACCCACCAGACTTCGCCGCGTTGCACATGTCCTCCTGGCCCGGGACTGCGGGCGGACCCCGCACGCTCGCGACCGAAGCACGGAAGTAGTGGAGCCCCGTCTCCGGACGCCTTGGCTGTTTGAGGGACTCTAATCTGCGTCGCCAGGCCGGCCGCCACCACTCTGGCCAACGACGGTCCCGTCCCACCCCCGCCGGCGGGGCGGGGGGTGGGCCGCCTGACGCTTCCGCAGCGTCCTACGTGTGCGTCGTTCGAACCCGCCCGCATATCGACCCGCGCGTCAGCGTCATTGTCGAGGGTGCTCACCCGGGCTTCGAGCCTCCGCCGCGACCCATGTGCCTCTGGATGACGAACTCGCCGAGCTTTACGTTTCCGTGAGAGATCCTTTGGCGGACAATGAACAAGTCTCGGCCCGCTTCTGGCCACATGAGGTCTCTTCTGGCCAGGCGGATTCTCTTCCCTTGACCATGCCGTGAAGGCAATGGCACGCTGATTCCCGCGCTGCTGGATTTCGATCATGATCCAAATTGCGCACAGTTAAGGATTCACGGGGGATCCACGGAACGGCGTCTCGATCACATAATCGATTGAGCGCGCCGAGACTTGTTCTGACCGAAACAAGCGCGCCGCCCCGCCGTTCGAATGGTCAGGGGTTGGGCAGCCCGACGCAGCACGCCGGATATCCGGTGAGGCGCGATTCAGGGGACCCGGTCGCTATCCACAGACAGACATGAAGCGGCTGCGGTGTGCCCCGGCGTGGCCATCCTCTGAGTCCGGGAATTTTTCAGGATCGCACAGTCAGCGTTGCTGCGCACGGAATCTCTTCCGTGCCCGTCAAGCGTGCACATCCATGGGGGAATACAGTGTCAGGTGTCACGGCGAAAAACCACGAGGACCTGGTCGATTTCTATAGGCCGCGCGGTGCGGGCGAGGCGAGCATCTTCGAGATCTGGGAGGACGGCGGCAGCCGTGAGGACTCCGTCACCCCGTCCACCTACTGCCCCGAGTACCGCGACTGGATGAGCGACCGACTGATCGCCGAGCTGGAACGTAACGACGGCGGTCTGCTGAGCCTGGGCTGCGGCAATGCCGCCGTCGAGTTACAGGTGGCACAGAAGGGATTCCGCGTCCTGGCCATCGACGCCATGGAGGACGCCGTCGCGCTGGCCGTCCGGAAGGGGCTCGACGCCCACTGCGCCGACATCTATCAATGGGAGCCGGACGAGCCGTGGTCGGTGATCTATATCGACGGGGTCCTGGGGCACCTCCACGATGAACAGGAGGGTCTGACTCCTGTGCTGCGACGAATACGTTCCTGGCTCAAACCAAGGAAAGGCTCTCGCTCCGGTTGCGCCACTCTCCTCGCATCGAACGACGCGCCGAACGACGGTTCCGCGTACCAGAAGGCACCGAAGGTGAACGGATTCCACTGGCTTTCGGCTGAATACATGCGCCATCAGGCACTGGCCTCGGGGTTCGACCGTGCAGAAACCGACACATTCCGCTATCAGCGGCCGATCTCCGGTGAGCGGATCAGGGCGATCATGAACGGATACGTGGAACATTGAGCACAGCTGTCAGCAGTGAACAGGACGGCACGGCGAAGACCGGCGCAGAGCTCCTGGTCGATGCTCTGGTCCAACACGGTGTGGATACGGTGTTCGGATTTCCGGGAGACACCAGCATCGCGCTCTACGACGTTCTGCTGCGTCGGACGGACGAAATTCGTCATATTTTAGCGCGGGACGAACGACACACGGGATTCATGGCCGATGCCTACACCCGCACCACGCGGAGGATCGGCGTCTGCGAGGCGTCCAGCGGCGCGGGAGCGGTGTATTTGGCAAGCGGAATGGCCGAGGCATTCGCTTCCAGCATTCCCCTGTTGGCCATCACCACGGACAACAGCCGCCGCAGCCACGGGACCGCGGCCATCAGCGAGATCGACCAGCAACAGCTGTTCGCGGCCTGTACGAAGTGGTGCCGCAGCGCGGATCGGGTGGCGGATGTCCCCGCGCTGGTCGCCGAAGCCATCGCTGCCGCCACCCGCGGCCGGCCCGGCCCGGTCGCGCTGATCCTGCCCGAGGACATTCTGGAGGGAACCGGCGAGATATCGGGCGCCCCGACCTCCGGGCCCGCGGCGTCCTCGGTGTCCTCGGCGGGATTCGGCACCATCGCCGTACCGGGCCACCGCCCCCAGGCGTCGACCGATTCGGTGAACCGGGCCGTGGCATGGCTCGGGGCGGCCGAGCGGCCCGTCATCGTGGCGGGAGGCGGAGCCCAGCTGTCCGGGGCCGGCGCGGAACTGGCCCGGCTCGCCGAGCATTCGGCCGTTCCCGTCGCCACATCCATCCACGGCAAGGGTGTCATCGACGAGGCACACCCGTTCGCCCTGGGGGTGGTGGGAGGCAATGGTGCCAGGGACTACACGAACGCCTGGGTGGCGGAGAGCGACCTGGTGCTGTTCGTGGGCACACGGGCTAACGCCACGGACACGCTGAGCTTCACCACACCCGCCCGGAACCATGCGCGCATCCTGCACATCGAAACCGACGACGGCCGCGCCGGGCGCAACTACCCGCACAGCATCGCCCTCGTCGGTGATGCCAGAACCGTCCTCGAACAGCTCCGACAGCAGGTCCCGGCGGCCCCTGAGTCCCTGCGCGCCGAGCGGGCCGCCGAGCTGGCGGCAGCGCGCCGGGAATGGGCCGGGGCCGAGCGGCCCACGGCGTCCCTGCCACCCGGGGTCCTTCCACCACGCGAGATCGTAGGGGCGCTGAGTGACGCCTTCGGACGGGACACGTGGGTCGTGGGGGACGCCGGGACTCCGACCCCCTACCTGTCGTGCTACTGGCAGGCTCCGGGGGACGGGTGGCGGGTGGTCATCCCCCGGGGGCACGGCCCGATGGGCTTCGCCGTCCCCGCCTCGGTCGGCATCGCCGTCGCCCATCCCGGTGAGCGGGTCCTGTGCCTGACGACGGAGAACAGCGTCGCCATGGCGGTGGGTGAGTGGGAGACCGCGAAGCGGCTCAATCTGCCTGTCACCTATGTGGTGCTGGACAACACGTCGATGGCGTGGATCAAGATGATCCAGCACCTGTACGCGGGCGGCCGGTACTTCGCCGTGGACCCCGGGCCGATCGACCCCGTCCAACTCGGTCGCGGTATGGGGCTGGAAGGCGCGCGCGCCCACACCCTGGACGAGTTCGCCGAACTGGCAGCCAAGGCCGCCAGCCGTACAGGCCCCTCGCTCATCCACGCCGCTGTACCCGAGCACATGGACGCGCCGCCGCCCGTTCCGGTCTGGCAGGCCGCCCTCGCCGACGGATCGACGGTCCGGCCCATCCACTGACCCCACTTGCGTCCGACGACAGACACCGACAGCAGAACGACAACTCAGGAGAGGTGCGCTGACATGGCGACCAGCACGGGTATCTGGCTGCGCCGCGAGACCGCCCCGAACGAGCAGCGAACCCCACTCGTCCCCGGGGACGCGGCCGAACTCGTCGCGGGGGGTGTCCGGGTGACCGTGGAGGAGTCCGCCCACCGAGCCTTCCCGGCCGTCGAGTACGAGAGGGCGGGCTGCCGTGTTGTTCCGGGAGACACCTGGCCGGACGCACCGCCGAACGATGTCGTCCTCGGGCTGAAGGAGCCTTCCTTCGCGTCCTCGGCACTGTCCCACCGCCATGTCTTCTTCGGCCATGCCTACAAGGGACAGGACGGCGGACCTGGGCTGCTGGGTCGTTTCACCGCGGGCAAGGGCACACTTCTCGACCTGGAGTACCTGACGGACGATGCGGGCCACAGGGTGGTCGCCTTCGGCTACTGGGCCGGCTATGTGGGCGCGGCGCTCGCTGTGCTTCAGCACCGCGGACAGCTCAAGGCCCCGCTAACCGAGTTGACGCGCCCAGAACTCGACGGACAGCTGCGCGACTCCGCCAACGGGGCGAGGGCCCTGGTCGTCGGGGCGCTCGGCAGATCCGGCCAAGGGGCCCGCGAGGCACTGGCGGTCGCCGGTGTCCCGGCCACCGCGTGGGACATCGCCGAGACCCGCGATCTCGACCGGGACGCCCTGCTGGACCATGACATCCTTATCAACGCCGTCTTCGCCACGGAACCGGGGACGCCGTTTCTGACCGCGGCCGACGTCGCGCGTCCCGGGCGCAGGCTCACGGTCGTCTCCGACGTCACCTGCGATGTGACCTCCGCATGTAACCGACTGCCCATCTATCAGCAGGTGACCGACTGGGCCGAGCCGGTCCGCCGGCTGCATGACGAACCGCCGCTGGACCTGATCTCCATCGACAACCTCCCCTCCTTGCTGCCCAGGGAGTCGAGCGTGGCGTTCTCCCACGGCCTGCTTCCACAGCTGACCGCACTGGTGTCCCGGCGGGCCGCGGTGTGGAGCCGCTGCGAGGAGCACTTCCACCACGCCCTCCGCACGATGACGAGCAACAAGTGAGGACCCCCATGCCCGAGTTGACCACCTCGACGGGACGCGTTCACTGGATCGGCACCGGGATGTCCACCGGCAGCGGCCTGGGCATCGTGTGCGAGGGTGCGGACACCCTCCTGTGGGGCCGTACCACCGCGAAGGCCGAGGGCTGCCTGGCGCGCCTCGGACTCACCGGCAAGGCCACCGGGCGTACGTACAGCCTCCCCGCACTGGCCGGTGAACTCACCGCCGGTGACGTCGTGGTGTCGATGCTTCCGGCGACCGAGCACCCCGCCCTGGCGCAGCTCGCCCTGGAGCGCCGAGCGCATTTCGTGTGTTCCAGCTACACCAGCGAGGCGATCGCGGCGCTCGCCCCGGCCGCCCGGGCGGCCGGGGTGGTCCTGCTCACGGAGATCGGGCTCGACCCGGGGATCGACCACCTCTTCGCCCACGAGTTGGTGCGCAAGGCGCGGCAGCTGACCGGCGACCAGCCCGCCACCGTGCACTTCACTTCGTACTGCGGCAGCAACCCCGCGGTACCCAACGACTTCCGCTACCGGTTCAGCTGGGCGCCCCGAGGGGTGCTCACCGCGCTCCTGACGCCCGCCCGGCTGATCGACGGCGGCACCGAGAGAAGCGTCGCCCGCCCCTGGGAAGCGGTCAGATCGCAGCAGGTCGGCGGCGAGACCTTCGAGGTCTATCCCAACCGGGACAGCGTTCCTTTCGTCGATGCGTACGGCTTTCCTCCGTCATGGAATGTGCAGACCTTCGTCCGGGGAACCTTGCGCCTCGATGGTTGGAGCGAGGCGTGGAAGCCGGTCTTCGACCGGCTGGCCGCCGCCACCGATACGCAGATCACCGAACTCGCCGAAGAGTTGGCGGCGGACCATCCCACCACGGCGGCCGATCACGACCGGGTGGTGATGTCCGTCAAGCTCCAGGTTCGCAGGAACACGGGCGAGACCTGGTCCGGGGAGTACGTGCTCGACGTGACCGGGGACGCGACGGAGAGCGCCACCTCCCGCTTGGTCTCCACTCCGCTGGCCTGCGGCATCCTCGACGTGGCCGCCGGACGTCTGGAGCCGGGCCTGCACCAGGCGACCGCCGATCCACAACGGGTCGCACGATGGCTGGAACTTCTCCAGAGGCACGCGATCACCGCCGTCTACCACGAGAGCCCATCCGCATGACGCCGCCCGATATCCGTGAGATCGCCGCGCGGCGGCACCGGCTGTACGCACCGTCCGGTGCTCCGGACGTCCGGTCCAGCGGCACAGACGCGTCCCCCGGCCGTGCCGCGCATCCCCTGGGAACAGCATCGTGAGCACCAAGGCGGCGCCTGCCGCGGTCGTGACCGATCTCCGCCGGGGCATCCTCCCGCTGGCCGGCTACGCGGTGCTCACCGCGGCCATGGACGTGTACGCGGGCAATCGCTTTGAAGTGATCAACCCGGCCAGTATCGCGGCGGTCTCCTTCACCCTCACCATGGTCTTCTTCGCGGGAGTGGAGTGGCGGCGGCACGGCCCCCCACCGCGCACCACCTTGCTGGCACACCGCAACGACCTCGTGGCCATCAACATCACCACGGCGTTGACCTGGCTGTCGACGTTCTACGCCCTGTGGTACCTGGAGCCCGCCATCGTCAATGTCGTCGGCCTTGCACTCGGCCCGATGATCATGACGCTCACGGGTCCCCTGCTCCGTCGCCACAGTACGGTCATGACCACCGAGGTCGTGGTGTCGGTGGCCATCGGCGTCCTGCTCGCAGCCCTGATGTGGACCTCGTTCAGCGGGCGCAGCGGACTGGGCGACGTACCCACCGCCGACGCCGTCCTCGGCCTGGTCTTCTCCCTCACCTGCGCCGTCGGCTCGGCTGTCAACATCATCTACATGAAGCGGCTGAACGATGCCGGCTGTGAAGCCGGCACCGTGTTGGCCACCAGGTTCGTCCTGATGAGTGCCGTGGCCTGGATCCTCGTGGCACTGGAGGACCAGCCCGAGCTGATGGCCGCACTGCTGCCCGGGGCCGTTGTCGCGGTCATCGGAGTGGGCCTGCCGATCTACGTCCTCCAGGTCGGCATCCGGTACACCGAGCCCATCACCACCTCGCTGCTGATCTCCCTCTCGCCGCTCTTCGCCTTCGCGATGCAACTCGCCGACGGCCGACTGCGCTTCTCCCTGTACACCCTCGCCGGCGTCGTGGGCGTGGTCGTCCTCGTCGCGGTGGGTGTGGTGGCCCGACGGAGCACGGTCGCCGCACCCGTTCCTTCCGGCGCCGACGGCACCACAGGCGTGCCATCGGCCCGCGATCACCAGGCAAGCGCCGAGCGTGGAGGCTCATCACCATGACCACAGCCATCGTGGATGCCTACGGCGCCGGCAGGCTTCTGCCGGATGCCCTGAGGCGTCGCGGCGTGGACGTCGTCCATGTCCGGTCACCGTTCCCCGACACCCGTCTCGCCTACCGTCCCGAAGACTTCGCGGTGGACCTCCGGCACACCGGCGATCTGGCCCGCACCTTGCGGGAGCTGCGCGCCCTCGGCGTGGACTCGGTGGTCGCCGCCGCCGAGTCCGGCGTACTGCTCGCGGACGAACTAGCCGCCGCGCTCGCCGTCCCCGGAAACGATCCACGACACACCATCGCCCGGCGGGACAAATACGCCATGCAGCAGGCCGTCGGCGCTGCGGGCCTACCGTCGGCGGAGAGCTGCCTCTCCGCATCGCTGGACGAGTTGATCGCGTGGGTCGCCGGGCGAGGGCGATGGCCCGTCGTGCTCAAGCCGGTGCTCAGCGCGGGTGCCGACAATGTGTTCATCTGCCGTACGGTCGCGGAGGTGACCGCCGCCTACACAGCGATCATGACCTCGGCCGACCGGTACGGCCAGCACAACACCGTTGCGCTGGCCCAGCAGTTCCTGTCCGGGAAGGAGCACTATGTCAACACGGTCAGCCGTGACGGCCGACACCGTATCGTCGAGGTGTGGTGCTACCACAAGCGGTCGGTTGACGGACGCTCCGTGTATGACTACGAGGATCTCCTCGGCCCCGATGAACCAGGCTTTCACGAGATCGTGCGCTATGTCCGGTCGGTGCTCGACGCCCTGGGGATCCGCAACGGCGCTGCGCACACCGAGGTCATGCTCACCGGGGACGGCCCGGTTCTGATCGAATGCGGGGCTCGGCTGGGCGGCGGCCAGATGCCGGAACTGCTGACCCGGTGCGTGGGGGCGGACCAGGTGACCTGCCTGGCCCACTCGATCGCCGCCCCGGAGGACTTCATCGCCGAAGCCGATGCGCCCTACCAGCTCAAGGATCGGTTGCGGTGTGTGAATCTCATCCTGCCGCGGGCGGGCACCGTGCCGGATGACGACGGCTGGGATCAGATCAGAGGGCTGCCGTCCTTCGAGCACCTGGTGGTGAACCACCCCGCTGGCAGTTCTCTTTCACGGACCGTCGACATGGCGACCTGTCCGGGCACCGTCTATCTCACGGCCACGGACCCCGCGATGCTGGAGTCCGACTACGGCAGACTGCGCGAGCTGGAGCTCGATGGCCTCTACGGCGGCTGAGGGAGCGGCGGTGGCGGCGAGGAACCTGCCGCCACCGGGTCTCTCGCCCCGTCACCGGCACATCAGCCAGGCAGACCGGTCGTCCCCTCGACGAACAGCATGCGACGACCACTGATGCCGGGGCGGGTGGCACGCGCCTGGGCGTACTCCGGCGAGGTGTACCAGCTCTTCGCCTGTTCCAGGCTGGGGAATTCGATGATCACCATGCGGTTCGCAGCGGGCCAGTCCCCCTCAAGGGCCTCCGGTAGAGCGCCGCGCACGACGTATCGGCCGCCGTACTGGGCAATGGAGCCCTGGGCCAGCTCTCGGTATCTGCGCACCTCCGGAGTGTCGAGATGTGGAGACTCGGCAATCACATATGCAGTCACGCGGTCATGATGACACGGCGTCAGGCGGCGATGGACGGGACCAGCGCGCAGAGCAAGTCCTGGCCCCACCGAGTGACCTGAGTCGGAGATGCGATGGCATCGTCCCCTGGCCCGCACGGCGGGCCAGACCAAACCGCCTAGCTACGGCCGAGTGCGGTGAGCCGTTCCAGCGCGGGCACGATGTCACGGGGTGCGGGGGCGGCGAGCATCTCACGGCGCAGCGCTGCCGCGTTCGCCGCGAAGGACGGCTCGTCCAGCACCCTCAGCAGGAGTGCACGCAGTGAGTCCGCCGTCAGTGCCGCGGTGTCCCGGACGTGCAGCCCGGCTCCTGCGGCTTCCACCTGCTGGGCCTTGAGGACGTTGTCCATCATGTTCGCGGGCACGATGACCTGTGGCACCCCGTGGGCGAGTGCAGTCTGGGTGGTGCCGGAACCGCTGTGGTGGATGATCGCCGAACAGCTCGGCAGCAGCGCGTCCAGGGGGACGAAGTCCACCGCGCGGACGTTGTCCGGCAGCGGAGGCAGCGAACTGAGCTGATCGGTGTTCAGGGTGGCGATCACCTCGATGTCCAAATCGGCGACGCCGCGGAGCAGTTCGCCGACGTCGGCACGGTCGCCTCCCATCAGTTCCCTGAAGGAGCGTCCGAGGGTCAGACAGACCCGCCGGCGCTCGGGTGGACTCCACAGCCAGGGCTCGACGGTGGAGCGACCGTTGTACGGCGTGTACCGCATCGGAACGTACGGGTGGTCGACCTCAAGCCGCATCGAGGAGGGGACCGTGTCGATGGTCCACTGTCCGAGCACGGCCTGTTCGTCGAACTCGACCCCGTACCGGGCCAGCGCGGTGCCTAGCCATTCCTCGAACGGATCGTCACGCAGGGCGTCGGGACGGTCCTCCAACACTGCCCGGTGGCTCTGGCGCATACGGCCGATGACGTCGAATCCGAACATCATGCGGGCGTGCGCGGCCCCGACGGCGAGGGCTGCGACCGGGGCTGCGAAGGTCAGCGGATCCCAGATCACCAGGTCGGGACGCCACTGCCGGGCGAACCCCACCAGGTCGTCCATGACGCGGGGCGAGGAGATCTCCTGGAAGCTGGCCCCTACCCAGGCGCTGAACACCGCCTGCATATAGGAGTATGTGAGCTTCTCGGGTCGCAGCTCGCACAGGTCGAACAGTTCCCAGTTGACGCCACCGCGCGCGTCCCAGATGTTGGCCTCGTCCTGGAACTCCTCCGCGGTCAGCGGTGAGACGTCCGCCCACTGGCCGATGTCCATGGGCTCGCCGATGGGCACGGGGGTGAGACCGCTGCGGACGATGTCGTCCACCACATCGGGGTGACTCGCCACGCAGACGTCGTGACCCGCAGCCCGTAGGGCCCAGGCCACCGGTACTTGGGCGTGCAGATGCGTCGAGGCGGCGAGGGTCACGAACAGTACGCGCATCGATGGGCTCCGCTCGGTCACTGACGCTCAGGGATGGCGATGACGGGATGACCGGCGGCCGGGGGCGCCGGGGGCAGTGCTCACTGGAAGTCGGTCAGATGGTCGGCGGCCCAGCGGGCGAGGTCGCGGGCGGGCCGGCCGGTGATCTGTTCCACCGTTCGGTGCACGGCCGCGGGTTGGTCGGCCCAGGTCGCCTGGTGGGCGAGGATGTAGTCGGCGATGTCGGCGGGGAAGCCCTGGGCGATCATGTCCGCGCGGGCCTCGGCGGGCGACACCTCCTCGAAGGCGATCGCCCGCCCGAGCCCCCGTGCCATGGCCAGCACCTGATCGCGCTGGCTGAGCGCACGGGGCCCGGAGATCCGATGGATCACGCCCTGGTGGCCGTCCTCCAGGAGGGAGGCGACCGCGACGGCTGCGACGTCGTCCTCGTGGACGGGCGCGCCCATCGCCCCCGGGTACGCGGACCGGACCACGGACCCGGTGCGGATCGAGTGCTCCCAGAGGCTGAGCTTGTTGACCGCGAACTCCCCGGGCCGGAGGTGGGTCCACTCCACCCCTGACTCCGCCACGGCCTCCACCGCCTCTTCGACGTCCCGGTGCCCGCTCGGGTCGCTGCCGTCGGTGACGGCGTCCGAGGAGAGGACCACGATCCTCCGCACCCCCAGCGAGGCGGCCAGCCGCGCCACCTCCGGCGCGGTCTCGGCCACGGGGAACAGATACAGCCGCTCCACCCCGGTGAGCGCCGCGCGCAAGCCGGCGGGTTGAAGCAGATCGCCCTCGAAGGCGGTCACTCCGTTCGGGAACTTGGCCGCGCCGACATCGCGCGTCAGCGCCCGGACGGAGTGGCCTGCGGCAACGAGCCGACGCACCACATGGCGGCCGACGTGTCCGGTCGCGCCGGTGACGAGCATGGTCATGAGTCTCCTCCACGTTGTGCCGCAGCCGTGACGGCCCGCGCCCCGGGGGACGTAGCGCGGGCCGACGGCCGGGCGGCCGTCCGCTGTCCTGGTGACGGTCCGCCGGACGATCACGATGCCGGGTGCCCCACGAGGTTCTCCGGTGTGCTGCTGGAGTCGCACGTGCAGGTGCGGGCGCCGCCTCCACCGTTCTTCGGCCGGACCGCGAGAGGGGGCTGCGACGCTCACCGGACCCAGCAGTCCGTCGACAGGGGAACCATGCGCGCGTTGTTCGTCACCTCTCCCGTACTCAGTCATGCCTTTCCGACGATTCCGGTGGCCCACGCGCTGCTCGCCGCCGGGCACGAGGTCCGCTATGCACTCGGGGCGGCGCTGGACGCCGTCACCGACGCGGGCCTGCCCGCCGTCGACATCACCCCGGGGCTCGACTACGACAAGATCTGGGTGCCCGAGGGCGCCGAGGACCCGATGTACGTCAAGGACGCGGGCGTCGAGTTCCTCGCGGAGCTCTTCGGCCGGGTGTCGGGCGCCGAGGTGGACGGCGTGCTGGAGGCGGCACGCGCCTGGGCCCCCGATCTGATCGTGCACTCGGCGGCGCAGGGCGCGGGGGCGCTCGCCGCCAGTGCGCTCGGCATTCCGTGCGTGGAGTTGCCGTTGGGCCCGGCGGACAGCGATCCCCGGCTGGCCGGGTTGCTGCGCGCGGCGATGAAGGGGGACTACGAGCGCCACGGCGTCACCGGGACGCCGAAGGCGACCGCACGGATCAGCTCGGTCCCGGCCCGTCTCGCGCATCTCCTGCCGGGTGACCGGCGCCCCGAGGACGAGTGGTTGATGCGCTATGTCCCCTACAACGGTGGCGGAACGCTTCCCGCCTGGTTGCTCACACCCCCCGAGCGGCCCCGGATCGCGGTCACACTGGGGTCGATCGGCGCTCAGTGGGGCGGTATCGCGATGCTCGCCCCGCTGATGGCCGAGGCGGCACGGATCGACGCCGAGTTCGTGTTGACGTTGGGCGGCGGGGACGTGGAGCTCCTCGGTGAACTGCCCGAGAACGTACGGACCGTGGAGTGGGTGCCGTTGGCGCCGCTGTTGGAGACCTGCGCGGGGATCGTCCACCACGCGGGTTCGGGCACCCTGCTGACGGCGATGAGGCTCGGGGTTCCGCAGTGCGTCCTCCCGGACGGGGCGTACCAGCAGGCCAACAGTGCGGTGTTGGTCGGCAGCGGGGCCGGGTTCGCGGCCGATGCGACCACGATCGGCGGCGAGGAGTGCCGTCGGCTGCTGGAGGATGGGGCGCTGCGCAGCGCCGCCGCCGAACTGCGTCGGGAGATGGTCGACACGATGCCGACCCCGGCCGAGTTGGTGCCGCGACTGGTGGATCTCGCGGGCTGAGCGGAGTGTCATACCGGTGACGTATGGATCGCACACGAAGCGCAGTCGGACGGCACGCGAAGCGTAGGGAGCCCGGGCCCACCGTGAGGGGGCCCGGGCTCCGTGCTGCCCGTGGTTCGCGAACTCCCGTACGGCAACCCGTCCGGCATCGAGCCCGTCCGGTGTCAGGGCCGATCGGGTCTCAGGGCCCGTCGGGTCTCAGAGCGAATCGTGTCTCAGAGCCCGTCGGGAATCTGCCCCAGCACCCGGTACAGCGGGCCGAAGTTCATCACGTCCCAGTGTGCGGTGACCCGGCCCTGCTCGTCGAAGAGGAGCTCTTCGAGGTAGTGCCAGGACACCGGGGCACCCGTCGCGGGCACGCCCATGAAGTCGCCCCGGTGGGTGGCGGTGGCCGTGATCCGCAGCATGACCGTGTCGCCCTCGGCGACGACGCTCTTGGCCTCCAGGCGCAGATCGGGAAACGAGTCCAGGGTGCCCCGCATGATGTCGGCGATCTGGTCGGCGGGCATTCGGCCGCCGTCCTCGTCGTAGTGCACGGCGTCCGGGGCCCAGTACGCGATGACGGCGTCCGGGTCGCCGCGGTTCCAGGCGTCGACCATGCGCAGGGCGTGTGCCTTGTTCTCCTGTGGGGACATCGGGTCTCCTCGTACGGGCGCCGGGCTCGGGGCCCGGGGATCAGGTCGATGGATCAGGGCCGGGCTGCGGCGCGGGTGTGTGCGGTGATCGCCTCGGCGAGCGGGGCGTGGACGGAGCGGGGCAGCGCGTGTCCCATGCCGGGGATCTCCACCAGGCGTGCTTCGGGGAAGAGTCCGGCGAGGTGGCTGCCGTGCGGCGGCGGGGAGATGGGGTCCTCCAGCGCCTGGATCACCTGGGTCGGCACCCGTACCGCGGCGAGTTCGGCGGCGCGCTCGCGGGGGTGGGAGGCGAGTCCGTGGTGGGCGACGGGTTCGTCGAGGGTGCCGGCGTGGTCGGCGGCCCGTTCCT
This sequence comes from Streptomyces sp. NPDC005963, assembly GCF_040638655.1. NCBI lineage: Bacteria > Bacillati > Actinomycetota > Actinomycetes > Kitasatosporales > Streptomycetaceae > Streptomyces > Streptomyces sp. NPDC005963. Next base: position 94,610 of record NZ_JBEXVD010000010.1, on the reverse strand, counting down.
CCCAGCGACGGAAGTCGTCCGCGCCGAAGGGCACCTTGTCGCCGGAGAAGATCTTCGACCGGCGCACCCGTAGGTCGAGCACGGCGTCGCGGCCCTCGGCGGGTTCGGACATCAGGGCGAGGGCGTCCAGCAGCGGCTGCTGGGGCAGGGGCAGCCCGTCGACGGAGGGCTGCCCGCTGAAGGCCCGTTCGATGTTGCCGTCGAAGTCGATGTCAAGTCCGCCGCCGAGCATCAGGGTCAGGCTGAGGAGTCGTTCGGGGTGGTCGAGGGCGAGGAGTTGTCCCATCACCGTGCCCATCGACATGGCGACGACGTGCGCTGCGGCGATGCCGTGGGCGTCGAGGACGGCCACCGGGTCCCGGGAGAGCTCCGCGTAGCCGTAGGGGTGTGCGGCGAAGTCACGGGTGGTGGAGCGCCCGGTGTCGCGGTGGTCGTAGCGGATGACCCGCAGTCCTTCGGCGGTCAGCAGGTCGACGAACTCCCGCGGCCACGCCTGCGAGGACTGGTTGCCCCCGGCGATCAGGAGCAGCGGAGGTCCTGCCGGGTCCCCGAGGTCCTCACTCCACAGTCGTACGTCGTCGGTGGTCACGATCCGTTCGGGCATACCGGGTTCCCTCTCGCGGGTTCGCTCTGGTTTCGCTCTGGTTCCGTCCCCGTCAGTCGGCGGGGGTCATCTCGATCAGGCAGAAGTCGAACGGCACGACGGGCGAGGTGATCGGGCTGACGAGGGAGGTGATGGCGAGCCCGGCGGACGCCGCCAATTCCCTCCACTCGGCCGTCGTCCGCACCCGACCGCCGAGGAACACCAGCATCCGCATGTCGAGGAGGCTGAAGTGGAGATCGGCGGTGCTCGTCGTTTCGTCCTGCGAGGGCTCGGCGCGCTCGCGCAGGATCAGGGTGCCGCCCGGCTCCAGGGCGTCCCGGCAGCGCTTGAGGATCCGGCGGGCCTCGTCGTCCTGCCAGTTCAGCAGCACCATGGAGAGCAGCACCAGGTCCGCGGTCACCGGCAGTTCGTCGAAGAAGTCCCCGCCGATGACGTCGATGCGGTCGGAGAGCCCCCGTTCGGCGATCTTGGCGCGGGCCCGGTCGGCCGGGGACGGCAGGTCGAGCAGGGTGCCGCGCACCCCGGGCAGGGTTCGTACGATCGACTGGATCAGACCGCCGGGGGCCCCGCCGACGTCGAGGACGTGTCGTGCGCCGCTCCAGTCGCGGGTGGCGATGAAGCCCTCGTCGACGGCTTCCTCCTCGGTCGCCATCAGTGCGTCGAAGGACTCGCCCAGCTCGGGTTCGGCCGAAAGGTCGTCCCAGAACGGGCGTCCGTACAGGGCCTCGTAGCTGGGGCGTCCGGTCCTGACCGCCTCCAGCAGTTGGGTGAAGGCGAGGTCGGCCCGGCCGATGATCTGGTCGAGCGCCAGCCAGGAGCGCTGTTGCAGGGGGTGGTCGTCGGCGAGTAGCAGTCCGAGGTCGGTGGGGCCGAACCTGCGGGGCGCGGTCTCCTCGAACACGCCCACGGCGGTGAGGTGGCGCACCAGCCGGTGCAGTGCCCCGGCGTCGGCGCCGGTGACCCGTGCGAGGTCTTCGGGGGTGTGTGCGCCGGCGGCCATATGGTCCACCAGCCGCAGGGTGGCGGCGACCCGCAGGGACATCGGTGTGACGAGGTCGACCAGGCGCAGGAAGCGGTCGATCGGTGTGCCGTCGTGCTGACTGCTCGTACTGCTCGTACTGCTCACGTGGGCGTCTCCCCTGAGTCGCTCGGACGTCCGTGACCCGGCGAGTGTGGTCCGCGCCTCTCGCAACCGTCTCGACGATCGCTGGGCAGCCGGCGGAGCGGGAGTGGCGGAGGGGTCAAGTGGGCCACGAGCTTCTGCTGGCAGCGTGAGCAGCTGATGTTCCGCTTCAGTGCACGCCCAGGGGACATCCAGGGAACACCGAGGGCTTGAGGGAACGGGGAACGCATGACGAGCAAGGAACAGAAGGTCGCCGTCGTGACCGGTGCGACCAGCGGCATCGGCGCCTCGGTCGCCGCCCTGTTGGCCGAGCGGGGACACCGGGTCTTCCTGTGCGCCCGGGACCCGGAGAACGTCACCGCGACCGTCGAGCGGTTCCGCAAGGAGGGGTACGAGGTCGACGGCCGGGCCTGTGATGTGCGTTCCACCGAGGAGGTGCAGACGTTTGTCACGGCCGCCGTCGAGCGGTACGGGCCGATCGACGTCCTGGTCAACAACGCCGGCCGCAGCGGTGGCGGCACGACGTCGGCCATCACCGACGAGTTGTGGCGCGATGTGATGGCGACCAACCTCGACGGCGTGTTCCGCATGACACGTGAAGTCCTCACCACCGGTCGGATGCTGGAGAGCGGGAGCGGCCGGATCGTCAACATCGCCTCGACCGGAGGCAAGCAGGGGGTGATGTTCGGCGCCCCCTACTCCGCGTCGAAGCACGGTGTCGTCGGCTTCACCAAGGCGTTGGGGCAGGAGTTGGCGAAGTCCGGTGTGACGGTCAACGCGGTCTGCCCCGGCTATGTGGAGACCCCGATGGCCCAGCGGGTGCGGCAGGGGTACGCCGACTTCTGGGAGACCAGCGAGGACGAGGTGCTGACCAAGTTTGAGGCGAAGATCCCGCTCGGCCGCTACTCGACGCCGGATGAGGTCGCCGGTCTGGTCGGCTATCTCGTCACCGACACGGCCGCTTCGATCACCGCGCAGGCGCTCAACGTCTGTGGCGGGCTGGGCAACTACTGAGCCGACCGGGAGACGACCACCGTGGCAGCGACGGGTGAGACAGAGGACCGCGAGATGACTGAGCCCCAGACCCACCGCACCGAGCACCGGATCACCGTGGACGCCCCCGCCGATGTGGTGTTCGCGCTGATCGAGGACGTCACCGGCTGGCCGGAGACGTTCCCGCCGTGCGTCCACGTCGATGCCGAGCGCGACGGCGACCGGGAGCGCATCCGGATCTGGGCCACCGCCGGCGGGGAGGTGAAGGGCTGGACCTCACTGCGGGAGCTGGATCGGGAGCAGTTGCGGGTCCGGTTCCGGCAGGAGGTTTCGGCACCCCCCGTGGCCGCGATGGGTGGCGAGTGGGTGATCGAGACCGATCCGGCCGGCGGAACCCTGGTCCGGCTGCTGCACGACTTCCGCGCGATCGGGGACGATCCGGCGAAGGTGGAGTGGATCCAGCAGGCGGTGGACCGCAACAGCGGACAGGAGTTGGCCGCGCTCCGCGCCGCGGCAGAACTGCGGACGCAGCGCAGCGAGCTGACGCTGACGTTCTCCGACTCGCTGCGGGTGGCCGGTGCCGCCAAGGACGTCTACGACTTCATCGACCGGGCGGACGCCTGGGAGCAGCGGCTGCCGCACGTGGCCCGCGTGGCCCTCACCGAGGACACCCCGCGGCAGCAGGTCCTGGAGATGGACACCCGCACCGCGGACGGCTCGACGCACACCACCCGGTCCGTGCGGATCTGCTTTCCCCACGACCGGATCGTCTACAAGCAGCTCCAGACGCCCGTGTTGATGTCGGCCCACACCGGTGAGTGGCTGATCCGCGAGGTCGGCGAGGAGACGGAGATCACCAGTACGCACACCGTGGTCGTGAATCCGGAGGCGATCGCCGGCGTCCTGGGTGCGGAGGCGGGTGTCGCCGAGGCGCGCACCTTCATCCGGGAGGCGCTGGGCCGCAACAGCACGGCGACGATGGGGTACGCGAAGGCGTACGCGGAGGAGATCGCCGGCCGCTGAGCGGACCGCCGAACGGACCGGTCGACGTCGGGGAGAGGTCGGGAGAAGGCCATGCGCGTCCTGTTCACCACGTTCGCCGCGCGTACGCACGTGCACAGCCAGGTGCCCCTGGCGTGGGCGTTGCGCGCCGCGGGGCACGATGTGCGCGTGGCCACCCACCCCGACGCCGTGGAACACGTCCTGCGGGCCGGGCTGCACGCGGTGCCGGTGGGTGCTCCGCTGAACCAGGACGAGTTCGTGCAGGAGTTGGACGAGCGCCGCAGCGATGCCCTGGAGGCGGGCCGGGAGGTTCCGGAGGCGCTGGACTACCTGGAGCTGACCGACATCAGCGAGGTGCGGCCGGAGCGGCTGACCTACGAGTTGATGCACCGCAGGCAACTGGCCCTCGCGGCGGGGGCGTTCCCGACCCAGTGCGACCCGGAGATGATCGACGACCTGGTGCGGTACGCCCGGTGGTGGCGGCCGGACCTCGTGGTGTGGGACACGATGACCTTCGCGGGTCCCGTCGCCGCCATGGCCTCGGGTGCGGCGCACGCCCGCTTGCTCTTCGGTCTCGACCTCATCGGCTTTCTGCGCCACCACTACAACCGGGTCCTGGAGCGCCGGTTACCCGCCCTGCGGGACGACCCGATGGCGGAGTGGCTGGGCTGGACCCTTGAGGAGTACGGCTGCGGCTTCGCCGAGGAGGCCGTGGTGGGGCAGTGGACCATCGATCCGGTGCTGACCTCGCTGGCCCTGCCGACCGATCTGGTGCGGGTGCCGATGCGTTACGTCCCGTACAACGGGCCCGCCGTACTGCCCGATTGGGTGCTGGAAGAGCCCCGGCGGCCCCGGGTGTGCGTGACCCTCGGGTTGTCGCTGCTGGAGACCCTAGGCCGGGACCGGGTGTCGGTGGCCGAGGTGCTCGAAGCCGTCGCATCGCTGGACGTCGAGGTCGTCGCGACCGTCGGCGCGGCGCGTCGCGATGTGCTCGGGGCCCTGCCCGAGCGGGTGCGCGTGGTGGACTTCGTGCCGTTGGACGCCCTGTTGCCGAGTTGCGCCGCGGTGGTGCACCACGGCGGGGCGGGCACTTTCCAGTCCGCGCTGGCCCACGGCGTCCCGCAGATCGTCCTGCCGGACGTGCTGTGGGACAGCGCGCGCCGGGCCGAGGGTCTGGAGCGCGCCGGAGCCGGGTTCCAGGTCGCCGATCCCGCACGGCTCGGCGCGGCCGGCTTGCGCGACCTCGTCAGCCGGGTCCTCGACGATCCGGCTCCGACGCGCCATGCGCGCCGGCTGCGTGCGGAGTTGCGCGCGGCCCCCGCCCCCGCCGATGTGGTGCCCGTTCTCGAACAGCTCGCCTCACACCATCGGTCGGCCGCCCGTAGCGGCGCCTGACGTCCGCGCGTCCCGTCCGTTCCTCCCCCGTGTCCGGCGCCCCGGAAAATGTCCGTTGCACATGCCCCGGGTCCGAAGCTCCCGGCACGCGGCTCGGCGTGTCGTCAATCGAATTACCAAACCTTGACGTTCCCATTGGCTGAACATTGACAAGCCTCTCGACCAAATCTAGAGTCAAGTTGCAGCGAGTCGCGATGTATCGCTTCCTTGAGGCCACCGACCTCGATGAGTGGTTGAATTTCAACGCATCTCGCTTCGACAGCGGATAGAGCCACCGTTGTGTGCAACTGGGGGAACAATGGATTTCCAAGTTCTCGGGCCCTTAGGAATGCTGGAGAAAGGCAAGAACGTTGCGCCTACAGCACCCAAGCCTCGTCAAGTAATCGCGCTATTGATTATGCGGCGAAACGCAGTCGTCCAGACATCCGAATTGATCGATGAGTTGTGGGAGGGTGGCCCTCCCACCAGCGCGCTAACAACTCTCCAGACCTACATTTACAAACTCCGTAAGATCCTGGTTCGTCACGGGGGCGAAGAGGTTCTCCACACCCGGCCGGGTGGATATGTCCTTGACATACCCAACTCGTCGGTCGACCTCTACCGGGCCGAAAAGGCGGCGGGTGAAGGGAAGTCGACTCTCAGGAACGGTGATCCGGTACGGGCGCGTGAATCCCTGGCCGAAGCACTGGCGATTTGGCGGGCACCCGCACTCGTCGATGTGGACAGGGGCGCGCTTCTTTCCTCCTATGCGACACGCCTTGAGGAATTCCGCTCCAGGACGCTGGAAATGCGGATCGAGGCGGATCTCCAACTCGGCCATCACAGGGAGTTGGTGAGCGAACTCAAGTCGCTCATCCTCACCCATCCACTGCACGAGCATCTCCATGCCTCATTGATGATCGCTCTGCACCGGTCGGGGCGGCGCCACGAGGCCCTTGAGGTCTTCCGGGTGCTGCGACAGAACATGGTTGAGGACCTGGGGCTCGAACCGGGTGAAGAACTGCGCCAACTGCACCAGGCGCTACTGGCCGACGCACCCGTCGGACCGCCCTTCGAAGCCCGGCAGTCCATCCGTACCGTGTCACAGGACGCCGCCGCATCCGGGGCGAACGGGTCACGAGGCGTGCGGGGAACCGCCGTCGACGTGGTGGACCGCTCCGCCGCCCCCCAGGCGGCGGAGCACGAACACCTACTCGCGTCGGTACCCGCCCAACGCGAAGCCACCGGCGTGTCGTCCGAAGGACGTGTCAGAGATGTGGCGCCGGTGCCGCCGTCGACGGCCCTGCCGTCGCGGTCCGCCCCGGACGGGCACGGCACGGTCGGGCACGGCACGGTCGGGCACGGCACGGTCGGGCACGGCACGGTCGGGGGTTCGACCGCCCCCGCACCGGCGGAACTTCCGGCGGACGTCGGCGACTTCACCGGCCGGGCCCCGGTCATCGAAGACATCATGCTCCAGTTCCTCCCCCCGAAGGACGGGACCGTGCGGCACGCGGCGACCCGTGTCGTCGTCATCGCGGGGATGCCGGGTGTGGGTAAGTCGGCACTGGCGGTCCATCTCGCCCACCGGGTGCGCCATCTCTTCCCGGACGGGCAACTCCACGTCGAACTCCACGGCTCGACCGACGGCCCCCGGGACGTCCGGGAGGTGCTCCATGGGCTACTGCGGTCCCTGGGCATCCCCGACACGCTGATCCCGGCGAACCTGGAGGAGCGTTCCAAGCTCTTCCGTTCGACGACCGCGGCGCGTCGGGTCCTCCTCGTGCTGGACGACACGGCGGCGCTGGCGGACGTCCGTCCGCTGCTACCGGGCGGTCCCAAGTGTGCGGTGATCATCACCAGTCGTCGCAGACTGCACGGACTGGCCGGAGCGCAGAGCGTGGACCTCGATGTGTTGGACAGCACCGAGGGCATCGATCTCCTCGCCAGTCTGATCGGTCGTGAACGGCTCGACGAAGAGCCGCAGGCAGCCGACAAGCTGGTGGAGTTGGGCGGGTGGCTACCGCTCGCGCTGCGATGTATCGGCGGGAGGGTGGCCACCATGCCGGGGCTGCCGCTCACCCGGGTCGCCGACCAGTTGGCCCGGTCCAACGACATCCTGAGCGAACTCCGCCTGGGCGACCTCGATGTGAGGTCCGGCTACGACGCCGCGTATGACCGGCTCACCCGCAGCGAGCAGGCGGTCTTCCGGCTGCTGAGCATGTTGCCTGCCGACGAGTTCACCGCCTCCACGGTGGCGGACCTGCTCGGCTGGGAGATCCCCTCGGTGGAACGCATCCTCGACCGGTTCGTCAACAGCTACCTCCTCAAGATCGTCCACTATGGCAACGACGAGCTGCACTACGCTCTTCCCCCGTTGACCTGGACGTACGCGAGGGGGCGGCTGGACTCGACGCTGAAGCAGGACGCCTGCCAGGGGCCCTCTCACTCCGGGTGACCTCCGGGGATTGCAGAGGGGAACGAGCACGGAGGAGAACGGGTGTGCAGGGGAACGGTGGCTCCCCTGCACACCCCTCACTCGCCGCGAGGGCGCGCACGGGCGACCGGGCGGGCCCTCGGGCACATCACACGACCTGTACGTGCGACACGTATCACACCACCTGTACGTGCGGTACGTAGAGGATCCACTTACCGCCCGACTCCCGGAACTGGGTCTCCTTGGCGATGATCTCCTCGGCGTGGTTCCAGGCGAAGAGCAGCGCGTAGTCGGGATAGGGGTCCTCGAACGCCGCCCGGGGCCGCACCGGAATGTGCGCACCGGGGGTGAGCCGTCCCTGCTTGTTCGGCGTGGTGTCCGAGATGAATGACACCGTGTCGGGGCCGATCCCGCAGTAGTTGGTCACGGTCGCGCTCTTCGCGGTCGCGCCGTACCCGACCACCGTGCACCCTTCTGCCTTCAGTTTCCGCAGCAGACTCACCAACTCGTCGCGGGACCGCTCGACGTTGCGGAAGAAGCCCTGGAGGGTGTCGAGCTCGGCCAGCCTGCGGGTCTTCTCCTCCGCCAGCAGCTGCGCCACCGCGGGATCCGGGGTGCGCCGCCCCCTGCGGGCGAGGGTGTAGCGCACCTCGCCTCCGTGGACGGGCAACCGCTCCGCCCCCACCAGCTCGAAGCCGAACCGCTCCGCCATGGCGGCCACCGAGGTGACGCTGAAGAAGTAGTAGTGCTCGTCGTAGATCTGGTCGTACGAGGTCTTCTCGACGATGTCCGCCAGATAGGGATCTTCGAAGACGAACACGCCGTCGGGCGCCAACAGCGCGTCGATGCCCTGGAAGATCGAGTCCATATACGGGATGTGGCAGAGCGTGTTGGCCGCGTAGATCAGCTGGGCGGGGCCCTCGGCCTCCTTGATCTCCTGCGCGGTCGACGCCTGGAAGAACTCGGTCGTGACCCGGATGCCGAGCCTGCGGGCGATGTCGGCCACGCTCTCGGAGGGCTCCACGCCCAGGTGCCTGACGCCTGCGTCCGCGAGCGCCCGGAGCATGATTCCGTCGTTGCAGCCCAGTTCGACCGCGAACGCGCCGGGCTCGGTCAGCTCGGTCCGCAGGAAGTCCTGCGCCGTCTGCTCGAAGTGCTTCCTCATCACCGACGACCCGGACGACAGGTACGGGTAGTGGCCGTTGAACATCAGGTGCCGGGGGACTTCCTCCATGAGCTGGACCATGGTGCACGAGTCGCACACTCCCAGCGCGAGCCGGAAGAGGTACTCGTCCCCGATGTAGTCGGGTTCCAGGAACCCGCTGGAAAGCGGCTGCGTACCGAAATCACCGAACTCGTGAAGTCGGCCGCCGCAAATACGGCAGCTCGTCATGGTGTAGACGGTCTCCCCGGGCTCTCGCAGCCGTCTCAACGATGACTGGACCGAATCGGGCTCCAGCGGGCTTCTGCGAGGCTTCGAGCCGCTCGCCCCAGCCTGAATGCGGCGGCCCACGTCCGTGAGCGCGCGGACCCGCCGGCAGAGGGGGTCGCGTTGTACGGGGCAGAGGCCAGCGAAATCTACGAGCTGCTGCACCAGGGCAGGGGCAAGGACTACCGGGCGGAGGCCGAGGAGATCTCCCGCCAGGTGCGGGCCAGGATGCCGGACGCCGTGTCACTGCTCGACGTCGCGTGCGGCACCGGGGCCCATCTGGAGCACTTCCGACCGCAGTTCGAGCGGGTCGAGGGTCTTGAGCTGTCGGCGTCCATGGCGCAGGCCGCACGGCGCAGGCTGCCGGGGGTCACCGTGCACACCGGTGATATGCGCGACTTCTCCTTGCGCGCCCCCTTCTCGGCCATCACCTGCATGTTCGGGTCGATCGGCTATCTGGCCGACCCGGGGGAGCTGGCGGCGGCACTGCGCCGCTTCGCACGGCACCTCCAGCCGGGCGGTGTCGTCGCGATCGACCCCTGGTGGTTCCCGGAGACCTTCTTGGACGGCCATGTGGCCACGGGGACGACCACCGCCGGGGGGCGCACGCTCGCCCGGGTGTCGCACTCGGTCCGGGTGGGCGACGCCTCCCGGGTGGAGGTGCACTATCTGGTCGCCGACGCCGCTGCGGGGGTACGGCACTTCAGCGAGACGCATCTGATCTCGCTGTTCACCCGTCGCCAGTACGAGGGGGCCTTCGCCGCGGCCGGCCTGAGCGTGGAGTACCTCGACGGCCTGCACAACGGCCGAGGGCTGTTCCTTGGGGTGCTGGACGCCCCGACCCCCGTCGCCTGAGCGTGCGGGCCCCACTCCCCCATCGATGCGAAGGAGAGCCGCCCATGGCGTCCCCCCGTGAACTGACCACCCCGGCGACGCTCCCCGAGGAGAGCGTGCGTCGCTATCGCGAGGACGGCTTCGTCCATGTGCCCCGGCTGCTCTCCCCGGAGGAGGTCGCCGTCTACCGGACGGCCGCCGAGAACATCCTGGCGCGAGACATGGAGGTATGGGAGGGCGGTGAGGACGGAGCAGCCGTCGAGGTCAACTACACCACCCAGGTCTGGCGCAAGGACGAGACCCTGCGGGGGCTCGCCCTCCATCCCGCCCTGACCGGCATCGCGGGCCGGTTGGCCGGCGTCCCGCTGCGGCTCTACAGCAGTGAAGTCCTGGTCAAGGAGCCCGAGGTGGCCCCGCCGACCCTGCTCCACGACGACGAGGCCGGACTGCCGATGGACGGGCTTGAGCACACCCTCACCGCGTGGGTGGCGCTGGTGGACGTACCGGTCGAGCGCGGCTGTCTGAGTTACATCCCCGGCTCGCACCTGCGCGCGGACTCCGAGCGGCTACGACACATGACCAGCTTTGAGCAGTTCCGCGAGCCCGACGAGGTCTGGCCCGACTTCCCCTGGCGGCCCCGGGTCACCGTGCCGCTGCGCGCGGGCGACGTCGCGTTCCACCACTGCCGGACACTGCACTGGGCCGGGGGCAATGTGACCGATACCCGCCGGGTCGGCCACGGCGTCATCTATATGGACGCGGGGACGGCCTATCTGCCGGGGGTGATGGACCAGTACCTCGCCCATATGAAACCCGGTCAGCCGCTGGACGATCCGGAGTTCTTCCCGCTCGTCACCGGCTGACCCGGAACGTGCGAAGGCCCCGGGAGCGGTCCTCCCGGGGCCTTCGCACGTCGTGGGTGCCCGGGTGCTACCGGTGCTCGTCGAGTTCCAGCGCCCAGGCGCTGAGGTGGTCGATCGCGTCGGCGTAGGTGAACGGCTGCATGAACCATCCCGCGCGGACGTCCCGGTGCCGGCGGGAGAGCGGGTGCCCGGCGGTGAACGACACGCCTCCGGCCAGTGTCATGCAGTCCTCGACGATGCTCGAAGCACAGCGGTTCACCACCAGTTTGGCCTGCTGGAAGGGGGCCATCATCCGGCGTCCGCGCTCGGCGGGATCGCCTTCGGTGCGCTCTGCGTGGTACTCGGTGTGGATGAGGGCCGCCGCCAGCGCGGACCGCAGGGTGTAGAGCTTGACGTCCAGTTCGGCGACGAGGGTGCGCACGGCACTCGCCGGGGTGCCGCCCCGACGGCGCACCCCGGCGACCGTGATGTCCCGGGCCGACTGGGCGATCCCCGCGTACACGCCGAGCAGTCCGATGGAGCTGACCGTCTGGCCGGCGAAGGCCGCGTGGTTGACCTCGCCGACCGGGCCGCGCAGGAAGAGGTCCTCGTCGGGGACGGGACAGTCGTCGAAGACGACCGAGGAGCTGGCCGAGGCCCGCATCCCCATGCCGTCCCAGTCGTCCGGCACGCTCAGTCCCGCGGTGTCTGCGGAGAGGAAGGCGGCGGCGAGTCGATCCGGTCCGGTATCGGGGCGGGTGGGGGCCGCGACCACGAAGTGCGTGGCCACGGGCGCCATGCTGACGAGGATCTTGGCACCGGTGAGCAGCCAGCCGCCCTGGGCGGAGGGGCGCAGTTCGGTGGTCCGGCGACCGTCCTTCAGGGCGCCGCTGACCACCGCGTCACCGGTGCCCATCAGGGTGAGGATCCGCTCCGCGAGCGCCTGCCCGGACGGGGTGGAGTGCTCGCGCTCGTAGGACATGGTGATGCCCCGGCAGAGCTGCATGTGCAGGGAGAGCGCGGTGGAGGCGTCGGCCTCGGCGATCCGCATGATGGCCAGACAGACGTCGTGGACACTGCTGACGCCGAGCCCGCCGAACTTGACGGGCACGGTCGCGGCGAGGACTCCGTCGTCCCGCAGCGCACGGAACGTGTCCTTGGGGAAGGTCCCGGCACGGTCGTGCTCGGCGGCCCCGTCGGCGATGCGCGGCAGATGGCGTCCGATGATCTCCAGCAGTCGGGCGCCCTCGGATGTGATCGGCGCGCCGAGGTCACAGAGGGGCGGACGGCTGACGACGTGAGGGGGCATGGTGTCGTTCTCCTCGGTGTCATGGATCCGCGCGGTCGGCCGTCGCGAGATACCGGTCGATGGCGGTACGGAAGTAGCCCGGCCCGAAGCCCAGTGCGGCCACTTCGGGCACGATCCGGTGGAGCTTGTCCACCGAGGGGCAGTGCGAGACGGTGTGGCCGGCGAGTCCGCGTTCGGCGCCCAGTCCCAGGCGCAGTTCCAGATGGTCGATGACATCGCTGATGTCGGCGCAGTCCCCGGAGGCCAGGTTGATCACCTCGTCGAACGCGCCCGCGGTGAGCAGCAGGTCCAATGCGGCGACGAACTCGTCCACGTGCAGCATGTCGCGGCGGGCGCCGCGCTGGACGGTGATGCGGCCTGCGCGGAGTTGGCGGATGAGTACGGGCAGCAGCCGGTACTCGGGCTCGCCCGGCCCCATCACATAGCCGAGTCGGAGCACGAGATGGCGTACTCCCGAGTCCCGGACCAGCTTCTCCAGGTCGAGTTTGTGCTGTCCGTAGGGCAGGGCGGGGACGACGGGTTCGTCCTCCCGGCCCCGGCAGCCGGGCGATCCGTACATGCTGACGGTGGAGAAGAAGACCAGGGTCCGGTCTCGGGTGCGGCAGTGTTCCAGGGTGTCGCGGACCAGTTGTTCCTCGCGGCGGTGTTCGGAGTCCGGCAGGGGGTGGCGCGGCACCCCGGCCGCGAGGACGGTCACCCGTGGGTGCGCGTCGGCGAGCGGCCGGAGGTGCCGGGCGAGGAATCCGGTGCCGATGATCTCCATCAGCGGGACGGCGGGCGGACGGAGAGCGCGTGTCCGAAGACGCCGCGCGGGTCCCAGCGGGCCTTGGCCTGCTGGAGCCTCGGGTAGTTGTCCCGGTAGTAGAGCGTGGACCAGGGGACGTTGGAGGTGTTCCAGCGGGGGTCGGCGAGGTCGGCGTCCGGATAGTTGATGTAGCAGCCGCTGTTGTTGGCGTTCGGTGCAGGGACGCCACCGGTGTCGGCGAACACCTCCTGGTAGAAGCGGCGCATCCACTCCAACTCGCCGGTGTTGGCGGGGTCGTCGTAGTAGAGGTCGTAGGAGACGCTGAAGAGGGCGTCCCGGTGGGGGAAGGCGGTCGCCGAGGGGGCGACGGAGTTGATCTTCCCTCCGAAGGAGTTGAGGTAGACGGACGCGCCCCAGCGGTGGCCGTCGCTCAGGTACTGGTGGATGGTGGCGATCTGGCGGTCGGTCCACCGTCTGCGCAGGAAGCTCGCCTTGGACTTGAAGGGCGTGCCGCCCGGGTGGGTCGGGGAGTTCAGGGTCTCCGGCAGCCACGCCTGTTCCGACTGTTCGACTGTGGGCGCGACGCCGACGTTCGCGGTGACGACCCTGATGAAGTCGTCCATCAGCCGGTCCGCCTGGGCTCGTTCGGCATCGGCTCCGACGAGGAGTTGGAACTCTCCGGCGGTGCGGTGGGGCAGCGAGAGCGAGCTGCCCACCTTGGTCTGCGGATACCGCTCGTGCCATTGGCCGTGGTCGCGCACGAGCGTGGTGAACGCCTGCTCGGTGATGCCCTCCCACTGCCAAGTGAGCGTCCGGCCCATGGAGGTCTCGGGCGGCCGGGGCAGCAGCATCGCGGGGTTGCGGCTGCGTACGTTCGGGGAGCGCAGCAGATAGCGCAGGACCACTCCGAAGTTGCCGCCGCCTCCGCCGGTGTGGGCCCACCACAGGTCGCGGTTGGGGTCGTCGGGTCGGCGGGTGGCCACGACCCTGCGCGCCCTGCCCGATCGGTCCACGACCACGACCTCGACGCCGTAGAGGTGGTCCACGACCATGCCGTGTTCACGGGAGAGCGAGCCGTAGCCGCCGCCGGCGATGTGTCCGCCGACGCCGACGCTGGGGCAACTCCCACCGGGAATGGTGACTCCCCAGCCGTAGTAGAGCGCCTTGTAGACCTCACCGAGGGTGGCGCCGGACTCCACCGAGAACGCCTGGTGTTCGGTGTCGAACGAGACCCGGTTCATCGGTGAGATGTCCAGTACGACGGCGATGTCGCCGCTGGTGACGAAGTTCTCGTAGCAGTGGCCGCCGCTGCGGACGGCGATCCGCTTGCCGGTGCGTACGGCCTCGTCGACCGCCGCCACCACCTGGTCGCCCGACCAGACCAGCCAGAAGGACTCCGGGTTGGGAGCGAAGCGGCTGTTGTAGCTGGTGTTGAGGTTGATGAATCTGGGATCCGCGCGACCCACGGTCACCGGCCCCGTGACCGGTGCACAGGCCCTCGCGGACGGTGTGGCCCGTGCGCTCTGCGTTCCCAGACCGGTCAGAGCAGCGGCACCACCGGTAGCGGCCGTGCCCCTCAGTACGCCGCGCCGTGTCAACTCGCCCAACGTGAACACCGTTCCTTCCCCCGTCGTCCGTCCGGTACGGGCGTCACGCTAGGCAGGGTCCCTGTCCAACTCTTGGGGTCCGGCTGTAAGGGTCGTCGAGGCGTGCTCAAGGCGGGCGCGACATCGGTACGAGACGGCGACTGCATGCTGCCCCCATGGGAGTAACAACGGACAACGCGGAAAATCTGGACGATTCTGCTTACAAGGCGGCGGTCACCCGGGCCTTCGACCACGCGGCGGCGCAGTACGACCGGCTGGGGGTCGAGTTCTTCACCCCGATGGGGCGCCGACTGATCGAGCGGGCGAAGCCTGCGCCCGGCGAGCGGGTCCTGGACATCGGCTGCGGACGCGGCGCCGCGCTCTTCCCCGCGGCCGAACAGGTGGGGCCCTCAGGATCGGTGCTGGGCATCGACATCGCGCCGGCGATGGTCGAGGAGGCCCGCCGGGAAGCCACACGTCAGGGCACGAGCCAGGTGGAGGCGCGGGTGATGGACGGGGAGCGCCCTGACCTGCCCGCCCGCTCCTTCGACCTGATCACGGGCAGCTACAGCGTGATCTTCCTGCCAGATGCCCCCGCGGCGCTCGCCCGCTATGCCGAACTGCTGCGGGACGGCGGGCGCATCGCCTTCACCAGTCCCGTCTTCACCGACGACACCTTCCCCTTCCTGCCACCGGTGTTCACCGACCTCATCCCGCGCTCCCTGCTGACCAATCTGCCGCCGGAGTGGCAACCGGAGGCACTACAGCGCCGCTTCAACAGTTGGCTCTCCAGGCCCGCCGACCTGCGACGGACGATGGAGACCGCGGGCTTCACCGAGGTCGAGGTCATCGATGAGCCGGTGGAGCTGACGGCGACCTCGGGCGAGGCATGGGTGGACTGGTCCCACACCCAGGGCATGAGACTGCTGTGGACGCATCTGCCCGAGGACGAGAGCCGACGACTGCGCGAACGGCTGATCACCGCCCTCGACACGATGCGGGACGGCGAAGGGCCCCTGACCATCGATACCCCGGTGCGCTACGTCACGGCGACGGTACGCAGGTAACGCGCGGCCCCGGGGCCGGGCCCTAGCCGGACCCCGGGGCGGCTCCCAGCCCGATCAGGGCCTCCCGGGCGGCGGCCACCGACGCACGGTCCCGCTCGGGCGGCCCGGGACGGGCCGGCAGCAGGGGCACGACCGCGCTGCGCCCCGACCGTACGGCCGGATGACGCCGGGCGAGTTGGGCGAGCCCCTGTCCCGGACCGGTCTCCACCAGCACGGCGTCACCATCGGCGAGCAACGCGTCCAACGCGGGCCAGAACCGTACGGGGGCGACGGGCTGGGCGGCCCAGTACTCGGGGTCCGCTGCCTCTTCGGGGCGCAGCGGAAGGGCCGTGTAACAGGAGTGGAGGGGGATCCGGGGAGCGCGGACCGGGAGGGCGGCGATCAGTGCAGCCGAGCCCTCGACGGCGGGGGCGAGCGCGGGGCTGTGGAAGGGGCTCAGCGATGGAATGCGCCGGCAGGTGAAGTCGGCTTCCAGCAGTGCCGCCCCGGTCTTCTCCAACGCCGGGTCCGACCCGGCCAGTACGGTCTGCCGGGGAGCGTTGTAGGCGCCGATGACGACATCGCCCCCGAGGAAGGGCGCCACTTCCTGTGGGGACGCCGCCACGGCGAGCATCCCGCCCGGCGGCCCGTCGCGCAGCAACCGGATGCGATCGCGCATCAGGGCGACGGCGTCGGACAGGGCGAACACCCCCGCCAGCACCGCCCCCGCCAACTCGCCGATGCTGTGCCCGAGCACCGCACCGGGCCGCACGCCCCAACTCAGCACGAGTCGGCCCAGCGCATGGTCAACGGCGAACAGCAGGGGTTGGGAGCGGGTCACGTGGTCGAGTTCGACGGCCGGCCGTTCGGCGAGCCAGTCCGCCCTGAGCCGGTCCCCTTCCGCCCCCAGTTCGGTGAAGACCTCGTCCATGGCTGTCGTGAACACGGGCTCGGTCCCGAACAGGCCGGCGGCCATCCGGAGGTGTTGTGACCCCTGGCCCGGCAGGAGAAGCACAGTCGATCGCTTGGCTGCCAACGTCCCCATTCCCCTCTCATGCGCGACCCGCCCAATCGGGGCGCCGCAGTAGTTCGATCACGGCACAGGACCAGCTGAATCCGGCGCCGACGCTGACGAGCAGACAGGTGTCCCCGGCGTCGAGGGCACCGCTGGCGACGAGGTGGTCCAGTCCTGCGATCGGGTCCCCCGCGCCGAGGTGGCCCACCCGGCGGCTCCACGGCCAGGTGGTGCGCTCGGGATCGAGGTCGAACCGACCGAAGTAGCCGGCCTGGAGCCGCCTTCGGCCGAGGTGGGGCAGGGCGATGCGGTCGATGTCGCCGAGTTCGAGTTCGGCAGCGGCAAGGGCGCCCTTGACCGCGGCGTCCTGGGCGGACCCCACCCGGGCGACCGCGTAGGAGGAGCCCGCTTCGGCGAGGAAGGCGCGTTTGCAGGCATCGAGGTCGACCTGGGGGCGGTGGCTGAACGGCACCGGCCCGAACGGGTCGTCGCCGCGGTGCATCCCCTCCAATTCGGGTGCGGAGACGGTGACCAGGCTGCGCAGCCGGGCGAAGCCGTCCCGGCGGGAGAGCACCAGGGCGGTGCCCCCGTCGGCGTACACCGTGCCGGGATCGCTGCGCCAGCGGTCGAAGCCGGGCGGGCAGAACTTGTCGCCCGTGGTGATGAGGGCGGCCGTCCGCGCGGGGTCGACGGCGAGGTAGGCGGAGGCCAGTTCGAGTGCGGCCATGCCGCCGTTGGAGACCTGTTTGACCTCCATCGCGGGGCAGTGGTTGCCGACCGTCTCCCGCTGGACGTACGAGGCCGGCGCCCAGAGGTCGTGGCCCTGGTAGAAGAAGCTGGCGTGCAGCACCAGGTCGATGTCGGCGGGCCCCGCGCCGGAGCGCTCCAGGGCTTGCCGCGCCGCGCGGACGGCCATCTCGGGCGCGGACTCCTCGCCCGCCACGGCCACCGACACCATGCCGGTGGTGCGGGCGAGGGGCGCGGGGCACCGGCCGTCGGCCACCGCTTCCTCGATCGGCACGCGCGGGGGCAGCCAACTGCCGGTCGCCGCGAGAAAGAGTTCGTCCATCGCCGTACCGTCAGCCGGCCCGACCCGCCGCGGCGGAGGCGAGTCGCTCGTTGACGGCGGTCACGAACTGGTTGAGCGTACGGATCTGTGCGAGGCCGTCGTCGGAGAGTTCGACCCCGTACTGTCGCTTGACGCGGCTCGCGGCCTCCATCAGTGCCAGGGAGTCGTATCCCAGGAATTCGAGTTCCACCTCCCCGATGTCCCCCTCGTGGGAGGTCAGCGCCTCGTCCTCGCCGGCGCACTCGCGCATGATGTCGGTCAGCTCGGGCAGGGTCAGCTCGCTCGGCACGCGAAGCTCGCTCATGGGGAGTCCTTTCGTCGCCCTGTGACGATCAGGGCGCTGTTGAATCCGTTGTGTCCACGGGCCAGCACCAGGGCGGTGGCCCCGGTGAACGGCCGGGGTTCGTCGCGGACGATGTCGATGTCGTGGTCGGTGGTGACCTTGGTGGTCGGAGGGATGACGCCGTCGCGGACCGCGAGCAGCGCAAGGACCACGTCGAGCGGGGCGCCGCCGGAACACAGTCGGCCGATCATGGTCTTGGGTGCGGTGACCGGTACGCCCCGGGGGCCGAAGACCTCGGTCAGCGCAGCCGCCTCGGCGCGGTCCCGCTGGGGGGAGCCGTCGGCGTCGGCGAAGACCACGTCGATGTCGGCCGGGGTGAGCTCCGCGTCATGGAGTGCGGTACGGATGGCACGGCCGAGGTTGTCGGGGCGCCCGGAGCCTGGCGGCGGGTCGAAGGCGGTCCCGTAGCCCACGATCTCGCCGTGGACCGCGGCACCACGCTCACGGGCGAGGTCCGCGTCCTCCAGCACGAGGATCGCGCCCCCCTCCCCCGGCACCTGCCCACTGGCGTCCGGGTCGAAGGGGAGATAGGCGCGGCCCGGATCGTCACGGGTGGAGAGCCGCCCCCCGGCATTGCGGGCGGCCATGCCGTACGGACAGAGCGAGGACTCCATGCCGCCGGTGAGCATCATGGCGGAGCCGTTGCGGATCGCCCGGCGCGCCCCGGCGATGGCGTCGATGCCACCCGCCTGTTCGGCGACGAGCACGCCGGCCGGGCCGCGCAGATCGTGGCGGATGGAGATCTGGCCGGTGTTGACCGCGTAGAACCAGGCGAACGACATGTAGGCGCTGACGTGGTCCGGTCCCTCGCCCCAGAGGTTCTGCAACTCCCGCTGGCCGAAGTCAAAGCCGCCGGCTCCGGCCGCGGTGACCACACCGAGGTCGAGGCGTGACATACCCTCGGTGTCGATCGCGCTGTCGGCGATCGCCCAGTCGGCTGCGGTGAGTGCGAACTGGGTCATGCGGTCGGTCTGCGGTATCAGTCTGCTGGGCAGGTGCTGGGTGGCGTCGAAGTCCTTCACCTGCCCGGCGAGTCGGCAGTCGAAGGCGGTGGAGTCGTACCCCGCGATGGGCTCGATGGTGTCCCGACCGCTCAGGGTCGCCGCCCAGAACGCCTCGGTTCCTAGCCCGTTGGGGGCGATGACTCCCGTCCCGGTCACTACGGCCGTGGTCACGCGGCCCTCCTGTCGGCGTCGGTGAGCACCATGGCGCTCTGGAATCCGCCGAACCCGCTGGCGACGGTCAGGACCGTCTCCAGCGGCTGTTCGCGGGCGGTCAGCGGTACGTAGTCCAGATCCAACTGGGGGTCGGGTCGGTGCAGGTTCGCCGTCGGCGGTACGACTCCGTGCTCCAGGGCGAGCGCGCAGGCGGCGACCTCGATGGCACCGATCGCTCCGAGCGAATGTCCGACGACGGCCTTGATCGAGCTGATGGGCACGGCGCGGGCGTGTTCCCCGAGGCTCCGTTTGAACGCCGCGGTCTCGTGCCGGTCGTTCTGCTGGGTGGCGGTGCCGTGGGCGTTGACGTAGTCGACGGCCGTGGGGTCGAGACGGGCGCGGTGGAGTGCGGAGGTGATGGCGCCGGCCATCTCCAGCCCGTCGGGGCGCAGTCCCGTCATGTGATGGGCGTTGCCGTGCGAGGCGTGTCCCGCGATCTCGGCGTAGATGTGCGCACCACGGCGGCGCGCGTGCTCCAGCGACTCCAGGACCAGGACGGCCGCGCCCTCCCCGAGGACGAAGCCGTTGCGGGTCCGGTCGAACGGGCGGGATGCGCTGGACGGTTCGTCGTTGCGGGGCGAGGTCGCCTTGATCGCGTCGAAGCAGGCGACGGTGATGGGTGCGATGGGTGCATCGGTGCCGCCCGCGACCATGACGTCGGCAGCACCTTCGCGGATCAGATCGCAGGCGTGTCCGATGGCGTCGATGCCGGAGGTGCACCCGGCGGAGACGACGGAGTTGGGGCCTTCGGCCCCGATCTCCCAGGCGACCTCCGCCGACAGCGAGCTTGGGACGAAGTAGTCGTAGAGATGGGGTGAGGCCAGGGCCGGATCCACGACCCACTGCTGTCCGTCGCCGCTGAGGCGGCGGTACTCGTGCTCCAACTGCTGTGTCAGCCCGACCGCGTTGCCGATGCTGACACCGACCCGGTGGGCCGCGTCGGGGCCGATGAGCAGTGCGCTCTCGGCCATCGCCTCCCGCGTGGCGATCATCAGCATCTGTGCGGCCCGGTCGAACCGTTCGGTCTCCGGCCCGGTCAACCCGGCCTGATGCGGGTCGAAGTCGCATTCGGCGGCGATCCGCGAGCGGAAGGGCCCCGGATCGAAGGCCGTGATGCCCCGGGTGGCGGGCACCCCGGAGACGATGCGCTCCCAGAACGCCTTGGCACCGGTGCCTCCCGGTGCGACCACACCGATTCCGGTAATGGCGACGCGACGTTCCCCCATGAGGACCCCCAGACTCTCACCACCAGCGGCAAATGAACGGTTCGACGATGCGACGGCGCTCTCGCAGGGGCGTCGAGGGCTACTGGATCAGGGGGGCGGAAGCGATGCGCAGCGCTCGGGGCAGAGCACAGGCCACTGCATTGTCGGTCGATCCCGGCTGGTTGGTGGACGCTCCGACCGCGCACGGGCCCGTGGTGTGCGAGCAAGGAGGTGTGAAGGAGTCCTGATGTCAGTGGTCAGCGGTGGAGGAACGCAAGGCTCACAGGTTTTTCAGGGCTTCCCGCACGGACAGGGGGGACAACCGGTCGCGCGCCGATGCGACGAACGCGCCGACCGCCTCGGGGTCGGTCTTGGCGTACTCCCGCAGACACCAGCCGATCGCCTTGCGGATGAAGAAGTCCGGATGGTCGGCCCGTCGGAGGCAGTAGCGGAAGAGCTGCTCGCTGTCGGTGGCCTCCTTGTAGCGCAGTTGGTGGAGCAGGGCCGTGCGCGCCACCCACAGGTCGTCGTCCTCGATCCACTCGTCCATGGTCGTCTTCAGCTCGGAGTCGGCCGCGACCAGGGGTCCCACGGTGTGGGCCGCGAGCGCATCGACGGTGTCCCACCAGGGGACGGTGGTCACCAGCCAACGGACGGTGGGGAGGAAGCCGGACGAGCAGCGGCCCACGTGCCGGCGCAGGTAGTCGACCGCGAAGTAGTGGTACTCGCGCTCGGGAAGCCGCCAGCACCGGACGGCGATCGCCGTGCAGTCCCGCTCGTCGGGCGGGGCGAGCCCTGCCAACGCCTGCCGGGACAGCACCCGGCGAGCGGGCGTGGGGATGCCGAGGAAGGGAGCGACGCCCTTCATATAGGCACTGGCTCCGGCCGCCCGGTCCGGCTGCGCCGCCGGGGGATAGAGGGAGGTGATTCGCCCCAGTACCTCGTCGGCGAGCCGGCTCGCGGGGACGGCTGGGGTGGCTGGGCCGCGCGTCATGAGGCACACGTTACGGCGATCTCATCACGATGTCGGTTAGTCTCCCCGGATGTTCGAGCCCGTCCCCCACCCGTCGTCAGGACTCGCGATCCGCTGTGCGCGAGTGCTCTTCTCCCCATGGTCGCGGCTGTCGCTGCTGCTGGTCATGCTGGCCTCCGCCGGTGCGCTGGTGGTGCTGTACGAGCCGCAGAGACTGCTGTCCGACGGTTGGCCGGCACAGTTGGGCGGCGCGGCGGCGGTCGTGCTGTACGCGGTTGCCTACGGGGTGTGCACCGCGGCCTTCGTGCCCCGTCCGCTGCTCAATCTGGCGGCGGGTGCGCTGTTCGGATCCCAGTTGGGTCTGGTGTCGGCACTGACGGGAACCGTGCTGGGTGCGGGGATCGCCTTCACCCTGGGCCGGCTCCTGGGGCAGGAGGCGCTGAGGCCGCTGCTCCGCGGGCGGGTGCTCCAGGCCGCGGACTCCCAGCTGAGCAGACACGGATTTAGGTCGATGCTGGCGATACGGCTCTTCCCCGGTATCCCGTTCGCCGCGGCCAACTACTGCGCCGCCGTCTCCCGCATGGGTTACACACCGTTTCTGCTGGCCACCGCCCTCGGGTCCATCCCCAATACGGCGGCGTACGTGGTCGCGGGAAGCCGGGCCTCTTCTCCGACGTCACCGGCCTTCCTGGTGGCCATGGGGTTCATCGTGGTGACCGGGCTGATCGCCGGGGCGGTCGCCTGGCGCAAACGCCACGGTCTGCGCCGCGGTTGAGCTCGGTCGTCAGCCGAGCCGCGCGGACGGGTGAGCTGGAACGGACGGGTGCTCCGACGCCTCACCCGGACCGATGGTCACCCGTACAAGAGATCCCATCGAACGTTCCCGTTCACTTCACTGTTCGTTCGTCTCCGAGGGCTACTCTTCCCCCGTCCGACGCATGATCGGGATCATTTTCTTGGGTGGCTCTGTTTTCCATGTCGTGGTTTGAATCCCTCATCCTCGGACTCGTCCAGGGACTGACCGAATTCCTCCCCATCTCGTCCAGTGCGCATTTGCGGTTGACGGCGGCTTTCGCCGGCTGGAAGGACCCGGGAGCCGCTTTCACCGCGATCACCCAGATCGGTACCGAAACCGCCGTCCTGATCTATTTCAGGGAAGACATCGCCAGAATCGTGACGGCGTGGTTCGCCTCGCTCAGGAACAAGGAAATGCGCGCGGACCACGATGCTCAAATGGGCTGGCTGGTGATCATCGGATCGATTCCGATCGGCGTGCTGGGAATCACCCTGAAGGATCAGATCGAGGGCCCCTTCCGCGATCTACGGCTCATCGCCACCACGCTGATCGTGATGGGCCTCGTGCTCGGCTTCGCCGATCGGCTCGCCGCCCGCGACGAACGACCCCATGACGAGGCCGGCGGCCGGCACCGGGCCGTCAAACAGCGCAAGACCCTGCGGGAACTCAATGTCAGGGACGGTCTGATCTACGGGTTCTGCCAGGCGATGGCCCTGATCCCCGGTGTCTCCCGCTCGGGCGCCACGATCAGCGGCGGCCTCCTCATGGGGTACACCCGCGAGGCCGCGGCCCGGTACTCCTTCCTGCTCGCGATCCCCGCCGTCCTGGCCTCGGGTGCGTACGAACTCAAGGACGCGGGCGAGGGCCATGTGTCGTGGGGCCCCACCCTCTTCGCAACGGTCGTCGCCTTCGGGGTGGGCTATGCGGTGATCGCATGGTTCATGCGGTTCATCACCACGAAGAGCTTCATGCCCTTTGTGATCTATCGCGTCCTGCTGGGAATCACCCTGTTCATCCTGGTGGGAACGGGTGCGTTGAGCCCGCACGCGGGCGAGTCCGGCGGCTGAAAGCCCCTCGTGGAGAGGAGATCCAAAACACCGGGTCGCTCTCTGCAGGATGGCTTCCCAGCCACCGCGACTTGATCGTCACCCATTTCCCTCCCATCGGGTCGCCAGGAGTCCCGCCTACGCTCCCGCCGATTCGCAGCGGATTGCGTGAACTCCCGTCGAGTCCCATGGAGTCCTGTGGAGAGAAAAGGGCCGTACCGGGGTGTCACACGGCTTCCCCCTGGGTATAAGGGCGCAGCGCGTTGAGCCGGGCGGCCTGCCGCGTCAGATGGTCGCGCTCGGCGAGGTTGGGCGCCTTGCGGGCCGCCTCGGCGTACAGCCGTGCCGCCGTCACCGGATCGCCGTCGCGCTCGTGGAGGTACGCGGCCACTGCGGCGTGGCGGGGCAGCGAGTCGTCCAGCACCGCAAGTGCCGCCAGTCCGGCGCGCGGCCCCTCGGCCTCACCGACGGCGACCGCACGGTTGAGCCGGACGACCGGGCTGTCGGTCAGGCGCACGAGTTCGTCGTACCACTCGACGATCTGCACCCAGTCGGTCTCCCCGGCGGTGGGCGCATCGGCGTGGAGTGCTGCGACGGCAGCCTGTGCCTGGAACTCGCCCAATCGGTCACGGGCGAGTGCCGCCGTCAGGATCCCGATGCCTTCGGCGATCATCCCGGTGTCCCATCGACCGCGGTCCTGCTCGGCGAGCGGCACCAGACTGCCGTCGGGCGCTGACCGGGCCGCGCGCCGGGCGTGGTGGAGCAGCATCAGGGCGAGCAGCCCGGCCACCTCGGGGTGGTCGATCGAGGCCGCGAGCTGCCGGGTGAGCCGGATGGCCTCGGCGGCGAGGTCGACGTCTCCCGAGTAGCCCTCGTTGAAGACCAAGTAGAGGACGCGCAGCACGGTGGCGACGTCGCCGGGCCGGTCGAAGCGCACGCCGGAGACGGTGCGCTTGGCCCGACTGATGCGCTGGGCCATCGTCGCCTCGGGCACCAGGTACGCCCGCGCGATCTGGCGGGTGGTCAGCCCTCCGACGGCGCGCAGGGTGAGCGCCACCGCGGAGGAGGGGGTCAGCGCCGGGTGTGCGCACAGGAAGTAGAGATGGAGCGTGTCGTCCACCGCGGGTGCGGGGAGGGGTGCCGGTTCCTCCTCGACTCGTTCCTCCCGCCGGCGCCGGGCCGTGTCCGCCCGGGTGGCGTCGAGGAACTTGCGCCAGGCGACGGTGACCAGCCAGCCCTTCGGCTCTTGCGGAGGTCCGTCCGGCCAGACGCGCATCGCCTCGACCAGGGCGTCCTGTACGGCATCCTCGGCCGCCGCGAAGTCGGCTCCGCGGCGGACGAGGATGGCGAGCACGCTCGGGGTGAGGCTTCTCAGCAGGGCCTCGTCCATCCGAGGTCAGTCCGTGATGGTGGGCGGCGCGGCCAGGAACGGGCGCACCTCAAGCCACTCGTGGATCGGCTTCCCGCCCGCCCCGGGGGCCGCGGACAGTTCCCCGGCCAGTTCGACGGCGCGTTCGTAGCTGTCGACGTCGATCACCATCCAGCCGGCGATGAGGTCCTTGGTCTCGGCGAACGGGCCGTCGGTGATCGGAGGGCGGCCCTCACCGTCGTACCGGACGAACGTCCCCTCGGGGGCGAGCGCCTGGCCGTCGACGAACTCGCCGGACCGCTCCAGCCGGGCCGCGAAGTCGTTCATGTACTGCACGTGGGCCGAGATCTCCTGGGGCGTCCACCGGTCCATGGGTACGTCGTTCACCGGAGCCGGGGCGCCGCGGTAGTGCTTGAGCAGCAGGTACTTGGCCATGATGTTCTCCTCGGTGCTGAGGCGACCCATTCTGATCGCGTTCACAGCGGGGACGGAGCCCGCCACGTGTTCTCGACATCACCGTCCAAGGTTTTTTGGACTCCTCGGGGTCGGGCGCTGCGCTCGGACGGGTCGGCCCTCGGTGTCACGGCTTGAGGTGTCACGGTCCACGGCGGGCACGGTCCACGGCGGGCACGGCCGTGGAAGTGCGCTTCAGGAAATGGCTACGGAGCGTCGGAAAGGGCGGATGTGCACTCCCGCGGATAATTCCCGCTCCGATTTACCCACTGTTTATCCAATGGACCGGATCACGGCGAAGGAGCAGACCACAGTGAGCAAGGCCACAGGGCCCTGTTCATGAGGTTCGTCACTACGAAAAGCTTCATGCCGTTCGTGATCTCCCGCGTGTTTCCGGCAATCGCCCTGTTCATCCTGGTGGGGACGGGTGGCCCAAGCCCACATGCGGGCGATTCGGGCGGCTGAAAGCAGCCGCAACGTGGGAGCCGTTCGGCTGCGGAGGCCGTAATCTGTTCCCATGTCCCCCCTTCCACACGAGCCAGAGACTGCTTTGTCCGCCGCCGAACTCAACTCGCGCATTCGCGAGCTGTGGGCCGATGGGCAGCTGCCCGACGCCAGGCGTCCGGAGTACGAGGCACTGGTACTGAAGTGGGCGGCTGCTGCGCTGGAGCGCGTCGAGCACGCGGCCTGAGCATCACAGCCCACCGCACGATCACTACGGCACAGTGAGTCGGGAGCCCGACCCCCGTCGGGCTCCTCACCACGGAGGCGCCGTCCTCCGACCGACCGGATCGCGGGACGCATCCGTCGCCGTCGCCCTGGGCTAGCCTGGCTGCACGATGAACCGTCTGACCACGTCATGGGGCGATGTTTCCCTCGCCCGTTTCCCCGAGGACCCCCGCGACACCCTCCGCGCCTGGGACGCCGCCGACGAGTACCTGCTGCGACATCTCCAGGAGGGCGGGTCGATCCCCAGCGAACCGTCCCGACCGGTGGTGGTCGGTGATCGCTGGGGCGCCCTGGCCGTGGCCCTCGCCGCAGGGCCCGCCCCGACCGCCCCGGTGCAGATCAGCGATTCCTTCCTCGGTCGGCAGGCCACCCTGGCCAATCTGGTCCGCAACGGCATCGACTCCTCGGCGGTGGAACTGCTGTCCAGTCGGGACACCGTGCCGGAGCGCATCGACGTGCTGTTGGTGCGCGTTCCCAAGAGCCTGGCGCTGCTGGAGGACCAGTTGCACCGCTTGGCACCGGCCGTGCACGCCGGAACCGTCGTCATCGGTACGGGAATGGTCAGCGAGATCCACACGTCGACGCTGCGGCTGTTCGAGCGGATCATCGGCCCGACGAAGACCTCGCTCGCGGTCAAGAAGGCCCGCTTGATCTTCTGCACACCCGATCCGGAACTGCGTCCCGCTGCCAACCCCTGGCCACTGCGCCATGCGCTGCCGGCCGATGCAGGGGTGTTGGCCGGCCGGACCGTGACCAATCACGCGGGCGTCTTCTGCGCCGATCGCCTCGACATCGGCACCCGGTTCTTCCTGCGCCATCTGCCCCGGCACCGCGGAGCCGAGCACGTGGTGGACCTCGGCTGCGGCAACGGGGTGGTCGGCACCGCCGTGGCCTTGGCGAACCCCGAGGCCGAGGTCACCTTCGTCGACGAGTCGTACGCGGCCGTCGCCTCGGCCGAGGCCACCTTCCACGAGAACGTGCCCGCCGACAGAACAGCGGAGTTCCTGGTCGGCGACTCCCTGTCCCGACTGGCGACCGGGAGCATCGACCTCGTACTGAACAATCCGCCCTTCCACTCCCACCGGGCGACCACGGACACCACGGCCCGTCGGATGTTCGGCGATGCCCGCAGGGCCCTGCGCCCGGGCGGTGAACTGTGGGTGGTCGGCAATCGACACCTCGGATATCACGTACGACTGGGGCGCCTCTTCGGCAATTGCGAGGTCATGGCGAGCGACCCCAAGTTCGTGGTCCTGCGCGCCATCAAGCGGTAGCTCCAGGTGCCTGCGCAGCGGCCCGGCGTCCGGGTGTCGGCGTAGGACGTACCCGCACGGCCCTTGGCGTCGGGCCGCGACTGCCCGACACTGAGCCGATGACGCAGCGCGTGGATCTCGCAACGGTAATGGACCGGCTGGCCATCGACGAGCTGGTGACTCGCTACGCGGTGGCCGTGGACGATGCGGACTGGAGCGCGTTCCGAGAACTGTTCGCCCCCGGGGGGCGGGCCGACTACCGCAGTGCCGGGGGGATCGAGGGATCGGCGGCCGAGGTCGCCGACTGGATGGCCGGGACCCTGGGGACCCTGCCCGTACGACAGCACCTCGTCGTCAACCGTCTGCTACGGCTCCAGGACCTCGGCGGCTACTTCGGCGACGACGGCGAGGTGCAGGCCGACTACGTCCATCCGGTACGCGGGGACGGCGGCGGGGGCTATGTCTCCGGTGGTCGCTACAGCTTCGGGGTCATCCGTACCGACGGCGGATGGCGACTCACCCGGGTGGTGATGCGGGAGAAGTGGCGCAGCGATGCGGGGGTCCCCTCCGGGACCTGAGCCCTCAGACCTTCGGACGGGGGACGCTGCCCTCCGGAGGTGTTCGCCGTGCCCGGCCGGTCCGGTTCGGGCCGTGCCGAGCACGGTTGATCGCAGCGTCGTCCGCGGTCGGATGATCAGCCGACGAGTTCCGCCTTGTTCATGGCAACGACGGAGTGCGCGGGGCCGCCGTCGATCATCTTGGCGAGTTGTGCGGCGGCGCCGATGAGGAAGGCGGTGGCGACGCTGAGATGCCGGGACCGTGCTCCACGGTCGGCGCGATGGACCGAAAACGCTCGGGCGGGGACAGGCGGCAGCGGGGACGCCGTGTTGATCCGGTTCCCGATGGCGCACACACTGGAAGGGGCGCTGCTCAGGCCCTGGGCGGTAGGACGAGGAGGCGCGCCATGCGGATTGCGGCCGACCGTCCTGATGCGGGACGGCCCGGGGGGACGGTTTCCGGATGGTTCACCGCAGTGCGCCACCGCAAGGGGCTGGCGCTCGTGGCCGGTGCCCTGCCCGCGCTGGCCTTCCCGGAGCCCGCCTGGTGGTGGTTCGCGTATCTGGCGCTCGTGCCATGGCTGCTGTTGTTGCGGTCGGCGCCCACCGGTCGGCAGGCGGCGGTCGAGGGCTGGCTCGGTGGCGTGGGTTTGGTGATTGCCGTCCATCACTGGCTGGTGCCAAGCCTCCATGTGTTCATGGTGGTGCTCGGGGCGCTGCTGGGTCTGTTGTGGGCTCCCTGGGGCTGGCTGGTCCGCTCCTGGTTGCGCGGCAGCCCCTCGCCGGGCAGGGCCGTCGCTGCGCTGGTGGTCGTGCCCTCCGGCTGGCTGATGATCGAACTCGTCCGGTCCTGGGAGGGGCTCGGCGGCCCGTGGGGACTGCTCGGCGCAAGCCAGTTCGAGGTCGCCCCCGCACTGCGGATCGCGTCCGTCGGCGGGGTGTGGTTGGTGACCCTGCTCGTCGTGGCGGTGAACACGACGATCGCCCTGTTGATCGCGGTACCCGCCACCCGAGCCGCCGTGCTCACCGGTGCCCTGGTCGGTGCGCTCATGATCACCGCCGTCGGATTCGCTGCGCCCCGGCCCGCGGCGTCGGGGCTGATACGGGTGGCGATCGTGCAGCCGGGGGTGTTCGACGGGACGGGCGACGAGGGTGCGGAGCGGCGCTTCGCCCGGGGTGAGGAACTGACCCGTGAGCTGGTGGGACAGCGGCTCGACCTGGTGGTCTGGGGCGAGAGCAGTGTGGGTGCCGATCTTCGCGAACGACCGGACCTCACGGCCCGGCTGGCGGCGCTCTCCCGGGCCGTCGGGGCGGAGGTGCTGGTCAATGTGGATGCCCGGCGCACCGACGGTGGAGGCGGGGGTGGCATCTACAAGAGTTCCGTGCTGGTGGGGCCCGCGGGACTGACCGGGGACCGCTACGACAAGATGCGGCTCGTCCCGTTCGGGGAGTACGTTCCGGCCCGGGAGCTGCTGGGCTGGGCGACGTCCGTGGGCAGGGCGGCCGGGGAGGATCGCGTGCGCGGCACCCGTGCCGTGGTGATGGAGGTGGCCGGAGGCGGCACACCGGCCCGCTCCGGTACTCGTATCGGCCCGCTCGTCTGCTTCGAGTCGGCCTTCCCCGACATGAGCAGACGCTTGACCCGGGACGGTGCTCGGCTCTTGGTCGCCCAGTCGTCGACCTCGTCGTTCCAGGGCAGTTGGGCTCCCGAGCAACATGCGTCGTTGGCGGCGTTGAGGGCGGCGGAGAACGGTCGACCGATGGTGCACGCCACGCTGACCGGTGTCAGCGCGGTCTTCGGTGCCGATGGCGCCCGTGTGGGCCGTCAGTTGCCCACCGGCACCAGCGCCGCCGCCGTCTACGAAGTCCCCCTGGCCCGAGGAACGACCGGATTCGTCCGGTTCGGCGACTGGGCCGTCCAGGGTGCCGGCGCCGTACTGTTGGTCCTCGGCGCACGGGAAGGGGTGCGCCGGATCAGACGGCCTGCCCCGTCGCCCGCAACACGATCTGCTCGCACAACTCATGGGTCAGCAGGGCGTCCCGGGCACTGAGGACCTTCCCGGCGCGTACCACTTCGAGGAAGACGAGTACCGACTGTTCGATGCCCCGTTGTCTGGCGACCGGCACCCAGTCGCCCCGACGCCGGACGCTGGGCTGGCCCTTGTGGTCGACGACCTCGGCCAGGTTGCGGACTTCACGCTTGCTGTCCTGGCCGGCGATCTCCAAGACCTCCTCGGTGGAGCCGCTGCGGTGGTTCATCGTGCCGATCGCGGTGAAGCCGTCACCGGACAGTTGGAGCACGACGTGGTGGAGGTGATCGCCGATCAGACGGGCGCGTACGTCCGTGTGCTCGATCGGCCCCGGGGCGAGGAAGCGCAGGGTGTCGACGACGTGGATGAAGTCGTCGTAGACGAAGGTGCGCGGGACTTCGGCGAGCCCGATGCGGTTCTTCTGGAGCAGGATCAGATCGCGGGGGTGTTCCAGGCATTGCGCGTAGGAGGGTGCGAAGCGGCGGTTGAAGCCGACGGCAAGGCTGACCCGGCGCTCTTCGGCGCGCTCCACCAGTCGACGCGCCTCGGCCAGTTCATTGGCGAGCGGCTTGTCGACGAACGTCGGCACGCCCGCCTCGATCAGGGCGTCGGCGATCTGCGCGTGCGCTGCGGTGGGTGCGTGGACGAAGGCGGCGTCCAGGTCCTGGGCGAGCAGGGATTCCAACGTGGTGTGCTGTTGCGCGGCGGGGATGCGGTACGCATCGGCCGTTCGGGCGAGGGTGGCGGGGGTGCGCGTCTGGAGGTGCAGTTCGATCCCGGGCAGTGCTCCGAACACGGGCAGGTACGCCTTCTGCGCAATGTCTCCGAGGCCGATGCAACCGATCTTCACAGATTCCTCCCTAGGGCCTGTCCTGGTGCCCGCCCGTGCGGCGCCCGTGTCGTGAGCGCTCCGGGACCACGGGTCGGCTCCGGCGCCATGGCGCGCTCGTCGGGCCGGACCGGTTCGCTCGGGCGACTGGTGCACCACCGGGTCCGTCAGCCGTGCGATGCCCGGTCAGCATACGTGCGCTGCGGTGGCCGCCAGTCGATGATCCCGTCGCCCGCCCGCAGGGCGACCCGTGGGCCGAGGCGAGCGACCAGACCCAACAGCGTCTCGCGCAGGGCGACGGCCGGGGCACTGGACAGGGACTGCCATCGGGCGACCCGGGCAGCCGCGCGGACGACGGCATGGGTGCGGGGTTGGCGATCGGCGCTGTACGCGGCGAGTCCGGCACCGAGGTCATGGCCGGGCGTCAGGTGGTGGGCGAGGACCACGGCGTCCTCGACGGCCTGGTTGCCGCCTTGGCCCAGCATCGGTGTCATGGCGTGGGCTGCGTCTCCGAGCAGCGCGGTTCGGCCGCGGTGGAAGGTGGGCAACGGGTCGATGAGGTGGTGGACGTCGTTGCGCAGCACCCCGTCCGGTGCGGCGGCGTCGATGATCTGGGGTACGGGCTCGTGCCAACTGCCGAAGCGGCGCAGCAGTTCGGCGCGTTCGTCATCGGCGCGTTCTCCGCGCGGCGCCAGGGCTGCCGCGTAGGCGTAGAGGGACCCGTTCCTGAGCGGCTGGGTGCCCCAGAGCATCCCGGGTCCCCAGGTCTCGTGCGGTTCTTGGGGCCGTTCCAGGGGTGGGACGAGCATCCGCCAGGTGGTGAAGCCGGAGTAGGTCGGGCCGGGGTGAGTGGGGAAGAGCGTGCGACGCGCAGCCGAGTGGATGCCGTCGGAGGCGACGACGAGGTCGGCTTCGAGTTGGTCGTCGCCGACGCGGACGACGGCCGGCCGACCGCCGGGGACGCCCGGGTCGATCAACTCGCCGGGACTCGCGGTCCGTACGGTGTCCGCGGGCAGCCGGGCCGCGATGAGGTCGACCAGTGTGGCGCGGTGCAGTACGACGAGCGGGCCGCCGAAGCGTTCGGCGAACGCCGTGCTGTCCACGCGGTTGAGCCATCGGCCCGTCGGGTTGCGCAGTCCGCCACCGCCCTGCCAGGCGGCGAGTTCGCGGATCTCGTCGCCCAGACCGATGACGTCGAGCGCCCGCTGGCCGTTGGGGGCGAGGCTGATGCCCGCACCCACGGGTTCCAGGCTGTCGGCGCGTTCGAGGACCGTGGTGTGCCAACCGCTCTGGTGCAGGGCGACGGCGGCGGTGAGTCCGCCGATGCCGCTGCCGATGACGATGACGCGGGGTGTTGCGGGCCGAGCCGGAACGGACATGCCTTCCCCTCACCTAACTACATCTGTAGTGACTCCTGGAGCGTACTACACCCGTAGTTCGGGAGGGGTAGGTTGGGTCCATGGCAGAACGCACCGTCCCCCAGGGCTCCCGAGCCGAGCTGATCACCGATACGGCCCTGGACGTCCTGGCCGAGCGTGGGATGCGCGGGCTGACGCACCGCGCCGTGGACGAAGCGGCCGGACTGCCCCAGGGCTCCACGTCGAACCTCTTCCGCACCCGGCAGACGCTGTTGAAAGCCGTGGTCACCAGGCTGATGCACCGCGAGGCATCGATCCTCGCCATCGAGGAGATGCCGGGGCCGCACGACGGCACGGCAGCCCTCGCGGACGCCCTGGCCCTCGCCGTGCACCGCTCGCTGAGCGAGCACCCCGGGCTCGTGATCGCACGGTACGAACTCGCCCTGGAGGCCACGCGCAGACCGGAGCTGCGCACGGCCTACGACACGGCGGGCCGGAGCTTTCGAGAACCGCTGCACGCCCTGATGGCGGCAGCCGGGTCCGCACACCCCGAATGGCACACCCGATCCCTGATCGCCTGGTGCGAAGGGCTCCTGTTCACCTGCGCGGCCGGGGCCGACCATGTCGCGCCCCCGGACCACGAGACCGTACGCAGAGGTCTGACGGAGTTGCTGCACGGAATGCTCGGCCGCTCCTGACCGCGGGGGCGCGATGACGACGTCCGCACCCCATCAGTCAACGGATCCGAGCGGAGCGAGTCCGTTCACGGATGGGGTACGGACCCGGGGCCGGGCCGTCGTGACTTCCTTGACGACCCCGCGATGGGAAACACCGCCACGACCCGCGACTCCCACGCGCTCCCCCACGGGACGGGCGATGCGTGTCCAAACCTGCCCGAGCACCGCGGACGATTGCGACGGCTGGTCGAGCGGTGTCATCCGTGCGGGCCATAGTGTGCGCATCCTGCCTCTGAACGCATCTGCTGCCAGCCAGAGTTGACCGGGTGACCGCTCCTGCCAAGAATCGGCTGACCGCAATGGCCTGGGCCCTGTCCGGCCTGGTCCTCTCCGGCTGTGTGACCGTACCGTCCGAGCCCCGCCCCCAGCGCCCGCTCCCCGTCGAGCGACACACTCCGGTGGTGACGCCGCACATCGTGCAGGGGCCGGCCCGTGAGGCGCTGGAACGAGTGCCTGCCGACCCCGTATCCCGCCCCTCTCCGCCTCCTCCCACACGCAGCCGTGTCCCACGAACCGACGACACACCTCCCCGACACGGCCGCCCACCCGCTCCACGGCGGACCGTGCCACCGCGCCCGACGCCCCCGCCCGTCCGCCACTCGCCGACTCCGCGGCCCACCACCATCGGTGATCTGTGTGCCATGAGCGCGCAGTACGGCGGTCTGGGACCGGACGGCGCCATCGGACGGATCTGCCGCGAGTGGCACCGCAACGGCTTGCCTGGTTCATGAGCCAGCACACCGGTCACCCATCCCGTGCCGTCGCCCGAGGCCGTCGCAGCCCGGGACCGTCCGCAACGGTCACACCTCGCGCAGCGAGCGTTCCAACCGTGCAACGGCGGTGCGCATCCGATGGCCGTAGCCGTCGTCCTGAAGATGACGAGCCGACTCACGCGCCCGATCGAGATGGGTCCGGGCGGCCTCCAGGTGCTGGAGCTTCAGATAGTCCGATGCGAGATTGAGGTGGAGCGACGGGAACAGCGCCCGCAGGGCCCGGAGCGACTTCTGTCGGTCCCCGTGCCCGTCTTCGCCCTCGGCAGCCGCCAGTGCCCTGAGATCCCACGCCAACTCGTCACCGGGGTCGTCCTGGGTGTCGGCCATGTAGTGGGCGAGGGTGCAGCGGTGCAGTGCCTCGCCGCGCTCCCCGATCTCGGACCACAACGCACCGAACCGATTGCGGGCCTCCTCGCGGTCACCGCCGTGGAGCAACATGACCGCCTGCCCGATCCGGGTCAGTACGGGATCCCAACCCGCTTCCTGCTGCTCCATCACTGCGGCCTCCCACATTCTCCACGCCAGGGCACAACGCACAGCAGCGTGCGCTCGGAGGCTGTCCCGGGCGTGCACCCGTTCCCTTCGCCCCACGACCACACGCTGCCGACGTTAATCCCCCCTGTGGGCAAACCCCCACAGGCTCGTCACGAGAGCGCGTTCCATCAGCCGGCTGCCACAGGGCCCGCCGAACCGATGGCCCCGCTCAGCCCAGGTTCGGAATGCGCCAGTCGATCGGCTCGTGCCCCTGCGCGGCGACAGCCTCGTTGATCTGGGTGAAGGGCTGCGAGCCGAAGAACTTCTTCGCGGAGAGCGGGGAAGGGTGGGCGCCCTTGACCACGACATGGCGGGATTCGTCGATCAGGGGGAGCTTCTTCTGTGCGTAGTTGCCCCAGAGCACGAAGACGGCCGGGTCGGGACGCGAGGCGACCGCGCGGATCACGGCGTCCGTCACCTTCTCCCACCCCTTGCCCTTGTGGGAGTTCGCCTCGCCCGACCGGACCGTCAGCACCGCGTTCAACAGCAGGACGCCCTGCTGGGCCCACGGCATCAGATAGCCGTTGTCCGGAATCGGCAGACCCAACTCGGACTGCATCTCCTTGTAGATGTTCCGGAGGGAGGGAGGGGTCTTCACACCGGGCCGCACCGAGAAGCAGAGCCCGTGCCCCTGACCTTCACCGTGGTACGGGTCCTGGCCGAGGATGAGCACCTTGACCCGGTCGTAGGGAGTGGCGTCGAGGGCCGCGAAGACCTCCTCCCGCGGCGGATAGACGGGACCCTTCGCCCGCTCTTCCTCGACGAACTCGGTCAGCTCCTTGAAGTACGGCTGGGCCAGTTCTTCGCCGAGGACGCCGCGCCAGGACTCGGGCAGCATGTCGGTGTCGGTCACGTCAAGAACCTCCGGAGAGTGATCAGTTACTGACCACAGAACCTACCGGGCGCCACTGACAACGGCCGCCCCGAGACAGGGCACCCACGACCGATACGGGTCCCGCTACGGTCCCGATGGCCGCCCGGTTTCGCCGTCGCCCGCTCACGGACTCGACGAGAAACCGCTCACGGGCGCGGCGAACCCCCCGGTCGCCACTCCCGTGAGCGGAGCTTGCACCCCGTACTACCAGCTCGCCTTGCGGTAGAGCTCCCACATCTGCATGATCGCCTGCGGGTCGACCGCGCGCTCGCCCCCGCCGACCTCCTTGTTGGCGGCGATGTAGACCTTGCCCTGCCACAGCGGCAGCAGCCGCACATCGTTGGCGAGGATCTTCTGGATGTCCTCGAAGTACGCGGTCACGGCACCGCGATCGGTCTCGCTGCGGGACTGCGGCAGCAGTTCCTTGGTGATCTCGTCGTTGGAGTAGGGGGTCGACAGGACGTTCTGCTCCCCAACGAACGGCGCGATGAAGTTGTCCGGGTCCGGGAAGTCGGGGAACCAGCCGCGCCCGAACACCGGGTACGCGCCGCTCTGGTAGCCCTTCTGGAACTCGGCCTCCGGCTTGCCCTTGACCGTGATCTCGAACAGTCCCGAGGCTTCCAACTGCTCCTTGATCGCGTTGAACTCGATGCCCGTGCCGGCGCCGTAGCGGTCGGTGGTGTACCAGAGGGTCAGCTTCACCGGCTCGGTGATTCCGTCCTTCTCCAGGATCCGCTTGGCCTTGGCGGGGTTCGGCTCGCCGTAGACGTCGAAGAACTGGGTGGAGTGACCGGTGATGCCTCGGGGAATCATCGAGTACAGGGGCTCGGCCGTGCCCTTGTAGACCTTGGAGATGAGGGCCCCGCGATCGATGATCTGAGCGATCGCCTTGCGCACCGACGCCTTGCCGGCCATCGGGTCCCTGGGGTTGAAGACGAGGTAGCGGATGTCCGCACCGACCGTCTCGATGACCTGGAGGTTCTTGTTCTGCGGCAGCTTCGTCTGCTGGAGGTCGGCCACGTCCGTCGCGGTGAGCCCCCGGAAGGTGGCGTCGATCTTCTTCCGCTTGAGCGCTCCGATCATGATGCCGGAGTCACGGAAGTAGCGGATCGTGACGGCGTCGTTCTTCATCCGGGCGAAACCCCGGTAGCTGCCGTTCTTGACGAGCTCGGCCTTGTCGCCCTTGGTGTAGGAGCTCAACTTGTAGGGCCCGGAGCCCGTCACGCGACCGTCGTTGCGCAGTCGGGTGGCCGGGTACTCGTTGGGCGCCACCAAGGCAGTGGCCGGAGTGGCGAGGACGAAGGGGAAGGTGGCGTCGGGCGCCTTGAGGAAGAATTTGACCTTGAGTTCCCCGTCGGTCTGCACACTCCCCAGCGACGTGAGCAGTTTACTGGGGCCGTTCGTGGCAGAGATGTGCTGCACTCGCGTGATGGAGTGCTTCACCGCTTCCGCGTTGAGCTTCTCGCCATTGGAGAACAAGAGCCCCGGCTTCAACGTGCATTCGTAAACCTTGGTGTCCGCGAACTCGCAACGCTGTGCCGCGTCGGGTTGCGGCAGCGTGCTACCCGTCGGGAAACTCAGCAGGGTTTGAAAGACATTGCGATACAACTCCCATGAACCATCCCAGGCGGCTGCCGGATCGAGGGTGGTGGGCTCGCTCGTCGTGCCGACCGTGATCTTCTGATCGCCGCCGCCTTCAGCATCGGAGAACAGGCCGCATCCCGCGAGCAGGGATATGGACGCTAGGGCTGCAGTGGACTGCAGACAGGTCCGGTAGAACACGTGCACGCTCCTCGTTCGGCCGTGGGTCGGCCGACCATACCGCAGTGCCCTGTCGGTTCGACCCGGGGGCGCAGGGGCAGGGCACTTGACTCAACGCGTAACAAAAGGCGCAGCTAGCTCAATGCAAACCTGCTTTGAGGAAGATACCCCCGTCGACGACCAATGTCTGTCCCGTGACCCAGTCGGATTGCTCCGAAGTGAGAAAGGCAGCCGCCGCGCCGATGTCCGCGGGCGCACCGAGGCGCCCCAGCGGGTAGGCGGCCGCCGCCTCGTCCTCACGGCCCTCGAATAGCGCCCGCGCGAATTGGGTCTTGACCACCGCGGGGGCAATCGCGTTGACCCGCACGCCAGGGGCGAACTCATGGGCCAGCTGAAGGGTGAGGTTGACCATCGCCGCCTTGCTCATGCCATAGGCGCCGAGGAATGGGGAAGGGGCGAGTCCGGCTACGGATGCGATGTTCACGATCGCGCCGCCGTTCTCCTTCTGCCATGCGCGGTACGTCTGTTGGGCGAAGCCGAGTGCGGAGATCACATTCGTCTCATACACCTTGCGCACCACGGAGAGATCGAGTTCGGCGAGCGGACCGTAGACCGGATTGGTGCCGGCGTTGTTCACCAGGAAGTCGATCCGCCCGAAGACGTCCAGAACGTGCCGTACGGCAGCGGCCTGATGGGCCTCGTCATGGGCTTTGCCCGCGATGGCGGTGGCACGGTCGACCCCGAGGCGGTCCACCGCCTGCCGTAGCGCGTCCTCGTTGCGTCCGGTGATGCACACCCGATCGCCACGGGCGATCAGGGCCTCGGCGATGCCGTAGCCGATGCCCCGGCTTCCCCCCGTGATCAATGCGGTTCGACCGCTGTCGGGTACCGGGAGACGGTCGGCCCGCGGTGGGGACGGTGCGTCGGGGTGCATCTCTCTCCTCCGTACTCAGTCGAGCGGTCCGCCGGCCACGTACAGCACCTGCCCGGACACGAAGCCCGCTTCTTCGCCGGCGAAGTACGCGATCGCCGCCGCCACGTCCTCGGGGCGTCCCACTCGCTGGACCGGGATCTGGGTGGCGGCGGCGGCCTGGAACTCCTCGAAGCCCATGCCGACGCGGGTCGCGGTCGCTGCCGTCATCTCCGTGGCGATGAAGCCGGGGGCGACGGCGTTGGCGGTGATCCCGAACTTGCCGAGCTCCTTGGCGAGCGTCTTGGTGAATCCCTGGAGCCCGGCCTTGACCGCCGAGTAGTTGGCCTGGCCACGGTTGCCGAGCGCCGAGGAGGAGGACAGCGAGACGATCCGCCCGAAACCCGCGTCCACCATGTGCTTCTGACATGCCTTGGCCATCAGGAACGCGCCCTTGAGGTGCACGTTCACCACGGTGTCCCAGTCGGACTCGGACATCTTGAACAACAGGTTGTCGCGCAGCACTCCGGCGTTGTTCACGAGGATGGTCGGTGCGCCCAACTCGGCTGCGACCCGGGCGACCGCGGCGTCCACCTGCGGGCCGTCGGACACGTCACAACTGACGGCGAGCGCGCGGCCCCCCGCGGCGGTGATCGTGTCGACGGTGTCCTTGCAGGCCGCCTCGTCCAGGTCGAGTACCGCGACGGCGCGACCGTCCGCGGCGAGCCGCACGGCCGTGGCGGCTCCGATGCCCCTGGCCGCCCCGGTGACGACAGCTACCCGCTGCTCGGTGGTCGACATGCTGTTCTCTCCTCGCCGTTGACTGCGCCACGTCGGCGGGTGCCCGCGGCGGTGATCGTGCACGGTGCACCGGCACCCGTGGCGAACGGATGCCGGAGAGCCCCTTGCCGGACGCTTCTCCGTAGGGGCCATGACACCCCGAGAGTGAGCGACCGCTTAGTATTCTCGGCTGGACGAGACGCTAGAAGCCCTGGCACCCGGTGTCAACGGCCACCACGGGCGCGCCGGACGGGAGCTCAGCGCACGAGCAGTGTGAGGAGACGTTCGACCTCCACCGCGGGATCTGCGGTCAGCCCGGTGTGCACAGGCCCGGGTTGGACGACGGTCGATCGCGGGGCGATCAGCCATCGAAAGCGACGGCCCACGTCGTCGACGGCCGCCTGCCCTGCGATGTCCCCACCGCAGCAGACGTACTCGACGGCGCGCAGGGCCGCCCGAACTCCGGTCACATCGGCGGCGGGATCCAGGGCCCGGAGCTTGGTCTCGTCCAGATGCGTCCGGGCGGAGACGAAGGACCGCGCACGGCAGTAGACCACCACGCCCGCGTTGAAGCACTCGCCCCGCTCGACCCGTGGCACCACCCGCAGCAGGGCGTACTCGAACACCTCGCGGCCACCGTGCCCGCTCATGATCGCGCACCCTTCTGCTCGGTACGGCCGGTCAGCCAACCGGGCGCCTGGGAGGGGCGGCTCTTGGACGGCTCGCCCAAGGTGATCCGCTCGTGGATCGTCGCCGCCCGTGGCAGCAGGGCATCCACATAGGCCCTGCGCAACGCGTCCGTGGTGTCGAACCCCGGCTCGTCCACCAGCCATTCGTCGGGTAGGTCGGCGGCTGCCGCGGTGATCAGCTCCTCGGTCACCC
The DNA here is from genome assembly GCF_040638655.1 of Streptomyces sp. NPDC005963. Lineage (NCBI taxonomy): Bacteria > Bacillati > Actinomycetota > Actinomycetes > Kitasatosporales > Streptomycetaceae > Streptomyces > Streptomyces sp. NPDC005963. Next base: position 55,793 of record NZ_JBEXVD010000010.1, on the reverse strand, counting down.
GGGGCGCGAGTTCGGCAGCCGCCGTGGTGATGTCGGGCGAGAAACGGGCGAGCGCATGGTCGGACGCGTCGTACGGCTTCTGCGCCCAGGAGGCGACCCCCGGCCAGTTGTGGTGCCAGATCATCGTCGCGCCGTGGTCGATCAGCCAGAGGTCTCCGTGCCAGACCAGCATGTTGGGGTTGCGCCAGGAGCGGTCGACGTTGTTGATGAGGGCGTCGAACCAGATGACCCGGCCGGCCTCAGCCGGGTCCACCTCATAGGCGAGCGGGTCGAAGCCGATGGTCCCCGGCAGGAAGTCCATGCCGAGGTTGAGCCCGCCGCTCGCCTTCAGCAGCTCCTGCACCTCCTGGTCGGGCTCACCGAGACCGATCACCGGATCGAGCTGGATGGCCACCAGATCGGGCACCCTCAACCCCAGTGCGCGGCCGATCTGCCCGCAGATGACTTCGGCGACCAGGGTCTTGCGGCCCTGTCCGGCACCGGTGAACTTCATCACGTACGTACCGAGATCGTCCGCTTCGACGATGCCGGGGAGCGAGCCGCCCTCACGCAACGGCGTGACATAACGGGTCGCGGTGACTTCTGTCAGCATTTCCCCAGGCTATAGGGCACGACCCCCTGAGAATCCACAGACCGCGTCGCACCGTACAACCGGGCGGGCCCCGCCCCGGTCGCCCCGGGGAGAATCTGGGGAGTTTCCACCGGGACGTCACTCCCTCCGGCTCCCCAGGATTCCGTCGATGACGGTCCGCCCCTTCGCCCCGGCTTCCGGCATGAAGTGAGCGTAGTAGCTCAGCGTGACCGTCGGCGAGGAGTGCCCGAGCCACCGCGCCAACGTCACCACGGACTCCCCCGCCTCCAGGATAAAGGCGTTGGGGGCGTCGGCCGATGTCGGCGACTGGAAGCAGTGCGGAAAACGCCGGGCGGGGTGTGTCCTGTGTCCGCGGACCGGGCTGCGGTGGTGGTGTTCGACGGATCGGTCAGCAGCCTGGGGCGGGTGCACTGCGGCAGCGGTCGGGCCGACAGCAGCATAGAGATCGAGGCGGCAGAGCTCATGGCAGCCATCCCGGGGGCCGCTACGGCGTCGATCGCCGATCTCTCGGCAGACGAGCCGGCATGACGACCATCCGTGACGCCACGCCCTCGGACGCCGATGACATCTACCGTCTGCTGAGCGGGTTCGTAACGAGCTATCGGCCCGACCGAGTGGTCTTCGACGGCGACACGTTCCCCCAGATCATCGAGGCCGCCTCGGATGGCAACGCTGAGTTCCTGGTCGCCGAGCAGGACTCGTGCGTGGTCGGGTACCTGCTCGCGGTGCGCATGCCCACCCTGTTCGCCGGCGGAACGATCCTCGAACTGCTCGAACTCACCGTGGCCCAGCCGATGCGGCGCCGTGGTACGGGTTCCGCGCTGATCCGGGCCGCACAGGCAAAGGCCCGGAAGGCGAAGGACGTCGAGGTGACCGTGCCGACCCGCAGAGCGGCCGACCTCTATCGTGCTCTTGGGTTCCACGAGACCGCTGTTCATCTCAGATGGTCCACTACATGATCGGGAATCTGTCGACCAATCGGCCAGGCGATCGCCGAGCGGGCTTTCGCCGCAGCCCCTCAGAGTGGAGGAGGCCGACGACCGGACGATCGGCCATGAGGTGGAGCCCGTCAGCAACTCCCTTGCGTGTAGTCAAGGGTGATGACCGATCAAGCGACTTGTTTGCCAGCCAGCGTCAGGACCGACCTTCTCAGCCGGTGGCGACCGGCGACATCCCAGGACTACGGGGGGGCACGCCAACCTCAGCCCTATGGTTAGGAGATGACCTCATTCCGTGACAGGGGTCGCCGGATGCTGGGAGAGATCGACGATCTGGCGGCAGCGAAGTTACCTCTGGAACAGTTCTTCCGGCAGCTCCTCACCGTCCTCAGGCCCGCTCTCGGGTGTGAAGCGGGCTGCCTGCACGGGGCCGATCCGGTCACCGGCTTCCTGACCTCCACCGTTGCCGAGGGCCTGCAGCCGACCCCCTTCGAGCACGCCATCTGGTTGGAGATGTGGTCCGAAGACACCACTCGGTTCGTCGACATCCGGGCCGCCGGCCGCATCGTGGAGACCGTCCACCGCGCCACCGGTGGCCGCCCTGAACACAGCGTGCGCTACCGGGAGTTGCTCGCCGAATACGGGCTCGGCGACGAGCTGCGGATGAACTTCGATGTCGGCGGCGGGTTATGGGGAGCCGCCGCAATGATGCGCGAGGCCGGATCGGCGCCCTTCGGCGTGAGCGAGCAGAGACTGGCCGAACGGGCCGCCCGGGCTGTGGCCGTCGCCCTGCGCGACTATGCGCGGCCCACCGCAGGCATCCCTGACGGGCAGAACCTCCGAGCGGACCCGCAGCACGGACCGTACTGGATGGGGGTCGCCGTCATCGGCCCCACCGGTCGGCTCACCTCCGCGGACTCCGGGGCCCGGCAACTGTTCGAGGAGCTCTCCGAGACGCAGTACCGCCCCGCCGGAGTACCGACCGCACTGGTCTACCTCTCCGAGCGAGCCCGCGCCCACGCGACCTCCGCGAAGGCGGGCTCCCATGCCTGGACCCGGCTGCGCCGCCCCAACGGTCAGTGGCTCTCCGTCCACGCCTCGCTGCTCGACGAGTGCCCGCGGGGCAGCGTCGCCCTGGTCGCCCAGCCCGCGAGCCCGGTCGAGGTCATCCCGCTGTCCCTGCTGGCACACCGGTTCTCCCCCCGAGAGCAGGAGGTGGTCCTTCAGGCAGTACGGGGTTTGAGCACCAGGGACATAGCACAGCGGCTCTTCCTGAGCCCGGCCACCGTCCAGGACCACCTGAAGTCGGCCTTCACCAAGACCGGCGTACGCAGTCGCCGCGAACTCGTCGCACTCCTCGCGGCCCCGTACAACGCCGGACTCGGCCGCCCCCCGGCCTGACGCCCCGCCCGACCATCCCGCCCCAGCTCTACCCACCCCACCCCGAAACCCGGCACGAGCCCGGACAGCACGAAAGCCCCAGGCCGTTGAACTGGGGCTGTGCCGAGGAACGGTCCGCAACAGGTTGTCTCCGTACCACAGGGAAGAGGTCGTGAGCCCTCCCCCGTTACCTTTTCGTGGCCCGGCAACGGGGCGCCTGGCTTCCGGGCCCGGTATGGCTGTGTGCCCCCTGTCGAAGTGGATGACCTCGGGGGTGTTGCCACCGGGCTTCGGGGCACCGCTTGACTGCTGATGAGGGGCCTGACGACCGCCTGGCCCGACGCAATGCCGGACCTGTTCAACGGGTGGGGGTGTCTGCTTAGCGTGGTTGCCGGCGTGTGGTGCCGCGGGGACGGCCAGGAGTTGAGCAGAGCGAGAGGCGAGAGGCACGCGCACATGGTCGACACCACCGCGATAGATCTCTTCCTCGGCCTGGACCTGGGCAAGGAGTTCCACCACGCCCATGGCCGCACCGGGGACGGCAGAACCGTGCACGATAAACGGCTGCCGAAAGTCGAGCGGAAACTGCTGGAACTGTTCAACAAGCCGGTGGAGATGTTCGGCACTGTGCTGGTGGTCGTGGACCAGGTCGCCAACATCGGCGCTCTGCCGCTGACGGTGGTCCGTGCGGCGGGCTGCCGGGTTGCCTGCCTGCCTGGACTGTCGATGCGGCGGGCCTCTCCTGGAAAACCTCCCTCTCTTCCGCCTCCTGACGTCGCCGCCCGGTATGGGCGTCAGGACTTCCGCCGCCGTGATCGTGGCGATCGGAGACGGCACCACCTTCCCCACCGCCGGACACCGGCCTCCTACTCCGGGCTGGCTCCGGCCATCAAGTCCACGGGCACCTCGATCCGCGGTGAGCACGCACCCCACCGGCGCAACCGGCTGCTCAAACGGGCCCTGTTCCAAGCCGCGTTCGCCGCGATCGGCTGCAAGAGCGACCCGTCTTCCCGGATCTACTACGACCGCCAGCGCGCCCGCGGCAAGACCCACACCCAGGCCGTGCTCCGCCTCGCCCGACAACGGGTCAACGTCATCCACGCGATGATCCGCACCGGCAGTTACTACGAACCCCGCACCCTCGCCCTCGCGGCCTGACAACCCGCCCACCCTGCCTGCTCCAGCGCACCGCACCCAACCCGCCGCGAACCCCAACGAATCCACCCCACCAGGGTTGACGAAACAGATAGGGGCACCCCCCGCAAACCTGGGATGTCACCGGTCGCCACCGAATGGGAAAGTCTGACCCGGTGCCACCACCCCTGCAACGAGGTCCGCCGCCCCGCACCCATGACATCTCCCCGGCAGAGGAGTTCCCGCCCCATGCCACGTGCCCCTCACCCCGGAGTCCCCGCCGACCGGCCAGACCCCCGCCCGGCCTCCCGCACCGCCGAGTGGCCCGGCCACCCGAGGGTGACCGGGCCACTCGTACGGGAGCCCTCGCGCCGTGCCCCAAGGGCTCCGGACCGAAACCGGAATCGACGGCGGTACGGCCGGGCGGACTACTCACTGCCAGCCCGGCCGGTCACACTACTGTGCCGCCGTCAGTTCCAGGGGTTGGCCTGCTGGTCGTTGATGGCGGTCCAGAAGCGGGCATTGGGGGCGATGTTGCCGTATGCCCAGAAGCTCCACCCGCCGACGTTCTCCAGGTCCGCACCGTAGCGGCCGTCGTGGAACTCGGCCTGGCGCCAGCCGATGCCGAAGGCCGCCGAGCAGACGCTGTTGGCCGCGGCCTGGCTGTTCAGCCGGGAGCCCTTCACCGACGGGCTGAGCGCGACGGTGCCGCCGGCCCAACCGTTGTAGAAGCCCAGGCTGATGCCCTCCGGCGCCGGGCTGCCGTCCACGTTGATGCAGAGGACCGGCAGCGAGACGGACGGAAGGGTGTCGCCGTTGTACGGGTCGCTCGGTGTCAGGTGCGCCGGACCGCCGACCCGGACGGTCCCGTCGGGGCCTGTGCCCAGCGTCTGCCAGGTCATCCCCTTGTGGGTCGCCGGCCCGGCGGCCTGCGCGGGGCTCACCGAGAGGGGAACCAGGGCCAGGCCGAGGGCGACGGCCAGGGCTGCGGCCCGCTTCATACGCTTCATCCAACTGCTCCTTGAGTGTGAGGGAGCCGGCCCTTGCGGGGCCAGCGGAAGAAGACTCCCAAGCACCTGCACGAAGTTGACACGATTCCTTCATCGAGTGGTCACGGCGTTCGAAAGCACTGAGTCGGCTCGGTGTCGGCCAACCACGAGGGGAATACATGGAGTTCAGGATTCTGGGACCACTGGAAGTGTGGACGGACGACGGAAGGCGGGCCCGGACAGAAGGGGCCAAGCAGGAGCGGATGCTCGCCGTCCTGCTGCTGAACGCCGGTGCTGTCGTCCCTGTGGCCCGACTGGTCGACGCGGTCTGGGACGACGAACCGCCGGCCACGGCGCACCGCCAGGTACGGAACCTGGCAGGGCTGCTGCGGCGCAAGCTCGCCACAGCCCAGGACGGGCCGCCGGCGCTGCTCACCGACGGACCCGGCTACCGGATCGCACCGGACGGTCACCAGGTGGACGCCCGGACCTTCGCCCACCGGGTGTCGGTGGCGCGCCAACTGGCCGAGCACGGTGAACCCGTCGCCGCCGTGCAGGAGTTCCGCTCTGCGCTGGGCCTGTGGCGCGGCCCGGTGCTGGACGGGCTGTCCGGCAGCCTGCTGACCGCCGGTTCGGTGGCACTGAACGAGCTTCGACTCACCGCCTGGGAGAACTGCCTCGACCTGGAGGCCGAACTGGGCCGGCACCGCCAGATCATCCCGGAACTGACCGCACTGGTCGCCGAACACCCGCTCCGGGACCGCTTCGTGTCACAGCTCGTCCGGGCCCTGCACCGGGCGGGCAGACAGGCCGACGGGCTCGCCGCATACGGCCGGTTCGCCCGACGGCTGGCCGACGAACTGGGCCTCGACCCCGGCCCTGAACTCCAGCTCCTGCAAAGAGAGTTACTGAAGGGCGGCCCCGTCCCGGCCGCCCCCTCGACCCGCCCCCGGCAGCAGGCCCCCAGGCCCGCCCAACTGCCGCCCGCACTGGCCACCTTCGTCGGACGGAGAGCGGAACTCGGCGCCCTCGACGGCGGCCTCGCCGGCCCGTCCGTCGCCGCCGGCATCGACGTGGTGACCGGCGGCGCCGGGACGGGCAAGACCGCCCTCGCCGTTCACTGGGCCCACCAGGTCCGCGAGCACTTCCCTGACGGCCAGCTCTACGTCAACCTGCGCGGGTACGCCTTCGGCCCGCCGCTGGCCCCGTACGAGGCGCTGGCCCGCTTCCTGCGGGCCCTCGACACCGACCCCGAGCGGATACCTGGCACCATCGACGAGAGCGCCGCCCTGTACCGGTCGCTGCTCGCCGACCGCAGGGTTCTGGTACTGCTCGACAATGCCCACAACGCCGAGCAGGTCCGGCCACTACTGCCCGGCTCCGCGGGCTCGCTGGCCCTGGTGACCAGTCGGGACGGGTTGGCCGGGCTCACCGCCTGCGACGGCGCCCGGCGGCTGGTGCTCGATGTACTCCCCCAAACCGAGGCCGTCGAACTGCTCGCCCGGATCACCGGAGCCGACCGCACCCGCGCCGAACCCCGCGCCGCCGCCGAACTCGCCGCCGCCTGCGGCCACCTGCCGCTCGCCCTCGGCATCGCGGCGGGCCGCCTCGCGGAACGACCCCACCGCACCCTGGCGGAACACGCAGCCGAACTGCAGGACTCAGAAAACCGCCTGACGGCTTTTCAGATCGACGGCGACGCCACCTCCGCCCTCCGGGTGGCCTTCGACCTCTCCTACCGCGCCCTGCAACCCGCCCCCCAGCAGCTCTTCCGACTACTCGGCCTGGCCCCCGACAGCTGCATCAGCACGGCCGCGGCCGCCGCGCTCTCCGGCTCGCCCATCGCCGGGACCAGGCCGGTACTCGAACATCTCGCCGCCGCCCACCTGGTCAACCCCGCCGGACCGGACCGCTACCGCCTGCACGACCTGCTGCGCTGCTACGCCGCCGAACGCGCCACCGCCGAAACCGGCCCCGCCGAACGCGCCGCCGCCCGGGAACGCCTCTGTTCCTGGTACCTGCACCACGCGGAGGCGGCGGCACGCCTGCTCACCCCGCAGCGCCAGCCCCTGCCGCTCACCGCCGTGGGCCCCTGGTACGAGCCGGCGAATTTCACCACTCCGGCCGAGGCGCGGCGGTGGTGCGAGATCGAGCACTCCCACCTGCTGGAGATCGTCCGGTACGCCGCCGAGCACGGCCTCGACGGCCACGCCGGGCAGCTGCCCTTGGTGCCCTGGAGCCACTTCCAGGCTGGCCCGTACCTGGCGGACCGAGTGGAGGCGGACCGGTCGGCGTCGCGACGGCACGCCGGACCGGCGACCGCAGCGGCGAGGGCCACACCCGCAACAACCTGGCCACCACCCTGAGCGTGCAGGGCCGGTACGAACCCGCCCCAGTACTCCAGCAGGATTTCGCTGTCTGACCTGTGGTTTCGCTCGGCGGGCGGATTGTAGCGGCCTGCGGGTGGTCGGGGGCGGTCTCACGGAGGCCGCCCCTCGAACGTGTGCAGCCGCCGTTGGTAGTGACAGCGTCCAGGGAAGGCAGCCCCGTGTGATGAGCGAGCGGGCTGCCGCGCAATGGGACCTGGAACTGAACGACCTCTTCGTGGCCATTGGGCATCGCTTCGGCCGTGTGGAACTTCGCCGCCGGATGCGTGACTACGTACGGGGACTGCTCGCTCTGGTCGCCCGCAAGAACAGCTGGCAGCTGGCAGCTGGCCGAGCAGGCGGGTCACGCCACTCCCGACGGCCTGCAGCACCTGCTGGCCGGCGCGAAGTGGGAAGCCGACGACATCCGCGACGACCTGCAAGATTGCCGCCGGACCTTCAGACGTCCATCCTTGGCGGGCGGCCGTACGACCTGCGGGATCCTCGGCCGCCCCGAAGGGTGACCGCCCGCTGCACCTCTTTGCCGCACAGCATCAATGGAGCAGGACGATCGCCCATGGCGTTGCGGGGACGACGACGACGGCGTTCACCTTCACGCACGTTAAGCACCCCGGCTCGACCGACGACCGGCACCGATCCCGGCACCCGCCTCAGCCCTCATTCGCTTGACGCTCATATGACGCCAGGTCAGCCATGTACAACGCCGTCTTGCCGCAGGTCAGGACCCTCAGCACGTCAACTCCATCACGTACGTACCGAGATCGTCCGCCTCGACGATGCCGGGGAGCGAGCCGCCCTCACGCAACGGCGTGACATAACGGGTCGCGGTGACTTCTGTCAGCATTTCCCCAGGCTATACGGCGGGGCTCCTTCGGGATCATCTGATGTTCGGGGATGTGCCCGGCGGTCACCACTACCGCTATCGAGTGAGGAACTCATGGACCGGGCTTCACCGCTGCCGCCTTATCGCTCAGGTCCTGCTATCTGTGGGTTGCAGGTGCCCGAGCCGATGAACTGTCGTTCGCCCATGTACGGGTCATAGGCGGCGACGGTCCAGCGGGTGTAACTCCATTTCTTGTTGGCAGTGAACTCGGCCGTGAGCGAGCGGCAGACGGCCTCCTCCACGGCGCCCTGGAGGTTGGATTGGGAAGCACGACTGCCAAAACGATTGTTGGGGTCGTCAGTCCATACGTAGGCAGCGTTCTCGGCGGGGTCGAAACCCAGGTCGATGCCCTCGCCCGCGCTGAGCGGCTCCTCGTTCGTCTGCGCGGTGTTGCGGTTCCACGTGGCGATGATGTCTTTGACCGTTGCGTTGGCGACGCGGATCTCCGCTGTGGCACTGCTGGGAATCTCTGCGGTCGTCATACCGGACGCATCACCGCGCCACTGGCCGGCGATCTCGTTGAAGCAGCCGTCGGTCGCCTTTCCGTATCCGAGCACGGCTGCCTCGGTGTCCGCTGCGGACGTTTTCCAGTGGATGGAGAAGCGACCGTAGGGCCAGCTGGTCGGGTTGTCCCTGAGCTGGTGGGCGAGGGCCGTACAGGCGGCCATATGACTGGCTCGGAGAAACATCTGCTGGTAGTCCTCCGAGAGTTGGGGGACCGGTCCTCCGGTGACGACCAGGGTCTGCGCGCGCAGGTTGAAGGTGATCTCGGGCTTGATGAACTCCAAGCCCTTGGTGGTCAGCATGGTGGTGATGTGGTTGCGGATCGCCTGCTGGGTCTTCTCTTCTCGGGGGTTCGCGAAGCCCGTGCTGGTCCGCCATTCGTCGGGGTGAGGTTCGGCCCTGTCACTGCCCCGGGTGAAGGCGGGGTGGGCTTCTCCTTCCAGGGGGTCCACGGGAACCTTCACGGTTCGTGGATCGATGGGAGATGCGGTGCTGGTGGAGCCCGGACTGGCGGAAGCTGCGGTGCCGGCGGGTCTCTGAGCGGGTGCCGCAGGACTGGCCACGCTCTTCGACGTGGTGTGCTGCTGATCCTGGCCCTTGGAGTCCAGGGCCCCGACGGCGCCCGCGACGGCCGCGCTGACAGTGGCCACGGCGATGAGGGCGATGAGAGTTCGTCTACGAGCCGACCTGGTCGGGACCTGCCAGGCGGGGTCCTCGACGTCGGGCACGTGCCATTCGGTGGTGATGAGGTCGCGGGCGTCGGTGGGTTGTGGCCCACGGTCGGCGGCGAGCACCTGGGTCGCCTGGGCGGAGAGGAGACCGGCGCACTCCTGCGCCGCGGATTCGGATGTGGTGCGCTCGTCGGGGTCCTTCGTCAGTGCCTTCTCCACCGTTTCCCGCAGCCCGTCGGGGAGGCCGTCGAGGTCCGGCTCGACGGCCATGATGCGGTAGGCGACTACATCAGGAGAGCCCGTGCCGAACGGGAGCCGGCCGGTGGCCGCGTAGGCGACGAGAGCCCCCCAGGCGAACACATCGCCCTCAGGCCCGGCAGTTCCGGTGCGGTAGTGCTCGGGGCTGATCCACCCAGGGGTACCGGTCATCACACCGGTACGGGTCACGGACGTGCCGTCCACGGCGTGGGCAATGCCGAAGTCCAGCACGAGGGGTCCGGCAGGGTTGATGATGACGTTCTGTGGTTTGACGTCCCGGTGGATGACCCCGGCGGCGTGGATGACTGCCAGGGCCCGGGCGGTGCCGGTGGCAAAGGCGTAGAGGGTTCCGCCGGCGAGAGGGCCGTGGGCGGCCAGATGCTGGTCGAGGGTGAGGCCCGGGGCGTACGCGGTGGCCAGCCAGGGAGTTTCGGCATCGGGATCGGCTGCGAGGAGGGGTATCAGACAGGGTCCCTGGACACGTGTGGAAAGCTGCACTTCGCGGCGGAAACGGGCACGGAACTCGGGGTCCTCGGCGTGCGAGGCATGGACGAGTTTGACCGCGACGCGCAATCCGGTCGGATCGAGGCCGGCATGAACGGTGCCCATGCCACCGGAGCCGAGACGACCGACAATCCGGTACGGGCCGACCCGGGTGGGGTCACCGGCGCGGGCAGGCTGCAACCGGTCGTCAGACCGAGCGGTGCTCACAGGGCATCCATTCCTCTTCAGCGATGGAGCAAAGGGGAGGTCCGGGTGGCGATCGGGATGAGTCCGCCCGAGCCTGGCGGCTGGATGGTATCCATGGGAGATCAACTTGCGCGGCGACTCCCATGCATCGGGCAGGGTGCCGTCCCGGTGCCCACGCCCCCGCTGGCCTACCGGGACCGCCGACACCTCGCCCGCAGTCTCCGACGGGTCCATGGCATGGCGTACCAACGCGTACGCGTGCTTGCCATTTCGCCGGACACCGGTTGCCCCGGGAAGGAGCGGGCTGGGCTGGAGCCCCGGAACCAGTCGCTACGCGCCCCTGCTTCCCTCGCCGATCCCCCGGAGGCACGACCTCGTTCGATGGCAGACGGGGACGTCCTCCATCACGACGCAGAGCGCCGGTAGTGGAGTGGCCCACCAGCCGTTCAGCCGTCGGGCGTCAGCCGAGCTCCCAGAGGTTGCGCGGTTGTCGTACAGCCGATGGGCCTCCGTAGGGCCCCCATCCGCTCCGCAGTCGACAACGCCCCCGACCGCCCGGCAAACCCCATACGGTGCAGACAGGGACATCCTGCTGAAGCACCAGCGTGATCGGACCGGCTCACCGGGCCGGGTGGGCGATACAGACAGATGGACCATCCGCCTCGACGGATTCTCGCCAGAGAGTGGACAGTGGCTGCCACAACGCCATAGATAAGGGCGAAACATCATCAATCACCATGAGCAGGATCGGTTTTCCTTCATTCATTGGCTGAAAATTGACAGTTAGGTAAGCCTGGCCATATCTATAGGGATTCCGGATTCATTCCCGCCCTCGGTCGGCCTCCCCCAATGGCCTCAGCGGGCTATACAGGAGGCCCTCATGCGTCGCCCGCTCCCCCGCCGCGGCACGGCTGCTCTCGCCGTGTCCGCACTGCTCCTCCCCGTGCTCGCCGCGTGCGGGAGCTCGGATGACAAGAGCAGCGAGAGCCCGGCGAAGACCGGAGAATCGGCCAAGAAGGGCTCTGGGGACGAGTTGGTCATCTACTCCGGCCGCAACGAGGAGCTGATCTCTCCGATCATCGCGAAGCTGGAGAAGGCGACGGGGACCAAGGTCCAGGTCCGCTACGGAGACAGCGCCGAACTCGCTGCCCAGATCCTGGAGGAGGGCGACAGGACCAAGGCCGGTCTGTTCTTCTCCCAGGATGCGGGCGCCCTCGGCGCACTCTCCCAGGCCAAGATGCTCGCGAAGCTCCCCGAGGGGTCCCTGAACAAGGTCGACGCCGCCTACCGCGGCGGGGAGGGTGACTGGGTCGGCGTCTCCGGTCGTTCCAGGGTCATCGCCTACAACCCGAAGAAGACCGAGAAGGCCCCGGACAGCATCCATGAGCTGACGAAGCCCGCTTGGAAGGACAAGGTCGGCTACGCCCCCACCAACGCCTCCTTCCAGGCGTTCGTCACCGGAATGCGCGTCCTAGAGGGCGACGAAGCCACCCTGAAGTGGCTCAAGGGCCTGAAGGCCAACGGCGCCAAGACCTACGCCAAGAACGGCGTCGTTCTCGACGCCGTTGACAAGGGCGAGGTCACCCTCGGTTTGATCAACCACTACTACTGGTACGAGAAGGTCGCCGAAGTGGGCGCCGACAAGGTGACCGCGAAGATCCACTTCCTTCCTGGTGGAGATCCCGGCGCACTGATCAACGCCGCGGGTGTGGGCGTCCTCAAGGACGGCGGCCAGCAGGCGGCGGCCGAGAAGGCCGTCGACTACCTCCTGTCGAACGAGGCACAGACCTACTTCGCCGAGGGAACCAAGGAGTACCCGCTCGCCGCCGGTGTCACCAGCACCGTGCAGGGGCTCCCCGCACTCGACTCGCTCGACGCACCGAAGATCGACCTCGGCAAGCTGGAGTCACTCCAGAAGACCCTGGAGCTCCTCAAGGAAGCCGGGATGGTCTGACCGCCCCAGGCCCGTCCTCGCACATGAAAGCCAACCGCCCCCTGCTCGTGCGCCGTCCTGTCACCGCCCAGTTCGCGGCGGCAGGACGGCGTCGGCCTCCCCTGGTCCTGCTGCTCCCTGCCATCGCGGCGGCACTGCTCGCCCTGCTGCCGCTCGGCTACCTCGGCGTGCGGGCGATGGAACACGGTTGGGGCTACGCCTGGGACATCGTCACCGAGCGCCGCACGCTCGAACTCCTCGTTCGCAGCCTCCAGTTGACCGCGATCGTCGTCTTCGCCTGTCTGGTGCTCGGTGTCTCCCTCGCCTGGCTGACGGTCCGCACCCGTCTGCCGGGCCGGCGGCTCTGGGCAGTGCTTGCCACCTTGCCACTGGCGGTGCCCAGCTATGTGGCGGCCTTCACCTGGATATCCGCAGCGCCCTCACTGGCCGGTCTGCCCAGCGCGGCGATCACCCTGACCTTCGCCTGCTCCCCCTATGTGTTCCTTCCGGTCGCAGCGGCGCTGCGCGGCATCGACCCCGCGCAGGAAGACGCGGCACGGTCGCTGGGCAGCGGGTCGTTCCGCGTCTTCTGGCGGATCACGCTTCCGCAGCTACGGCCCGCCGCGGCAGGCGGAGCGATCCTCGTCGCCCTGTACGTACTCTCCGACTTCGGCTCGGTGTCGATCACGCGCTACGACACCTTCACCCGGGCCGTGCACTCCTCCTACCAGGCAAGCTTTGACCGGACCCCGGCCGCGGTCCTCGGCTGTGTCCTGGTCGCCATGACCGTGCTGCTCGTGATGGCGGAGAACCGCACGCGCGGTCGCGCCGGTCACTCCCGTACCGGACGGGGCAGCGCCCGCCCACCGGTCCCCCTCAGCCTCGGCTGGTGGAGGGTTCCCGCGCTCGTCTGGTGCACCGCCGTCTCCGCGGCGGCTGTCGGCTTCCCCCTCGCGACCCTCGGATACTGGCTCACGATCGGCAATTCAGGCTGGGACCCGGAACGCCTGTGGTCCGCCACCCTCGCCACACTCACCGTCGCCGCGGTCGGGGCAGCCGTCACCACCCTGCTCGCACTGCCCGTGGGTGTGCTCTCAGCCCGCCACCGGGGACGGGCGGCCCGGTTCCTGGAGCAATCCGTGTACGCCGGGCACGCCGTGCCGGGAATCACCGTGGGCCTCGCCCTGGTCTTCTTCTCGGTCCGCTACGCCTATCCGCTCTACCAAGAGCTCCCCCTCCTGATCGCCGCCTATGTCGTGCTGTTCCTGCCGGTCGCGGTGGCATCCGCCCGCGCCGCGGTTCTCCAATCCCCGCCCGTGCTGGAGGACGTGGCACGTTCCCTGGGACGCTCACCCTTGAGGGTCCTGCGCGAGATCACCGTCCCCCTGGCGGCCCCGGGCATCGGAGCCGGTGCGGCCCTCACCTTCGTCGTCATCATGAAGGAACTCCCGGCGACCCTGCTGCTCCGCCCCACCGGCACCGACACCCTCGCCACCCGGTTGTGGACGGAGACCGGGGCCGGAGCCTTCGCAGGTGCGGCGCCCTACGCCGCGGCCATCGTCCTGCTCGCCGCCATACCCTCGTACCTGCTCGGAAGGCGCACATGACCGGACTGCGCATATCTGCGGTGACCACGTCGTACGGGCGGGGCGCACGAGTCCTCGACCGCCTTGACCTCACGGTCCCCGACGGTGAACTGACCGCCGTGCTCGGCCCGTCCGGCTGCGGAAAGACCACCCTCCTGCGGGTCGTGGCGGGGTTCCTCACACCGGACACGGGTGAGATCTCCCTCGGCGAGCGCATGGTCAGCGGCCCCGGCGTCCACGTCCCGCCGGAGCGCCGCGGCGTCGGCATCGTCGCCCAGGAGGGAGCCCTCTTCCCCCATATGGACGTCGCGCGGAACGTGGCCTTCGGACTCCGGGGGGTCGACCGGGCCGAACGCCGGGCCCGGGCCGCCGAGATGCTGGAACTCGTCGGTCTCGGCAGCTACGGCACCCGAATGCCGCACGAGTTGTCCGGCGGGCAGCAACAGCGCGTCGCCCTCGCCCGTGCGCTGGCACCCCGCCCGGCACTGGTGCTGCTCGACGAACCTTTCAACGCGCTCGACAGCGCCCTGCGCGCCGGGCTGCGGTCCGATGTCCGCACCGCGCTGCGGGCAGCCGGCACCACCGCCCTCCTCGTCACCCACGATCAGGAAGAGGCCCTTTCGTCCGCGGACCGGATAGCGGTGATCCGCGACGGCAGGGTCGTCCAGACCGGCACGCCCCAGGAGGTGTACGCACGGCCCGCGGACGCCTGGGTCGCCTCCTTCATCGGAGCGGCCGTCCTGCTGCCCGCCGAAGTGGAAGCGGGTCACGCGATCACCGCCCTCGGCCGGATTCCCCTGTCCGAACCCACGCCGGGGGAAACGCGGACAGGCACCGTCGTCCTGCGTCCGGAACAGCTACGACTCGTCCCCGCCTCCGAGGCATCCGTCACCCGCGGCCATGTGACCGAGGTGCGCTACCACGGCCACGACGCCCTGGTCCTCCTCGACACCGACGGTTCGAGCACCCCCATCACGGTCCGGACCACGGGGCCGATCACCGTTCGCGCAGGCGACGAGGCCGGAGTACGCGTCACGGGGACAGCGATCCTCCACCCGCACCGGAATCCTCTCCCAGACAGGGCCGGCTGAGCCGAGCCGCGGGAACGCCGACGACGGACATGGAGCGTGCTCGCTCTCCGTATACCTGACCGGCGCTGACGTCGGGCGCCGGTTGCCCGCCTTGCCCCGTGGCGGGTGGCTGGTTCGCCGGTTCGCCGGTTCGCCGGTTCGCCGGAGATGGTGGGCGGGCCGAGCGACGGAGGGCGCGGTTACGCCTGCGGGTTCCGTCTCTGGAAGCTGAACCGCACCAGCACGGCCCCGATGACGACCAAGAGCGCGCCAAGCGCAGCGATCCATCCGGCTCCGGTCGTCAGGCCCCCGATCGCCAGGGCGGTGGTGCCGGCGTGCGCGAGGTGCCCTCCGTACATGCGTGTCCCTGACCTTCCCCTGAGGGTGCGCCCTCAATTGCATGGCTGATACGGCATGTCACCATGCGCACCCGGCAGATCCAGCGCCTCGATGCGCGCTCTTCATATGAATCACTCCAACGGTGCACCGTGTTGGCCATGGTGAGGCCGACACGGTGCACGCAGATCGCTGTCGCCGATGGCGGGCAGGAGTGCGTCGATGTCGTCCCGGAGCACGCCGTGTGCACTGGGGAATCCGGTGCTGATGCCGTCGGCGAACGACGTCGGCGGGAGTCCACCGGGGGTCGCGGGCACGAAGACCTTGATGCCGCCGCTCGGCTGCGGGCCCTGAATCTGGGGCATGGTGATCGCCTGTCCGATGCCCGTCAGTCGGTCCCTGGAACGTTGGATCGGTAGGGATGCCGCCTCAACCGAGGCGCTTCCCGCATGGATCACGGATTCGCGCGGGATCTCGCACGCGGGAGTAACTTGGTGAGTGTCTGCTGAACGGACCGGACGGGCGCGCCGAGGTGTTTGCTCGGGTCCATCGCCGCCATCTCGCGGTCCACCGCGGCGCGTGCCGGCGGCCGGTCCCGGCACCGGTTTCTGTTCGGGGAGCCCCGACCGTCGCCCGGACCGGGGCCTGCGGCGGCCGACGGTCGGAGCGGGCCGCGGTGCACCGTCGGAAGGAGGTGGGGTCGATGGACTCGGAACGGTGGGCGGCGTCAGCGGCGGGTCTCCTCGGCCGGTTGGCACACGGTGGAGGGCGTCGCCTGTTGTTTGTCGGAGCGTGTTTCGATGCCCCCTGCCGACGTTCCCAGAAGCACGAAGATCAGTGACCCGACAACGCCCCCGACGGTGACAGCTTGGACGAGATCACCCCGTTGTGGTGACATCCCGGGTCGCGCCGGGCGTTGGCTCCAGCGAAAGATCACCAGCCCAGCAAGAATTGCCGCTCCGAGGGCTGAAAGCGCTGTTGCGCTCATGTGTAGTGTCATTGAAGGGCCTTTCGTGGGCTCCAGGGCCTGCCCACTCCGCATCCGGCCAGAGAGCATGAGTGGGCAGGCCCTACCTGGGACTTTTCCGATAGCCGATACGGCACTGTGCCTTCGATCCTTTCGTAGGCACGTCGGATTTCCTACGGGACATGGGCAGTCGCAAGGCGCACAGGGGGCGCCTTGCTTCGGTTCTGACCTGTGGCGGGGGCACAGAGGGGCATGGAGGGGCGCATGCCCTGCACAGTTCCGATGACGATGCCTCAACCGTTGGACTTGTCCGGCAGTGCCCATGTGCACCGAATATCTGGGCACCCGTTCCGGTTGGCAGGGCCTTGCGACTGTCTCAGGGGTGACTTGCTTCGCTTGTTGAGGCGGATGCGACCGGCACACCACGGCGAGTGCGCCCCGTCGTTCGGTCCGGTGGGTGGCTGCTGCCCGGACGGTACTCAGCTCAGAGCCGTGTGATCTGGGTGGGGTGGTTTGCACTGGTCTCGGACTCGCCCCTCCGGTCAGGAGTTGGGCATCGGGGCCGATCCCGTCCCCCGCGACCGACGTCGGCTAGGAACGCGTGATCGCTTGCTCAAGAAGGCTCCGGAGCACACGTTGCTGTTCCTGGCTGAGACCGGCCAACGGCGAGTCCTGGACGAGGAGTTCGAGGAGCCGCTCGCGCGAGGCGCTGCCCGCCGCAGTGAGGACAAGGCGCTTGGCACGGCGGTCAGTGGGATGCGCGCGGCGCTCGACCAGGCCCTGTTTCTCCAGCTTATCGATGACGAAGGTGGCGTTGGAGGGCTCGCATCTCATGCGTTCGGCGAGCTCTCCCATGGTCATCGGCTCGGTCATCTCCCGCAGCGCGGTCGCCTGTGCCGCGGTGAGGCCCAGTGTGACGGCGCGTTCGCGTGCATGGTCGGCGATCTGATGGGCCAACCCGTTCACCAAGCAGCACAGCTCTCGCTCAGCGATGGCGTGCGGCTCCGATGGCGTCGTCATGAGCTCACTCTAACAAGTCCATCAAGCAACAATATTTCTAGCTTGCATGGTTCTAGCTTGACGCTTATGGTCGTCACCGTCGCCCGCGACGGGCGCGACGACGACCCAACAGAGCCCAAGGGAGAGGGATATGACACATTCCACGATGGACCGGGACGAGCGACCTCCGCGGTCGTCTGGGGTCCGTTCGGTACAGCTCGGCGACACGAGGGTGTCCTATGTGCCGGATGGAGCGGTGGAGTTGCGGCCACGCGACTTAATCCCCGACATGACCGACGAGATGTGGGCCGCCCACTCGGAGCACCTGGACGAGTCCGGCAACCTGGTGGCGAGCATCGGCGGCCTGCTGGTGGAGAACGGCGACCGCGCGCTGTTGATCGACGCGGGGTTCGGACCCCAGTCGTGGCCGCCCGCGCCGGACGGCCCGCGCGGCGCGATCCACGGAGGTGCGCTCCTGGAGAGCCTGGCCCAACTCGGCCGCACGCCCGAGCAGATCGAAGCCGTGGCCATCACTCATCTGCATCCCGATCACACCGGTTGGGCCTGGCATCCCGCGCCCGGCACCGACCGGCCCGCATTCGCCCATGCCGACTACCTGGTGTCCGAACCGGAATGGGCCCGGCGCGACCTCCTCCAGGCAGAGGAGGTCGCGATCCTGGCCCCGCACGTCCGCACCGTTGTCGACGGGCAGGAGGTCTTCCCGGGCGTACGGATGCGGATCACAGCCGGTCACTCGCCCGGCCACGCCGAGTACGTCATCACCTCGGGCGGGCAACGGCTGATCGCTTTCGGTGACGCCCTGCACTCACCGATCCAAGTCGCCCACCCCGAATGGTCCACCACCTTCGACCACGATCCCGTCCGTGCCGCCGACCACCGCCGCCAACTCGTCGCAGAGCTGGCAGAACCCCACACGATCGGCTTCGGCATCCACTTCGCCGACGTGGTGTTCGGCCGTGTCGGACGGGACGACAACGGTCTCGTTTGGCACCCTCTGGACGTCTGACGGTGAAGAGGTGAATGGTCGCCCTACTGATGCGCCCGACCGACGCCTTCCACCGACTTGTCGGGCGTACCACTGGCCACCGTGACACTCGGGACCACGAGGCACTGCCGCAACTCCCGTTCACAACACCACCGTTCTCGGGGCATCCGGACGTTCATCCAGCAGCACCGGGGCGAGCACCCCCGGTGCCCTGCCTCCTTCCGTGCTCGCCACCGTGCACCGCAGGTCCACCAACTACCTGCACCGGACACGGGAAGCGAGATGCTCCTCTGGTGCTAGCGTGCGGCAGTGCCCACTTCCACAACACCCACAACGCTGCTCTCCGTACTGAGGCCCCGGAACCAGGACCGTCTCTACGACTTCTACCGGGACCTGCGGAGCGTCGACGACCTCTACTGGGACCGTCGTCTACACGCCTGGGTTGCCACCAGTCATGCCGTGGTCAGCAGCACCGCAAGTGATCCGCGCTTCTCCTCCGTACGCTATCCGGACATCGAGGCGGTCTCCGAGGAACTGCGGCCACTGGCCCGGGTCCTGAGCCAGCAGATGCTCTACAGCGACGCCCCTGACCACGCCCGCTTACGCTCACTGCTCAGCAGGGCCTTCACCTCACGGGCCGTGGCGGGGCTACGCGACCGGATATCCGTTGCAGTCGACGAGATCTTCACCCGCGCGGCGCCGACCGGTCGGCTGGACATCGTCGCCGACCTCGCCCGGCCTCTGCCCCTGGCTGTCATCTGTGACCTCCTGGGCGTACCGGAGGAGGACCGAAGCACTCTTTCCGCCTGGTCCGACCCCATCGCCGCGGCCATCGGCAGTTCCCGGCTCGGCGCCGACGACAGTCGAGCCGCCTCGCAGAGCATGGCGCAGATGCTCACCTATCTCCGCGGGCTGCTCACCCGCAAGGACGGACCTCCAGCACCCCACACCCTGCGCGCGCTGCTGGCCACGGGGACCGACAACCCCGACCAGGACTTCGATGAACTCCTCGCCAACTGCGCCCTGCTCCTGATCGCCGGCCACGAGACCACCACGCACTTCATCGGCAACGCCGCCCTCGCCCTCCTGGACCACCCACAGGCCGCGGACCAACTGCGCAACCGGATGGATCTGCTCCCCGCTGCCGTCGAGGAACTCCTGCGCTACGACAGCCCGGTGCAGCTGATGCTGCGCAGGGCTCGACACGATCTGGAGCTGGCAGGTCGTTCCATCGCCGCAGGACAGGCGGTGCTCCTCGTGTGCGGCGCCGCCAACCGTGATCCGGCGGCCTTCCCGGATCCCGACGTGCTGGACTTCCAGCGCCCCAGCGGACGGCACGTGGCCTTCGGGTACGGACCGCACTTCTGCCTCGGCGCCGCGCTGGCCAGACTGGAAGGCGTCGTCGTCCTGGAGGCACTGCTCACCCGCCTGCCCGACTGGAAGCTCCACGGCGCCCCGCCGAGTTGGCAGTCCAGTCTCAACTTCCGAGGACTGACCAGCCTGGACATCGCCTTCACTCCGTCCCCGGAGCATCTGGGCAGCTGTACGCCGGCCCAGCAGACAGCGTCCGGGTGAGCGGGAGGGGACCGTATCCGGCCAATCAAAAGCAAGCGCAGGGCGGGCAGCCGTCGTGCCCCCGGCGCCCTACGAGGGGGCGGCTGGCGGATACCGGCCTTGCGTTCGCCGGGTCCGTACGGCTGCCCTCATCCGGGAACGCGTCGACGCTCTGGGCGGGCTGTGAACGGCGGAAGAGTGGCACCGACACGGCAACGCCCCGTATCGACCCGACCCGGCGAACTCTCAGACACGAGGATGGATGACGGCGGTCATCGGCCCGTCCGGCGAGACGCTGATGCCGAAGATCGCCCCCGTAGGGAGGGTCGCGAACCGGGGCGTGCAGGTGGGGAGCAGATGATCGAGGAGTGCAACGATCTCGCGCAGTGTGAACTGCATCCCGAGACAGGCTCGCGGTCCGAGACCGAAGGGGTAGTACGCGCCGGGCTGGGCGGCGTGGCCACCCGTGGTGAGGAAGCGCTGGGGGCGGAACGACTCGGGGTCCGGCCACAGCACAGGGTCGCGGTGGGTGAGGTAGGGGCAGCCCAGGACGCTGCTGCCCGCTTCGACCCGATAGCCGTTCACGACGTCGTCTTGGAGGGCGTGGCGGGGCAGCAGCCAGACGGCCGGGTAGAGCCGCAGCGTTTCGCTGATCAGCGCCCGGATCGCCGCCGCACGGGCCGGAGATCCGGGCGACCCGGCCGCGAGCACCCACGCGTGCTGCTCGGGATGCCGGGCCAGCAGGAGGAACAGCCACGTCAGGGTGGTCGCCGTCGTTTCGTGACCGGCGACCAGCAGGGTGACCAGTTCGTCGCGGATCAACTTCGGGGTGTATTCGGGATGTTCCACCGACGCGTCCAGCAGGACGTGCAGCAGGCCCGGTCCGGCAGGTCCCGCCGCACCGGTGCGCGCGGTTTCGATGGCCCGTTCGGCGACGGCATCGATTCTCGCGAGGTTGGCCAGCAGCAAGGGCGTGAGGTCGACGGTGTCCGACGGGGATGCCGGGAGGGAGGCGAAGACCTCCTGGGCGGCGAGGAGTTCATGGTAGGTCTCCTCGTCGAGTGCGTGGCCGGTGAGCGTGCGCCAGATGGTGTCGAGGGCGAAGAACCGCATGTCCTCGGCGACGTCACGCGGTTCGGCGGTCGAGGCGCTGTGTTCCCAACGGCCGGCCGTTCGCCGTGCGGCGTCGCGGATGCGTTCCTCGTATCGCCGGATGCCCCGGCCGGTGAACTGGGACTGGAGGATGCGGCGTTGCTTCTTCCACCGATCTCCGCTGGTGGACACCACTCCGTCGCCGACGAGGACGCGTGCGCGGTGGGAACGTTTCACATAGCGGTCCGGGTGCTGGGCGAAGACGTGCCGTACGGCTTGTGGATCCGTGACCAGCACGGACGTCCGT
Source organism: Streptomyces sp. NPDC005963 (assembly GCF_040638655.1). NCBI lineage: Bacteria > Bacillati > Actinomycetota > Actinomycetes > Kitasatosporales > Streptomycetaceae > Streptomyces > Streptomyces sp. NPDC005963. The sequence continues at coordinate 34,517 of NZ_JBEXVD010000010.1, read as the reverse complement.
GATCCCGAGCGGAACGTACTGACCCCTCCCAGGGCGTGGGCCTGGGTCAGCAGGTCGATCAACGGGGCTCCAGTGGCACGCCATCGCCGCACCAGGGAGGGGGCCAGTTCGGGCGGAGCCGAAGCGACCGGCGCACCGTTTCGATCCAAGACTGCCGGGACGCTGTCCGTGGGCTCGGGCGTCGTCAACGCGATCCTCCTGCTCCAGCGGAGTCGGCGGAGTCCGGCCGACCCCCACTGCACCGAGCCGCACACCACCACGGTAGCTCACCGAAGGTGTTCGATCACGTTCCGTTCCGTCCGTTCGTACGGTGAACGGACGGACACCCCATGAAGCCCGACGCCCCCCCGGAACCTACCAGCCCGTGGGCCCCTGTCACTTCGCGGTTCACCTCGCCCGGCTCGACGGTCCCGTACGGCCCCCGACGGCGGCCGGGCCACACCCCTTCCTCTACAACGCGCCGGCCCTCGCAGATGTCTGCCGGCCCTCCGCTGACCCCGCCCACTTCCCACTGTCGGACCCCTGGCGCGCTCCAGCACCCCCGGCCCGCTCCGCAGTGCGGGCCGCGCGGTCGCCCTGCTCGGACATGGTCAACCGATGGGGAGCCAGAAACCGATCAGGTCGATCAGCTCGACGAGTTCGACCAGACCGAGGTAGCCGACCACCACCGGAGAGACGATCACCGGCGCGGCCAACACCAGGAACACCAGCATCCGGCGAACGAGACTCCACAGGGTGGCGGTCCCCACTCGGGAAAGGTCGCTGCGGTCCGGATCGTAGGTGATCTCTGCCACGGAGGGTCCGCCCCCCAGGCTGTCGCAGGTGCGTTCCCTGCCGTGGGTGTCGGTGAAGTTGTAGACGTACCTGGTCCCCCCGGAGTTGAAAGTACGGGTCAGCCGTCCCAGCACGGTGATCCCGTGCATCCGCAGCCGCCACCACTCCTCGATCAGCCCCCACAGCACCGGCGTGACCATGCAAGCGATGCCCGCCAGCCCTGGCGAGATGATCCAGTAGGTCAGGGCGAGTCCAGCGGTCAAACCGCTCCCGTCCCCGGGTTCGTAGAGAAGAACGGTCACCAGCCACGCCAGGAACAGCAGATATGCGCCGATGACGATCGTCCGGGGCCGAGGCGGCTGGCGCTGTTTGCGACGTTCCAACCGCTCCACGGTCACCGGGGCGGAGTCCTCCGCCTGCCGCTCTCCCGCATCCCGTGCGGTCAACTCCGCGCGCAGCGAGGCCGCGAAGGCATCCACGGCCGGAACACTGCGGCACTTCACAAGTTGGAGAGCCGTGGGCTCCCGGGTGGTCAGTACCACGGCGAGGACCCGTCCCCGCCGCCCCCGGACCTCCACCCGCTCGATCAGGGCGACCGGTATCCGACGCCGCTCCCTGCGGCCCTGCACCACCAACGCCCCGGAGTCCAGCCGGGCGCTGACGCCTCTGCGACCGTGAAGTACCAGCTGGGATGCGGTTTCGGGATCCATCGGTGCACCGTAGGCCACATCCACGATCCGGAGGAATAGTCCGGAAGCGGAGAGGCCGAAGGATATCCGGTTGCCAACCGCCAGACCGCAGTGCCAACGATTCCCCATGACCGAGACGCAGAGCAACACCCCACCGCATGACGATGAACCCCTCGTGCCCACCGCCGACGACACCGGTCGGACGGTCGACGAAGTGCGCGTCGCCGTAGCGGACTTCCCCCGCCAGTTCGCCCGTACCCATCGGTTCGGCCTGGGTGTGCCCCGGCACTTCACCGTCTCACCGGACGGCCGCCGGGTGCTGTTCGTCCGCAGCACCGGCGGTGACGATCCGCTCGGTCGGCTGTGGCTCTATGAGAACGGCGCCGAGCGGCTGCTCGTCGATCCGGCCGCGTTGCCGCGGCAGGGCGGCGACCTTCCCGCGGCGGAGCGGACCCGTCGTGAAAGGGCACGCGAGAGTGGGTCCGGAGTGGTGTCGTACACGACCGATGCGGCGGTCCGGATCGCCGTCCTCAGTTTGGGCGGTGAGCTGTGGACGGTGGGAACCGATGGCGGTGCACCGTGTCGGGTACTCACTGCGGGGCCGGTGGTGGACCCCCGTCCGTCACCCGACGGAAGTCTGATCGCATACGTGACCGGGGGTGCCCTCCATGTGGTGGGCGTCGACGGAAGCGACGACCGCGCGTTGGCGGTGCCGGAGACCTCCGAGGTGACCCATGGGCTGAGCGATCACGCCTCCGCGGAATCCATGGGGCGCTCACGCGGCTACTGGTGGTCGCCCGACGGGACGGACCTGCTGGTGGCACGGGTCGACAACTCCCCCGTACAGCGTTGGTACATCGCCGATCCGGCCGAACCGGGGAAGCCGCCGACCGAGGTCGCCTATCCCCTGGCCGGAACCGCGAACGCCGTGGTCTCCCTGCATCTGGTGCCCGTCTCCGGGGGCGTGTCGCGGGCCGTGCGATTGCCGGGATCCGCACCCCGGGAACTCCACCCGGCGGGCGAGTGGACGGATATGACGTTCGAGTACGTGCCGGTCGCCGGTTGGGACGGGCTCGGCCCCTTCGCCCAGGTGCAGACCCGGGACCAACGGACCGTACAACTGCTCGCCATCGACCGACGCACCGGTGCGACCCGAGTGCTCGACCAGTGGCACGACCCCGCCTGGGTGGAGTTGGTGCCCGGGGCGCCGATCCGGATGCCCTCCGGAGACATGGCCCGCACCTTCATCGCGGAGGACGAACTGACGGGACTGCGCGTGGGAGGGGTGTCCAGCCCGCCGGGGGTGAACGTACGGGAGGTGGTGGACGCGGCCGGAGAGCAGCTCCACTTCCTTGCCAACGAGGATCCGACGGAGGTCCACGTCTGGCGCTACGACCCGGTCGACGGCTTCACCCGCATCAGCCGGGGTCCAGGCGTGCATCACGCACACATCGGCGGTGACACGGTGGTGTTGGACAGTTGGACGCCATCGGGACGGACGGTTTCGGTGACCAGCGGGGGCGTGGAGGTCGGCCGGATCGCCGTCCTGGCTGCCAAGCCGCTGGTCACGCCCCGGCCGATGTTCCTCCGTCTCGGCGAGCGCGAACTCCGCAGTCAGCTGTATCTCCCCTCCTGGTACGAGCGGGGTTCCGGCCGGCTTCCCGTACTGCTCAACCCCTACGCGGGGGCGGGGTTCCAACTGGTGGTGCGGGCGAAGGCGTGGTGGACGTGCGTATCGCAGTGGTTCGCCGAACAGGGGTTCGCGGTGTTGGTGACCGACGGCAGGGGCACTCCGGGCCGGGGCCGCGCGTGGGAGAAGGCCATCCGGGGCGACCGGCTGACGCCCGCCCTCCAGGACCAGATGGACGCCCTGCACGCGGCTGCGGAACGGTTCCCGGATCTCGATCTCGGGTCGGTGGCCATCCGGGGGTGGTCGTACGGCGGCTATCTGGCGGCGGGGGCGGTGTTGCGGCACCCGGAGGTGTTCCATGCGGCGGTGGCCGGTGGCGCGCCCACGGATCGCCGTCTGTACGACACCCATTGGGAGGAGCGTTTCCTCGGGCATCCGGAGGTGTTCCCGGATGCCTACCGGCGCAGTTCGCTCGTCCCGGACGCACATCGGCTGTCCCGTCCGCTGCTGCTGGTCCACGGTGTGGCCGACGACAACGTGCACATCGCCCACACCCTGCGGCTCTCCGCCGCACTGGTCGCCGCCGGCCGTCCGCACGCTGTGCTGCCCCTGTCGGGGGCGACCCATCTGGTGACCGGTACGGACCAGGCGAGCGGGCTGCTGGTGTCGGAGGCGGAGTTCCTGAAGCGGTCCCTGGGTCACCCGGGCTGAACGCTGCGGCTCACGGACCCGTACAGCTTCGAGAGATCGGCCATCCTCTCGGCCGCAGCGGAACGTGAGCAGAAGGAGCCAGCGCATGACCGCATCGCAGGATTCGTCCCCGGCCGTCTCCCGTCGCGTCGTCGTCACCGCGGCGGGCGGTGTCGGCCTCGCCGCCGCACTGACCGCCTGTGGCGGCGGCGAGGCCGCCGACCCCGTGGCGACCAAGCCGGCGGGCACACCCGGCGGGGGCGGCGCGGGAACGGAACTCGCCAAGGTGGCCGACATTCCGGAGGGCGGTGGCAAGGTCGTGGGCGATGTGGTGATCACCCAACCGACGGCCGGGGACTTCAAGGCGTTCTCGTCCAAGTGCACCCATCAGGGCTGCCTGGTCAAGGACGTGACGGACAACCTCATCCACTGCCCCTGCCATGACAGCAGGTTCGACGCGAGTGACGGCAGCGTGCGCTCGGGCCCGGCGACCGCGCCCCTGCCGCCGGCTTCGATCACCGTCGAGGGCGGTCTGATCAGGCTGGCGTGACCCGCCATCGGCCGTGCCGGTCAGCGGCGGGCTGCGACGCCCCGCAGCGCTTCGACCGCTGCCCGGATGGAGGGTCTGCGATCGGCGTCCGTCCGCCACACCGCGTACACGTGCCGACGCATCTGGCTGCGGACGGGGACCAGTGCCACCCCTTCGGGCACGGGCCCCCGTCCGAGCCGCGGGGTGACGCAGACGCCGAGGCCCGCGGCGATCAAAGCCAGTTGGGTGTGGTGCTCGCCGGCCAGATGGGCAATGCGGGGCTCGATCCCCCGCGACCGGAGGGTGAACACCAGCCACTCATAGCAGAACTCGCCCTCCGGCCAGGAGACCCATTCGTCGTCGGCGAAGTCTTCGAGGTCGACTTCGGTACGCCCCACGAGGGGATGGTCAGCGGGCATCGCCACGTCGGCGGCGTCATCGAGCAGATGGACCTGGGCGAGGCCGCCGGGCACGGGCAGGCGCTTGTTGCTCCAGTCCAGCACGATCGCAAGGTCGAGATCGCCCCGGATGACCCGGTTGACACTGCGCTCCGGCTCCAGTTCGCAGGAGCGGACGCGCAGTTCGGGATGGTCGGCGCGCAGGGCGGTGATCGCCGCGGGGAACAGCCCCCGGGCGGCCGACGGGAAGGCGCCGATCCGAACCTCGCCGACCACTCGCCCGCGCTGCGCCTCGATGTCGGACTGGGCCAGTTCCACTTGGGAGAGGATGCGGGCGGCGTGGTCCGCGAGGAGCCGGCCGGCATCGGTGAGCCGCACCCCCCGCCCGTTCCTGGTCAGCAGCGGCTGTCCGACCTCCCGTTCCAGCTTCGCCATCTGCTGGGACACCGCGGACGTCGTGACGTGCAGCCCGCCGGCCGCACCGCTGACCGACCCGTAGCGGGCGAGGGCATCGAGCGTGCGGAGGCGCTCCAGATTCAACATATAAGCAACTCTAAATTAACGACTCCAACAATTCTCGCTTGTACTACGAGATGCTTGCAGTGACCCTTGGGGGCATGACCGCCTCTGCTGCCGCCGCGACTCCCCCTCACCCGACCGCCGGAAGACCGCGCGTGGACTGGCGCATCCGCTTCGGGGTGCTGTCCCTGGTATGGGGCTTCAGCTTTCTGCTGATCAAGGTGGGCAACGAGGGCTTCGCGCCCTTCCAGGTCACGCTCGGCAGGCTCTTCTTCGGTACCGCGGTGCTGGCCGTTGCGATGGCGGTACGACGGGAGCGACTGCCGCGGGGGGCGCGGACCTGGCTGCATCTGACGGTCGCCGCCTTCCTGCTGAACTCGCTCCCCTTCTCGCTCTTCGCCTTCGCCGGCCAGAGCATCCCGTCGACCCTCTCGGGCATCTGCAACGCGACCTCACCCCTGTGGGGCATGGCGTTGTCCCTGGTCGCGCTCTCCGAAGACCGCCCCACCCGCCGCAGGGTCGCCGGGCTCGGCATCGGCTTCCTGGGCGTGCTGACGGTCCTCGGCGCCTGGCAGGGCTTCTCGGGGCTCGATGCCCGCGGCACGACCATGGCGCTCCTGGCCGCGCTGAGCTATCCGATCGGTTGGATCTACGTCCGCCGCACCCTGGCCGGGCGTGGCCACTCCCACCTCTCGCTCACGGGCAGCCAGTTGCTCCTGGCCACCGTCCAGTTGGCCGTTGTCACACCGCTGTTCACCAGCGTTCCGGACGCGGTGGCGCTGATGCCCCTGCTCGCGGTGATCGCCTTGGGCGCGCTCGGGACCGGGTTCGCGTTGCTGCTCCAGTACGAACTGGTCGACGAGGTAGGCCCGACGACGGCACAGATGGTCACCTACTTCATTCCCGTCATCGCCACGGCGGCGGGCGTGACGATCCTCGGGGAGCAGTTGGACTGGAACACCCCGGTGGGTGCGGCGATCGTGCTGGCCGGTGCGGCACTGACCCAGAGCCGGGCCAAGGCGCATGCGGTTCCCACGGGTGCGGTGGCGGCGCAGGGCGGACCCGTGCCCGAACTCCCCACTGAACCCCCCGCCGGACCCACGGCCGGAAGCGCTGCGGCGCCGGCCCGTTCGGGTGGCGACGTCACCGCTGCGGCATCCGGCAACACCCTCGCCCCGGCCGGCGGCGCACCGGCTCCATGAGTACACCGACTCCATGAGTGCACCGGCTCCGAAAGGGCATTGGTCGTGCCTTTCCGGTCCTGCCCTTCCGGTCCCACCCCTCCGGTCTGATCCGACGTCGAGCAAGACGGTCGCTCAGCCGTAGCTACGGGCCGGAGCCGGGCCCACGGCCGCTGCCAGCGCCTCGGCCACCCGTGGCACGTCGTCCATCGAGAGACCAGAGACCGTGATCCGCACCCCGGGCGGCGCGACCAACCGGAAGCGAGCGCCCGGAGCGACCGCCCAACCGGATTGGAGCAGTTGGGTCACCGCCCTGGTCTCGTCTGGCACCGGCACCCAGACGTTCATCCCGCTGCGCCCGAACGCATCGACGCCGTGTTCGGCGAGGGCCTGGATCAGTGCCTCGCGCCGCCGTCCGTAGGAGTCGGCGACCGTGAGCGGATCGACCGCGTCCGACGTCCACAGCTGGACGACCGCGCGTTGCAGCAGCCTGCTCACCCAGCCGGGGCCCAGTTGCTGCCGTCCGCCCACGCGATCGACCGTGAGGGCGTCCCCGGTGAAGAACGCGACCCTCAGGTCGGGGCCGTACGCCTTGGCCGTGGAGCGGACGAGAACCCAGTGCTCGGTCGCGCCCGCCAGACAGTTGAGCGGCTGGTCGACAATGGCGTGACCGTGGTCGTCCTCGATGAGGAGCGTGCGGGGGAAGCGGGCGAGGAGGGTCCGCAACTCCCGTGCGCGCAGGGCGCCGATAGCCGCTCCGGTGGGGTTCTGGGCGCGGTCGGTGACGATGAGCGCTCGGGCACCCGCTACGAGGGCCCGTTCGACCTCGGCGGTAAGCGGACCGTTGTCGTCCAGGGCCACGGGTACGGGCGTGAGACCCAGCGCCGGCAGCAGGTCGAGCAGGCTGCCCCAGCCGGGGTCCTCCACGGCCACCGCGTCCCCCGGGCGCAGATGTGCGGCCAGGACGCGTTCGATGGTGTCGAGAGAGCCCGAAGTGACGGCCACGGGTCCGGCAGGCACACCGTCGGCGTCCAGCGAGGCCCTGGCGAGTCGGGCGAACTCCGCGTCCACGGGTGCTTGCCCGTACAACCCGGGTTCCCGCTGGTGGTGTCGGGTCGCGGCGGCGAACGCATCGCCCAGCGACGGCAGAAGTGCGACATCCGGGTTTCCCGCGCTCACATCGCACACCCCGGGCGGGACCTCGACCCGCAGTGAACCGCGCGATGTGCTCGCGGGTCGCGGTCGGATGCGACTGCCCCGGCGTCCCGCGGTCTCGATCACCCCGCGTTCGCGCAGGGTGCGGTAGGCGGCGGCGACGGTGTTGGGGTTCACCCCGAGGCCGGTCGCCAGTTCGCGCATGGGCGGCAGCAGTTCCCCCGGCTCCAGGGCACCGCTGCCCACACCGCTCTCGATGCTCGCGGCAATGTCCGATGCGCGACGCCCAGTGATCCGATACTCTCCTAGCACAAAAGATATTATGCACTAGTGCAATTCAGAGTGCAACTGGAACTGCAAATGGAGACTGCAATGGTGGATTCCTATGAGCCGACCGCCCGGACCATACCCACCCGCTCCCGCGAGCGCGCCTCGTACGACCCGACCGTGGTCCACTCCATCCTCGACGACGGATACCTCTGCCACCTCGGCTTCCTCCGCGACGGTGCACCCGTGGTCCTGCCCACGCTGTACGCACGTATCGGCGACCAGGTGTACGTCCACGGATCGACGGGCTCCCGGCCCCTGCGGATGGCGGGAGCACCGGACCCGGGGTTGGAGGTCTGTGTGACGGTGACCCACGTGGACGGGCTGGTGCTGGCCCGGTCCGCCTTCCACCACTCCATCAACTACCGATCGGTGATGATCCACGGGACCGCCCACCAGGTGACCGACCCGACGGAGAAGGCCAGGGTGCTGGACGCCCTCGTCGACCACGTCCTGCCGGGCCGGGCGCAGGATTCCCGTCCGGCCGACGCCAAGGAGCTGGCGGCGACCGCCGTCCTGCGGCTGACGCTCGCCGAGGTCTCCGCCAAGGTCCGCACGGGCCCGCCGAACGACGATCCGGAAGACGTCGGACTGCCGCACTGGACCGGAGTGCTACCCGTGCGGACCACGTACGGAGAGCCCGAACCTGCACCCGACCTGGCACCGTCGGTACCCCTGCCCGACTATCTGCGGACCCGCTGAGACGGCGAGTGGCACCCATGGGCCGCTGCCGAGCACGGCGACCGCAAAGGGATCGACCGTGCCCCTCCCTTCGGTGACCGGGTGACCTTCCCGGCCACCGAGGAGCAGGACTCAGGCGCGTCGCCCCCGCCGCAACTCCGACAGCGCCAAAGCCGCAACCGAACCGAGCAGCAAGGTGGTCCCCCACACGGTGGCGGCGGTCAACCGCTCCCCCAGGACCAGTACGGCGATCACGGCCGCGCTCACCGGCTCCAGCAGCATCATCACGGACACCGTGGCCGCTCGCACGACCGCGGCCCCCGCGAAATAGAGGACGTACGCCAACGCCGTGGGCACCGCGGCCACATAGGCAAGCAACCACACCACGCGCACCAGGGACTCGGTGTGGGGGACCAACCCCTCGGCGAGCGCCAGCGGAAGCAGTCCGACCGCACCGATCGCGAACGCCCACGCGGTCGTGCCGAGGGAGTCCCCACCCCCGTCCCGGCCCAACCAGCGTGCCAGGAGAGTGATCGCCGCGTAACCTGCGGCGGACAGCAGGGCCAGGACGATGCCCGACGGGCGTACGGTCGCTCCGTCGCCGCCCGTCACCAGCACCAGCAACCCGCCCACGGCACCCAAGACCGCCAGCAGCCCGCCCCCGCCGAGCCGTTCCCCCATCGTGACGCGTGCCCCCACCGCGATCAGCACGGGACCAGCCCCGAGGGTGACGACCGTGGCGACGGCCAGACCCGTCTGCTGAACGGCGGCGAAGTAGGCGCTCTGAAAGACCGTGAGACCGGTTCCCGTGCCCAGGATCCGGATCGTCCTGCGCCGCTTGGACTCGACCGGTCGGACGGCCGGAGCGCGACGGCTGCGCAGGGCGAGCGCACCGAGCAGCAGGAGCAGCCCCGACGCGCACCGCCAGAAGGACAGGGAGAGCGGCCCGAAGTCGCTCACCTCGTAGATCAGTGACGCGGCGGCACCCGCGGTGCCCCAGGCGACGCCGGCGACGGTCAGATAGAGGAGGCTTCGCCCGACGCGCCCGGACGCGGGGGCTCCGGACACAGGGGGCAGCACGACGGCAGGGGTGGAAGACGCATTCGACACGTGGACTCCGTACGACGAACGGAAGGGCTGATCGCTCTGCTCCGTCACACGGGCAGCGACGAGCCACCCGGGACGGGCCCGGGCCGGTCTTCGTCAGGAACCTGCCGCCCGCGCTAGGCGGCAGGAGGCGGCAGTACGGTCGAATGCATGATCGGAACCCTACGGTCAGTTTCGGTCGGCCGACAACCCGGTATCGGTGGTGGTGTTGTCCACGGGCGGCAGGGGGTCGGGCAGGACGACCAGCGGTTTGCCCCCACCGGATGCGACCGGCCCGGAAGGCGGCTTCGGCGCCTGCGACTGTGCGATGAGCGCCCCGAGCAGTACGAGCGAGCCGCCCAGGATCTGCGGCAGGGCCAGGTGTTCTCCCAGCATCACCCAGGCGAGGGCGGTCGCCACGACCGCTTCCAGACACGCGACCACACCGGCGACCTGCGGGGAGAGCCTCCGTACCGAGATCACTCCGGTGACATAGGCGAAGACCGTCGCGATCAACACCACCCAGGCGAGCAGCAACCCGGCCGCCACCTCGGTGTCGCCCATCGACACGTCCCGGCCCAGCAGGGAGAAGTCCATGCCCCAGGGCCGCGCGATCACGGTCAGCACCAGCGCGCCGATCAGCAGTCCGTACGCGATCACGCCGAGGGGGTCGGCACGGTCCTCGGTGTCGCTCCCGTGGTCGGAGAGGATGAAGTAGCAGGCCTGACAGCCTGCGGCGCCGAGAGCGAGCAGCAACCCCAGTACGTCGAAGCTCAGTCCGGCCCACACCTCGACCACACAGGCCAGTCCCGTGACGGCGAGGACCACGCCGAGTGCGGCGGCGCGGGTGACCGGACGGCGTTGGACGAAGCGGATGTAGCCGAGGACCAGGGCGGGGCCGAGGTATTCGACGAGCAGTGCGACCCCGACGGGCAGTCGGGAGATCGAGGCGAAGTAGAACGCCTGGACACCGGCGACGGCGAGCAGACCGAAGCCGAGGAGCAGCGCCGGCTTGCGGCGCAGCAGCGCGCGGTGTCGCCAGGCGAGCGGCAGCATGATCAGGGCCGAGCCGGCCACGCGCAGCCACACGACGTGCAGCGGGTCGAGGCCCGCTTCGATGAGCGGCTTGGCCGCTACCCCTGATCCACCGAAGGCGAACGCCGATGCCAGGGCGATGCCGAGCCCGGCGCTTTTGTGTTGGGACACGTGCATCGGCACATCATGTCAGCGGGAGTCAGGACCGTCGACCCCATGACACATGTCGAGAGTTGGGGCGTGTCCGGGCTTCAGCAGGCTCCCGCGTGCCCGTTGAGCTGCTGGGTGTCCACTCCTGCACGGTTCAGCACCTCCACCGCACGGCAGTCGGGGTCGGACGTGAGCGCCATGAGCAGATCCATGCCGCAGGCCCGGTCCCTCCCCCGGAGCACAGCCCTGCGGCGGGCGGCTTCCATCGCGGAGTGCGCCGACGGGGACCAACCGATGGGGCGGGGCGCCCGCGCGGACGGGGGCGGCGGCGCGCCGGAAACGGGGAGTGCGCCGGAGTCTTCAACCGACCCTTGCCAGCGCAGCCCGTAGCCGATGCTGCGTTGGACGAGATAGCCGAGCACCCGGGCGACGCGGGGTGCGGAGCCGAGTGCGCCGCGCACCTCCGGGTCGGCCTCGATCAGGGAGTGCAGCAGATGAGCGGTGTCGAGTTGGCGGTCACCGTCCCGCACGGCCCTGCGGCGCGCGCCCGCGACCGCCGACACCAACTCTGCGGTGAGCGGCGCGTCCCGTTCGGCGCGGCGGGCGGTGGACTGTCGGGGCAGCCGGGAAGGAGGGCTCTGCACATCTCCCACCCCATCAGCCGGAGCGGCCCGAATCGTCGCCATCGGGGCCCATGTCGACCTCCGACGGAGGTCGGGGACCGACGACCGGGTTGTCCTCCTTGTGGATGAGATCGGGTCACTTCCTCGGGACGCCGGGTGCGCCGTCTTGCCCGGCGTGCTCCTCTTCGTCGCTCATCGCGACGACCGCCCCCGCACACAGGCAACCGGACGCCGGGTCGCCCGCGTCCCTTCCGACATGTTCTGGATGGTCGCGCTGCTGGCGATCGATGGGCGGCAGTACGTGTACCGGGTGTACGCACCGGCCACCGCGCTCCTGGCCGATGTGTTCTGGGCGGCCTTCCACTGTCACGACGAGGGTCCGCACCCACGGGCGTGCGACCGGTTCGACTCGGCGGAGGTGTGGCACCGCGGGACCTCCCCCGGGCTCTGACGGCACGCCCTCGACACCCTCGATCAGCATCGCGTGGTCACGTCGGCACGGGCTCGCCACCGACCTCGGTGCCGGTCAAACCGGTGGTGCACCGCGCAAGCAGCGAAGAGGGCCCCTTGCAGGGGCCCTCCCGGTCGAATGCGGTGCGAAGCTGCCGTCCGGTCTTCGTCTCCGTCTTCTCTCAGTCTTCGTCGGCGAGGATCAGATAGAGCTTCTTGCGCGACTCGTTGATGACCTCGACGGCCTTCTGTCGCTGCTCGGGGCTCCCCGTCTTCCACACCTGACCGAAGGCTTCCATCAGCCCCCAGCCGGCCTGCCGGATCTCGTTGACCGTCTCCCAGTCGACACCCCGGCCGGCCTCCTCCCACGGAGCGTCCGGGCCACTCTCGGCTTCGGCCCGACCGGATTCGGTCAGCGTGAACAGCTTCTTGCCGCCCTCGCTCGCACTCGTGATCAGCCCCTCGTCCTCCAGCAGTTGGAGCGTGGGGTAGACCGAGCCGGGGCTGGGCTTCCAGGCGCCCCCGCTGCGCTCTCCGATCTCCTGGATCATCTCGTATCCGTGCATCGAGCGGTCCTTCAGCAGCGCCAGGATGGAGGCGCGCACATCGCCGCGCCGAGCCCTTCCCCTGCCGCCGCCGCGGCCACGCCCGCCACCGCCGAAGGGGGCACCGAACGGCGGACCGAACGAGCCGAACGCCCCGCGCCGCCCCTCGAACCCACCGCGCCCCTGATGTCCGGGCCCGCACTGACCACGACCGTGCTCATGTTCCTGTCCATGTGAACGCATCGTTACGCTCCTTCCATCGTTAACCTGTCGCGATGCATCAACGATATATCGGAATAGCTCACCCAGCAAGACTCCGACCGGAGTCGCGCCTGACCTCGGTCGACGGAGGATCCCGATCGGAAGCCGCCCCCGCGGGGCGCTGTTCGTCGAGGCAAGGGCGGACGTCGGCGCTCGTTACCGGGAGACACCCCGAGGCCCGTCGGGCAGGTCCAGTGCTATGGGATTGGCCTTGGCCGGGCGCTCCGCCCAACGGCTACGGTCACCCCATGCGCATCCGAGTCGTCGACGCCTTCGCCCACCGTCCCTTCACCGGAAACCCCGCCGGAGTGGTCATCCTCGACCCCGAGGACGGTGCCGGAGCTGCGGGCTTCCCCGAGGAGTCCTGGCTCCAGCACGTCGCCGCCGAGGTCAACCTGTCGGAGACGGCCTTCGCGCATCCGCTCCCGCCCGGTGGCGAGGCGGACTGGGCGCTGCGCTGGTTCACCCCGACCACCGAGGTGGACATGTGCGGGCACGCCACGCTCGCCACCGCCCATGTACTGCACTCCACGGGGGCCATCTCGGGCACGGTTCGATTCGCCGCCCGCTGCGGGGTCCTCTCCGCCACCGCGCACGACGACGGCACCATCACCCTCGACTTCCCCACGTCCCCGCTGACCCCCGTGCCCGTACCCGACGGCGTGGCGAAGGCCCTGGGCGCGCGGGTGCTCGCCGGGTACGACACCGCCGCGCACATCGGCGATCTGGTGGTCGAGTTGGCGGACGAGGACACCGTGCGCGGCCTCACCCCGGACATCCCCGCGCTCGTCGGCTTCGCGGAGCGGGGCATCATCGCCACGGCGGTGGCCGGGCGGCCGAACACCGGACGGGCCCAGGAGGCCGAAGGCGACTACGACTTCGTCTCCCGCTGCTTCTTCCCCCGGGTGGGGATCGACGAGGACCCGGTGACCGGCAGCGCCCATACGGCTCTCGCCCCGCTGTGGTCCGAGCGCCTCGGCCGGACCGAGTTGACCGGTCTCCAGGCGTCCGCCCGCTCGGGACTGGTCCGCACCTCACTGCGCGGCGAGCGGACCCTGTTGACCGGCCGTTCGTTCACGGTCATCGACGGTGAACTGCTCACCGCTCCCTGACCGGGCCTGCGTACGGGTCGTCACGGGGTGGGCAGCCAGCCCACCCGTCCGGCCAGCAGGGCGTATCCGACGAAGGCGACGATGTCGAGCAGCGCATGGGCGACGACCAGCGGCCCGACCCGACCCCAGCGCCGGTAGAGCAGCACGAAGACCACCCCCATGACCAGGTTGCCGATGAACCCGCCGATGCCCTGATAGAGGTGGTATGCCCCGCGAAGCACCGAACTGGCGGTGAGCGAGGCCATCGGTGTCCAGCCCAATTGGTCGAGCCTGCGCAGCAGATACCCGACGACGATCACCTCTTCCACGACCGAGTTCTGGATCGCCGACAGAATCAGTACGGGGAACTTCCACCACACCTCGGGCAAGGACTCGGGCACCACGGTGAGGTTGAATCCCACGGCCCGCGCCACCAGGTAGAACGCCAGCCCGGCACTGCCGATCCCGGCGGCGACGAGGGTTCCCCGCCCGAGGTCGAACCACGGTCTGCGGCGGTCGAAGCCGATGACGGTCAGCCCCGCGCGTTCGCGCAGCAGGAAGTGCGCCACGAGGAGGACGGGCACCAGGGCGGTGGCGATGCCGAAGAGTTGCCAGGAGAGGTCGAGCCAGGGGCGCCCGGGCGCGTACGACCCGTTCAACGTGGCGGCCTGGTCCTTGAGGTCGCCCGGTTTCGTGACCGAGCCGACAAAGCTGATCAGGGCCGACACGGCACTGGCCCCGAGCGACACCGCGAGCACCAGAAGCGTCTCGGACTTCAGGATCTTGGGTGACATGACCTCCTGGGGCAATGTCTCAGCCACTCGTCCCGCCTCCGTGTGCACCCGTGCCTCCAGTTGTCCATTCCAGCCTCATGCGCATCCTCACCCCGCTATGGTCTCGAATGCGAGTACGAAGATCGCGACAGGCCGGGGGGTCTGCGTCACCATGTGACGCCGCGCCGTTTCCTTGTTCATCTTTCAAGGAGGGCACCATCGCATGGAACGTCACACCCTGCCCGATTCCGGGGCCGGTGGCACGGGCGGCACGGGACCTCGCTCCCGACGCCGTCGGGTGGTGATGGCCACCGCACTCGTCCTCACGCTCGCGGCGGGTACGGGCATCGCCGCCTACACCGGACTGCCGCCGTTCGGCCGTTCCTGCGAAGACTCCGCCGTACAACTGGACGTCGCCGTCTCCCCCGACATCGCCCCGGTCGTCCGCGCGGCAGCCGCCCGCGTTCACAAGGAGGAGATCACCTCCGACGGCCAGTGCATGGACGTGAGGGTCCACGCGCGCGAGAACTACGAGGTGGCGAAGGAACTCTCCCACCACGACAGCGAACCCGTGTACGAGGTCTGGCTGCCCGACTCCGACGTGTGGGCCCGGCAGGCCACCTCCTCGGGACGGGGCGTATCACTGACGCAAGCGGGCGAAGTCGCCGTCTCCCCCATCGGCGTGGCCACGGACCGTTCCGCGGGCAGTTGGCTCGGCTGGCCCGGCAAGACCTACACCTGGGCGCAGTTGGCGACGGCCACCACGGCCTCCGAATCGGTGCACCTGGGCACCGCAGATCCCACCCACAGCGCCACCGGCCTCTTGGCGCTCGCGGGGGTCGCGTCCTCGTACGCCCGGGAAAGCGGCGACCTCGCCTGGGAGGAACGAAACGGCACCGACCGGCCGGCCCGAACCGCGAATCCCAGCGCGGCGGCCAAGTCCAAGGACCCGGTTCGATCTCCCTCGCCCCGCCGCTCGGTGCGGCCGACACCGAATCCGAGCACCACGGATCGGGCGAAGCAGCCCCGGCCGAGCGGATCCGCGACACGTGACGAAGAGCCGGCCCCCAGCCGCCCGGCCACACAGGTCCGACCGCCGGGGCCGGACCTCCCGGACGCCGACGCCAGGATCGCCGCCACCGCCCGGCTGCTCGCGCAACGGCTGGCGCCCGCGGACTCCCAGATCCTGCGCACGCTCTCCGCGCCCGGAAGCTCGCGCAACGAGGCGGTGTTCCTGTCCGAGCAGGCCGCGTTCACCCACAACTTCTCCGCCGGAGACAAGGACGACCTCGACCTCTTCTATCCGACGGACCGCATGCTCCGCCTCGACTATCCCTACCACCTGGTCGACGTGACGGACCTGAGCGTGAACGAAGGACGGGCCGCCACCCGGTTCCTGGCGCTGCTGGGCGACGACGTCTCCCTGCGTGACCTCACCGCCCACGGCTTCCGCCCGCCCACGGGCAGGGCACCCGAGGTCCTCGTGCACACGGCGGGCGGCCGGCCACCCCAGCCGTACGCCCGCCCGGCAACCAGCGCCGACTCGGTGTCGCTGGACCTGCTCCAGGAGATGTTGGGCATGTGGACCATCACCGTCCGCAGCGCCCGACTGACGACGGTCGTCGACGTCTCGGGATCGATGCTGTCCGCGGTCCCTGACCGCGTCGAGTCCCGACTCGAAGCCACCAAGGCCGCGCTCTCACAGGTGATCGACCAGTTCAGCCAGGAGGACGAGATCGGGCTCTGGGAGTTCGCCACCGGGCTCAACGGCCCCCACGACTACCGCGAACTGGTGCCCACCGCCCGGCTCGGCGCGACCGTGCGGGGCGAGCGCACCCAGCGGACCCGACTCTCGGAGGCGTTCCAGGCGCTGAAGGCCGTCCCGAACGGTGCGACCGGGTTGTACGACTCCACGCTCGCCGCTTACAAGTCGGCGCAGGCGGGCTATGTGCCGGGGAAGTTCAACGCCCTGATCATCCTGACCGACGGAGCCAACCAGGATCGGTTCAGCATCTCCCGGAGTTCGCTGATCTCCCAGCTCAAGGAGGTCACAGACGCCAAACGGCCGGTGCCGCTGATCGCCATCGCCATCGGGCCGTCAGCCGACGAGGAGGAACTGGACACGATCGCCCGGGTGACCGGTGGCAACGGCTACCAGGTCAGCGATCCGGGCGAGATCCAAGGAGTGATCCTGAAGGCGATCACGGCCGTGGGGCGATCCGTCGACGCCGACGGAGGCTGACCGGGAGGGCTCCGCAGGGTACGGAACTCAGCGGCCCTGCCCCGGAAATCCGACGGGCCAGGTGTGGACGGGCTCGCCCTCGTGCATCAACTCGCTGTAGCGACGGGTGGTCGCCGCGAGCGCTGCGTCCCGGCCGAGCCCGGCGTCCAGCGCCCGGTGAAAGGTGTCGGCCTGCCAGGACGCGCCGTTCACCCGCCGCCGGCACCGCTCCTCGATCACCCCGAGGTAGTGGTCCCGATCCGCGGGCTCGATGCCCCAGGCGTCGAGCCCCGCGGCGGCCAGCGGCAGCAGTTCATCGCGGACGAGCGTGACGACGGGCACCTCTGCCATGCCGCCGGTACGACCCGACCGCGGCCACTGCACCGTGGCTTCGATGCCCTGGCGGCACGCGGTGTCGAAGTTCGCCGCAGCGGTGGCGAACGGCAGACGGGTCCACACCGGGCGGGAATCCTCGGACAGCGCCCGCACCAGCCCGTAGTAGAAGGCGGCATTGGCGATCACATCGGTGACCGTGGGGCCGGCGGGCAGCACGCGGTTCTCCACCCGCAGATGGGGAACTCCGTCCGCTACCGAATAGACCGGGCGATTCCAGCGATAGACCGTGCCGTTGTGGAGGACGAGTTCCTGTAGACCAGGAACACCTCCGTCATCGATGACCCGCAGGGGGTCCTCTTCTTCGTCGCAGATGGGCAGGAGCGCCGGAAAGTAGCGCAGGTTCTCCTCGAAGAGCTCATAGGCCGAACTCACCCAGCGCTCACCGAACCAGGTACGGGGCCGCACTCCCTGGGCCTGTAGTTCGGGCGGCCGGGTATCGGTGGCCTGTTGGAAGAGGGGCGGCCTCGATTCCCGCCACAGCTCCTTGCCGAAGAGAAAGGGAGAATTGGCGCCGACCGCGATCTGCACGGCCGCCACCGCCTGTGCCGCGTTCCACACATCGGCGAATCGGCCCGGGGTCACCTGGAGGTGCAACTGCACCGACGTACACGCCGCTTCGGGCGCGATGGAGGCAGAAGTACAGGTCAGATGCTCCACTCCAGCGATATCGAGCTCGAACGCCTCACCGCGTGCGGTGACGATCTGCTCGTTGAGCATCGTGTAGCGCCGGACGTCCGAGAGATTGGCGGAGACCAGATCGTCCTGTTCGAGGGTGGGCAGGATGCCGATCATCACGATCCCGGCGCCGACCTCGTCGGCCTTGCGGTGCGCATACGCGAGTCCCGTCCGCAGTTCCTCGGCGAGCTGGTCGAGGACGCGGCCTCCGAGGCGGTGGGGCACGATGTTGACTTCCAGGTTGAACATTCCCAGCTCGGTCTGGAAGTCCTGGCTGGCGATGCGCTCCAGCACCTCTGCATTCATCATCCGGGGCAGACCGTCGGAGCCGACGAGGTTCAGCTCTATCTCCAGACCCATCAGATTCTTGGGCCGGTCGAACCGTTGCTCATCGAGTAGTCGCCCGAGCGCCGTCAGGCACTGTTGGAGCTTTCGTCGGTACTCATGACGATCGGAGAGCTCAAAACCGCCGGCCACGACCTTCTCCCCCATCGAAGCGTCCCTCCTCGACTGGGCATCGCGCGGCATCCGTCGCTCGCGTCTCGGACGATAATGCCCAGACTGACTGATCTATAACGCGGCGATGACACCCAGGGACCGGTAGTGTGACGCGGGTGGCCTCTTGGGCCGGGGGCTCGGGATGGTGGCGTATGCACCTATTCGTTACTCGATACGGGACGCAGCCCTTCACGATCCCTGCCGATTTTCGGCCTACCGGCGCCCCGAAGAATGCCCAGGCCCGGCGGATTTCCCCGCGAAAATCCTGCTGATTCATACGGATAAATAGTCCGGGAAGCGCCTTGCAGGCCCTATGCACAGCCGCTAGCGGAATCACCGTGTGAACACGTGTCGTATAAACTCCGTAATCGAGGCAGAGAGTTGGCACCGGGTGCCGTACGGCCCCTGTTCCCCCTCTGACCCCTAGCCCCTCTGGCTCCGCACGCCGACAGCGCTGTCCGCACCTCCCATGCTCCGCCGTGTCTCCCAAGTGAGAGGCGACCCACCATGCCGCTGCATGCCCTCCCGGCCCCCGCGCCTGTCCTGCGCAGCGTCCTCGCGGCACTCGGCTCCCCCGCCGCCGTCAGCGAGAATCGCACCCCGGCCCTCCGGTCCGTCCAGGGACCGGTGAGCCCCGAGTCACCACTTCCCGTCCATGTCCTCGACCGGATCGACCCGAACTCCCCCACCCCCGGCACCCGTCTCACCGGATGGCGGGTGTTGATCCGTGCCGACGAGCGGTACGTCGCCGCCGCCGAAACGCGACTCACCCCGGACGGCTGGGCGTTCTCGCACTTCTTCGAAGGCCCCTACATCAGCTCGACCGAACGGGCGCTCCAACAGGCGGAGTCGCTCCTCCTGCCCTTCCAGCCCCGACTGCTCTCCATCCCCGCGCTCTACATGCTCACGCTGTGGCTGCACGGGGACACCGATGCGGACGCCTCGTCAGGCGCACTCCGCCCCACGGACGTCCTGGTTCCCCTTGCTCCGGCACCGCCGGGGATCACGGCCCACCGAGCACACCAGGTCTGCGATCTGCTTCCGGTGATGACCCTGCGGCTCACCGCTCCGCCACTGCTGGGATCACCGGCATGACCCGAAGGAGCGGCTCCTGAGGAGGATGGCCGGAACAACCGTGAGCGCCCCGTGACCGTATGGTCGCGGGGCGCTTTCTGCTCCGTCCGGACTAGCCCGTACCGGCCACCCTGAACCACCCAGAAGGACAATGGAGTTGGGCTGAACCGTCCGGCTGGGTGATACGTCCTTAACCAGTAAGACGAGCTGCCGCGAAATCCCTGCGGATTCTCGTCCGTGGGGCAACACTGGGAACGGACCGACAGATACGGGGGCGGCCATGAACACCTCATCGAGCCGCAGGACAGTCACCACAACAAAGCGAAAGATCCCGCCCATGTGCCAGCATCAGCCACCCTGCCCAACACCCGACTCAGCCGACAGGGACGCGGCGCGCCTCGTCGCGCACCATCCCGAACAGGGCTGGAGCCTGCTGTGCAATGGCGTGCTCCTCTTCGAGGACACCGGTGAGCTGCTGCCCGACGGCCAGATCATCGCGCCGAAGCGCCAGTCGAGGACGGCCGCCTGAGCCGCCGCACGTCCGACGGCGTTCGCCGCGGGGCCCACCGCCCCACGGTAGGAGCGACGCAACGTAACCTCACCATCGCGTACGTGCACAGGCTGCCCGTACCCGCCGAACGACCGGGGCCGGCCGGAGGACATCTCCTCCGAACCGGCCCCGACCTCTGTCCTCACGGGACTCAGGCGTCGTACTCGTCCAGCGGCGGGCAGGAGCAGACCAGGTTGCGGTCACCGAACGCACCGTCGATCCGTCGGACCGGCGGCCAGTACTTGTCAGCCGCGCTCACGCCGGCGGGGAAGACCGCTTCGTCACGGCTGTAGGCGTGCTCCCACGCGCCGCCGAGCGCAGCCGCCGTGTGCGGGGCGTTGCACAGCGGGTTGTCATCGGCCGGCCACTCACCCGCCGCGACCTTTTCGATCTCGCCACGAATGGCGATCATCGCAGCGCAGAAACGGTCGATCTCGCTCAGGTCTTCGCTCTCGGTGGGCTCGATCATCAGGGTGCCGGCGACCGGGAAGGACATCGTCGGGGCGTGGAAGCCGTAGTCGATCAGCCGCTTGGCGATGTCGTCGACGCTGACCCCGGTCGCCTTCGACAGCGGACGGAGGTCCACGATGCACTCGTGGGCCACGAGTCCGGCCGGCCCGGTGTAGAGCACGGGGTAGTGCGGCTCCAGCCGCTTGGCGATGTAGTTGGCCGCGAGCACGGCGACCTGCGTCGCGCGCTTGAGACCCTCGCCACCCATCAGCCGCACGTACGCCCAGGAGATCGGCAGGATTCCGGCCGAACCCCACGGCGCAGCGGAGATCGGGCCCACTCCCGTCTCGGGGCCGGCGGTCGGCTGGAGCGGGTGGTTCGGCAGGTAGGGGGCCAGGTGCGAGCGGACGGCGACCGGTCCCACGCCGGGGCCGCCGCCGCCGTGCGGGATGCAGAAGGTCTTGTGCAGGTTCAGGTGCGACACGTCGCCGCCGAACTCTCCGGGCTTGGCGAGCCCCACCAACGCATTGAGGTTGGCGCCGTCGACGTACACCTGACCGCCGGCCGCGTGGACCTGCGCGCAGATGTCGGCGACGTGCTCCTCGAACACCCCGTGGGTGGACGGGTAGGTGATCATCAGTACGGACAGTTCGTCGCGGTACTGCTCGATCTTCGCGCGGAGGTCCGCAACGTCGATCTCACCGTCGTCCGCGGTCTTGACCACGACGACCTTCATGCCCGCCATCACGGCGCTCGCCGCGTTGGTGCCATGGGCGGACGAGGGGATCAGACAGACCGTGCGCTGCTCGTCGCCGTTCGCCCGGTGGTAGGCGCGGACCGCGAGCAGCCCGGCCAGTTCGCCCTGAGAACCCGCGTTGGGCTGGATGGACACCTTGTCGTAGCCGGTGACCTCGGCCAGGCGCTCTTCCAACTCGCGGATCAGCGTGAGGTAGCCCGCGGCCTGCTCGACGGGGGCGAAGGGGTGGATCTGCCCGAACTCGGGCCAGGTGACCGGCTCCATCTCGGTGGTGGCGTTGAGCTTCATGGTGCAGGAGCCGAGCGGGATCATGCCCCGGTCCAGGGCGTAGTCGCGGTCGGCGAGCCGACGCAGATAGCGCAGCATCGCGGTCTCGGAACGGTGCTGGTGGAAGACCGGGTGGGTGAGGAAGTCACTGCCGCGCAGCAGCGCCTGGGGCAGGGCTTCCGCGGTGACCGCGTCGAGGGCGTCGATGTCCGCCTCGACGCCGAAGGCGGCCCAGACGGCGACGATATTGCTGCGGGTGGTGGTCTCGTCGCAGGCGATGGAGACGTGGGAGTCGTCGACGAGGTGGAGGTTGACCCCGTCTTCGCGCGCCGCGGAGACGACCGCTCCGGCGCGACCCGGCACCCGTACGGTCAGGGTGTCGAAATAGCTGCCGTGGACGATCTCGACGCCGCCGGCCGTCAGCCCTTCGGCGAGGAGCGTGGCGTAGCGGTGGGTCCTGCGGGCGATCGCCCGCAGTCCGTCCGGGCCGTGGTACACCGCGTACATGCCGGCCATGACGGCCAGCAGCACCTGGGCGGTACAGATGTTGCTGGTGGCCTTCTCGCGGCGAATGTGCTGCTCACGGGTCTGGAGTGCGAGTCGGTACGCCTTGTTGCCGTCCGCGTCGACGGAGACTCCCACGAGGCGCCCGGGCAGGCTGCGCGCGAACTTCTCGCGTACGGCCATGTAGCCGGCGTGCGGTCCGCCGAAGCCCATGGGGACGCCGAAGCGCTGGGTGGTGCCGACGGCGATGTCGGCGCCGAGTTCGCCGGGCGGGGTGAGCAGCGTGAGGGCGAGGAGGTCGGCGGCGACGGTGACGATCGCGCCGAGGCCGTGGGCCTGCTCGATGACCGGCGCGAGGTCGCGCACGGCTCCGGACGCGCCCGGGTACTGGAGGAGTACGCCGAAGACGCCGCGCTCGGCGATGGCGGCGGGGATCCCGTCGCCGAGGTCTGCGGTGACGACCTCGACGCCGGTCGGCTCGGCACGGGTCTGGATCACCGCGAGGGTCTGGGGCAGGACATCGGTGTCGACCAGGAAGACACCGCCCTTGACCCTGCCGACCCGGCGGGCGAGGGACATGGCCTCGGCGGCTGCCGTGCCCTCGTCAAGGAGGGAGGCGCCGGAGGTGGGCAGACCCGTCAGATCGGCGACGGTGGTCTGGAAGTTCAGCAGGGCTTCGAGCCGCCCCTGGGAGATCTCGGGCTGGTACGGCGTGTACGCGGTGTACCAGGAGGGGTTCTCCATGACGTTACGGAGGATGACCGGCGGAGTGAAGGTGCCGTAGTAGCCGAGGCCGATCATCGGCGCCAGCACCTTGTTGCGCTCGGCGAGGGTGCGCAACTCGCTCAGCACCTCGGCCTCGGACCGCCCGTCGGGCAGGGCGAGCGCCTCCGTGCTCTTGATCACCTCGGGGACGGCTGCGGCGGTCAACTCGTCCAGCGAGCCGTATCCCACCTGCGCCAACATCTTGGCCTGGGCCTCTGAGTCCGGTCCGATGTGGCGCTGCTCGAAGGGGGTGCCTCGCTCCAGCTGGGCGAGCGGCGTGCGGTTGGCGGTCATGTAGGAGGCCTCCTGGTCTGACGCGACCTGCGAGGGGCATCACGAAGATGCCCTGGACGGCCTCCCCCTCTGTCATCTCAACCTGAGAGTTTCACCGGATCGCCGAACAGCAGCGTTCCGGCTTTCACCGTCGGTGAGAGCGGATGCCGTCCGACGCCCGCCCTGCTTTCCAGAGTGACCTCGTCCGTGCGGTACAGGTGCCTGAGAGATTCCGGGGAGGATTTGCTCCTTCGGCGCCACCGTCGTCCTTCCGGTGGACTCTCCCGCACGGGGTCAGCAGCCGCTAGTCAGCCTACCAGCGCGCCTTCTCGGCAATCGCTCAAGTGGCCGACACCGACTTTGTGCACTTTCGTATTTTTTAGCGGCTCATGCAGCAGTTTGCCAACATATGGAGGACTCGTGCAGACCGATATCGATCCGCGCAGCCTGATCGGCCGCAAGGCGTTTGACCGCAACGGTGCCAAGATCGGGACGGTGGACGAGGTGTACCTCGACGACGCCACCGGTGCACCCGAATGGGCGGCCGTACGCACCGGGCTCTTCAGCAGGGACGCCTTTGTCCCGCTGGAGCCGAGCACCTTCGCCGACGACGTCCTCCAGGTGCCCTACGAGCGGTCCCTGATCAAGGACGCACCGGATTTTGGTGTGGGCCGGCACCTCTCGCCCGAACAGGAGCTCCAGCTCTACCACCACTACGGGCTCGAACTCTCCTCGGCACCGGAGACACCCGCCGCCCCGTCCGATCCGGCCGGAGAGAAGCCCCCGCCCGATCGCTCATTCGGCCGTATCGCGGGCCGTGAGGACGAGGGGACCTGATCGGTTCGACCGGAGCCGCCCCGCTCGCCCGCCCGCCCGATGGCGACCAGGGGCAGGGGCTCGGCCTGCACCAGGTCCGGATCGTCCACCCGGAACGTACGGACGCGCCCCGGAGGCGAGCCCGGTTGCTCGAACCGCACGGTGACCCGGCCCAGACCACTCCCCTGCACCCATCCCGGCCCGTGCTCGGAGTGGTGCACATCGTGACCGGCCTGCCAGCGACGGTCGGCGAGCTCCTGCGTCGCCCGCACAGCCACCCCGGACTCTTCGGTCCCCCGAGGACCCGCGCCCTCGGCAGCTCCGCTCCCGGACGTCCCGCTCGCCGAACCACCAGAAGCCGACGACCCATCCGGCGGTACGGACGTGGCCGAACCCCCGCCCGACTGCTCGAAGGGCACCCGCCCCGTGCTGCTGGGGACCGTCGGCACCGGCGGCGCGTCGCTCTCCTCCCGTTCCCGCTCCTCCCGAGCGGTGGCCGCCTGGGCGAACAGATCCTCCTGGGTGTAGTCGGCGAGTCCGCTCACCCCCACCCCCAGCAGCCGCACCCCACCCGTCGTGTCCACCGCTTCCAGCAGACGGCCGGCCGCCTCCCGCACCACGGCCGGATCGTCGGTCGGTCCCCGTAGCGTCTCCGACCTGGTCAACGTGGAGAAGTCGTAGCGCCGGACCTTCAACACGATGGTGCGCCCTGAGTGCCCGGACGCTCTCAACCGCACCACACAGCGTTCGGCGAGCCTCTCCACCTCGGCCCTGATCCTGGTCCGGTCGTGCAGGTCCACGTCGAAGGTGTCCTCCACCGACACCGATTTGGCGTCCCTCTCGGCGACCACGGGTCGATCGTCGTGCCCCAGGGCCATCCGATGGAGTGCCGAACCGTGCGCCTTGCCCAGCAGCCGTACCAGTTCGTCCTCACCCGCCGCGGCGAGTTCGGAACAGATCGTGATCCCCGCCCGGCGCAGATGCTCACCGGTCGCCGGCCCGACCCCGGGCAGTGTCCGCACCGGCAGGGGGCCCAACAGCTCCCGCTCGGTGCCCGGCTCTATCAGGACCAGGCCGTTCGGTTTGGCCTGCTCCGAACCGATCTTCGCCAGCATCTTGGAGCCCGCGAGCCCCACCGATGAGGTCAGGCCCGTCGCCGCGAGGATGTCCGCGCGCAGTGACTCACCCGCCGCCCGTGCGGATCGAGAGTCGTCGGCGGTGCCCCCGGCCTCCAGATCGACGAACGCCTCGTCCAGGCTCAGCGGCTCCACCAGCGGGGACAGCCTCCCCAAGAGCTCCATGACCTGCTCGCTGACCGCACGGTAGAGGGAGAACCGGGGCACCAGATACGCGGCGTTCGGAGCGAGCCGCCGGGCGTACGCCATGGGCATCGCCGAGTGCACGCCGAAGCGGCGTGCTTCGTACGAAGCGGTGGCCACGACCCCGCGCGGCCCGAGCCCGCCGACGATCACGGGCTTTCCGCGCAGACTGGGCTTGGACGCCTGCTCCACTGCCGCATAGAAGGCGTCCATGTCGAGGTGGAGGATCGTCGGAACGGATCTCACATCTCCGATGCTGCCTCACGCCTGTGACAAAGGCGTCGGGCAGCACCGCAGCTCGCCGTCAGGGCGGGGCGATCTATACCGCCCGGTCCCGTCTGCGTCGGGCCAACTCGTCCATCGGATGGTTGCCGACGAGGGTCTCGCCCGTGTCGATCCGCTCACCGTGCAACTGTGACAGGGCCGTCTCGACGTCACGCCACACGACGCCCACGGCGATGCCGAAGATCCCCTGACCGCCCTGGAGGAGGTCGACGACCTCGTCCGGCGAAGAGCATTCGTAGACCGTCGCACCGTCGCTCATCAACGTCATGCGCTCCAGGTCGCCCACCCCGCGGGTACGCAGGTGGCGAACGGCGGCGCGGATGTTCTGGAGGGCCAAGCCCGTGTCCAGGAAACGCTTGACGATCTTGAGGGTGACCACGTCACGGAAGCTGTAGAGCCGCTGGGTGCCCGACCCGTGCGACGCCCGGACGCTGGGCTCGACCAGGCCGGTGCGCGCCCAGTAGTCGAGTTGTCGATAGGTGATGCCGGCCGCCGCGCACGCGGTCGGTCCCCGGTAGCCGATGGTCTCCGCCGATGACTCCGACGCGCTCTCCTGGAGCGGATACGGTCCGCTCTCCCCCAGACGTCGGCCGAGGGCGCCCCCAACCGCACCGTCGCCGCTACTTCTCACGCCGACCTCCTCCTTGACCTGCCCACTCGAAAGGTAGGCAGTCACCAGGGGTGCGTCAACGATCGCCACACTCGGCACGCCGAGTGATAATCACCCTGAGAGTGGTTTCCCATGCCCCAAATCGGGGAAAGGCTACCCGAATGGCCGCAAAACGCCGCGTCGACGTGCCCTCTGGGCCGAGGATCACGCGAGAAGCGCAGCAGACCTTGGCGGCGCCACTCATCGGCACACAGTCACCAACGAACCGTCACTGACTGTTGGTACCGAAGTCCTCCGGAGAGATCTGGTCGAGGAACTCGCGGAACTTCTCCACCTCGTCCTCCTGCTCATCGGGAATGGCGATCCCCGCATCGTCGAGCACACCGTCACTGCCGAAGATCGGCGTGCCGGTACGCAGGGCGAGCGCTATGGCGTCCGAAGGACGCGCGCTCACCTCGACTCCGCTGGCGAACACCAGCTCCGCATAGAAGACCCCTTCCCGCAGGTCGGTGATGCGGACCTCGGTCAGCTCCTGCCCCACCGCCTCCAGCACGTCCTTGAAGAGGTCGTGCGTCAGCGGCCTGGCAGGGGCCATGCCCTGCTGGGCAAAAGCAATGGCGGTCGCCTCCCCGGGACCGATCCAGATGGGGAGGTACCGATCGCCTCCCACTTCACGCAGGAGCACGATCGGTTGGTTGGAGGGCATTTCCACCCGGACACCCACAACGTCGAGCTCGTTCACACAGCAACCCTAGGACGTGCCCGACCCCTTTGGGTAGTCGGGCACGTCCAAGATCAGTCGAGACGCACCCCGAGGGCCGTCCGCATCAGGGCCGCATGCAGCCGTACTGACAGGGTCGCCAGCTCGTTCGCGGTGGCCTCCGCATGTGCTCTGGTCTGCGGATTGCGATGCCGCCGCAAGGGTGCAACCACCTGTTCGACCAAGGACGCCTCCCGGTCAGCCGCGGCCTTCATGGCCCGAAGGTGCCGGGGCTCCAGACCGAATCTGCCCAGCTCGACCACCAGCCGCGCCACCGTGACGGACTCGGCGTCGTACCCTCCGTCGCCATCGCGCGTGAGCAGCCCGTACGACTCCCACTCCGCCAGCTCCTGCTCACTGACCCCCGCGGCGGCCAGCAACTCCGCCCGACCCACCCTGGCGGCCGTACGGGGCTCACTGGGGGCCTCCCAGGGCGCGTCCGACGTGTCGCGCTGCGGACCGGGCGCCGGGAGCGGCTGCTGCTCACCACGGGCGACCGCGTCCAGATGCTCCCGGATGACCTTCAACGGAAGGTAGTGGTCCCGCTGCATCCGCAGGATCTGTGCGAGTCGCTCCACGTCGTCCGGACTGAACTTGCGGTACCCGGATGGGGTACGGCGCGGCTCTACCAGCCCCTCGGCCTCCAAGAAACGAATCTTGGAGATGGTGACCTCGGGAAACTCATCACGCAGCTGACCGAGCACCGTACCGATGCTCATCAGCCGATCCCCCGCGGTGGCGGTGCCGCGACCGGCACCACCCGTCGGTGTTCGCATGGACCTTCCCTGACGGGTTACACGCCCCGCTGGTTCGCGTAGAAGACCAGTCGGTACTTGCCGATCTGGACCTCATCTCCGTTGGCCAGATAGACCGAATCGATCCGCTCGCGGTTCACATAGGTTCCGTTGAGGCTGCCGACGTCGGCGACGCTGAAACTGCCGTCAGGCCCCCTACGGAACTCCACGTGACGGCGGGACACGGTCACGTCGTCCAGGAAGATGTCGCTCTGCGGATGACGGCCCGCGGTGGTCAGCTCGCCGTCGAGCAGGAAGCGGCTTCCCGAGTTCGGCCCCCGACGCACCACCAGGAGCGCCGAACCGAAGGGAAGCGCGTCCACGGCCGCCTGCGCCTCGGGAGAGAGCGACGGGACCTGGGTCTGTCCGGTGACCTCGGAGTCATAGGCTTCCAGCCCCGAGATGGAGATCGTCGACGTCGTCTCCGAAGGCCGCTCCGCCGGAGCCCCACCGCGCAGGGGCGCACCACAGTTGGAGCAGAATCTGCTCGACGCCGCATTGCGGTGCCCACACCTCGTACAAACCGTCACGGCCGACATGGACGTGTCCTCCTGCCGCGGCTGTCCCCCATGGGGATTGGTCGCATACGGGTCGGAGGGGAACCCTCCACCCGAACTTGAGGTCGATGAGTCTCCGAAACCTATGCGGCCGGCACCGGCAGGGTCAACCGACTCGCCCTGACCACCAGGAACGCCACCGCCCGGGCCCGCGACCTGATCACGGAAGAGCGGGCGCTCCGCGCTCTGCTCCTCCTCCTGGCCACGACGCCGCGCGCGATGCCTGGCGTTTCCGCCGTCTTCGCGTCCGCTCTTGCCGAACAACTTCGCAAACAACTTCACGGGCGATTCCCCTTGACCGAAATAGACCCGCCCGTGGGGCAGGACGAACCCTCAATGATCACACCTGCCGACCCGGACATCATCACAACGTCCGTACCCGTCCGACAGTTTCCACCACGCGGCACATATTCCGTACGCCGGCCCCTGCCGACCTCTTGCCCTGGCCGCCAGACCCTTATGCACCCCCGCCTCACTGGGCTGACGACCGAGCGTAGTCAGGCCGCTCTGCGGGCCGCAAGCTATCCACGATGATCTTCTCCGAGCGGGCCACCGTGGCAATGGCCTGCTCCTTCTCCAGGGTCTGGACCACACCGCCCGGGATGTTGAGAGCCGGCTCCAGATCCTGCGGCTTGCCGATGACCTTGAAGATGTACGGCGCGCGGATCCGGTTCCCGTCCACCTCGATGTCACCACCCGCACCGGTGAAATAGGAGCCGGCCACGACCCTGTGCTCATTCACCTGGATCGCCTCCGCCCCCGCAGCACGCAACTCCTGGATCGCGTCGAGCAACATGTCGGGCTCCACCGCACCGGAGGAGTCCTCGATCGTCAGGGTGATCCCCGGCCCCTGTGCCGCAACGGTGCCGGCCAGGATGCCGAGTTGCTGCTCCTTCTGCTGGGTCTGCTTGCGGGCCTCCTCAGCACGGTCGGAGCTGTTCTCCAACTCCGTGCGCTGCGCTTCCAGCCGCTGCTTCTCGTCCTCAAGCCGCTGGTTGCGGTCGTCCAACTCATCGAGGATGCGTACCAGGTCCTCTTGCCGTGCACCCCGCAGCGCGCTGTCGTCATTGGTCGAACGCACCTGGATCGCCAGCCCGAGGCCGAGTACGAACAACAGCACGGCCACGGTCAGTTGCGCGCGGGTCACCCTCGGCGGCCACAGCCCTGCGATCAGACGCTGACGTCCGGTCAACTCGGACGGCTCACGCGGCGGCCGGGGCGCCCCGGTCCCGTCCCCCGACGGCTCGCCCGATTCGTCCGGCAGCGGCATGCGGTTGCTGTTCATTTCGCCCTTCATTCCTCAGGCCCGGAACACGTGCCGTCGGATCGCCGCGGCGTTGGAGAAGATCCGGATGCCGAGGACGACCACCACTCCCGTCGACAGCTGTGCACCCACACCGAGCTTGTCGCCCAGGAACACGATCAGGGCCGCGACGACCACGTTGGACAGGAAGGACACGACGAAGACCTTGTCCACGAAGATCCCGTCAAGCATGGCCCGCAGTCCACCGAACACGGCATCCAGTGCCGCGACGACGGCGATCGGTAGATAGGGCTCGACCACCGCCGGCACTTCGGGCCGGACCAACAGTCCGGCCACGACTCCCACGACGAGGCCCAGTACGGCGATCACGATGTGCCCTTCCCTGTGTCTACCGTCCCCTGCCCACGGCCCTCGGCGTCGGCGGACTTCGGCTCTGCTGTGCGTACGATCAGGCTCGGCGCCGCCGGAAGGCGCACCTCGTCCTTGGTGGAGATGGTGAAGCGGATGTTGAAGTTCTCCCGCAGCGCATGGAGGTACAGGCCGTCCGCGCTGTCTTGGAACGTGGTGTTCAGCCGCTTCCCCTCCCCCACGGCAAGCACCGTGTAGGGCGGCACCAGAGGCTTGTTGTCCACCAGTATGGCGTCGCCCGCCGCCCGGATGGCGGACAGGGCGGTCAGCCGCTGCCCGTTGATGGCCACCGCCTCGGCGCCCGACTGCCACAGGCCGTTGACGATGCGCTGCATGTCCCGGTCGCGGACCCGGCCCGTATCACTGAAGCCGCTGCTCTCACGGGGGCCGCCACCGCCCTGGGCGGTGTCCTTGGCGTCATCGATGACCAGGCTGATTCCGGGGCCCTCGACGTCGGTCGCCCCGGCGAGCAGGCCGACCAGCTGCTCCTGCGCGCCCCCCTTGGTGTTCAGCGCCTTCCGCTGGCGCTCCCCCACCTCGTCGCGGAGTTCGTCGACGCCGCGCTCCAGCGCATCCGCGGCCGCCGTCTCCTCGTCGATGCGGTCGATCAGTTCCTCGCGCTCCTTGGCCACCACGGGCGCCGCTATCCGCGCTTCCGCGGCACCCACGGTCACCACCATGGCGGCGAGTACCAGTCCCGCAGCCAGCCCAAGCTTGGCCCGCAGGGTCCGGGGCAGCCGTCCGTCCGCCTCCCTACGGGCCGCGGCCTCTGCGTAACCGTCGTCGAGGCTGTGCTCCATGACGTTCGTCAGCAGCGACATCGATGCGTCGGGACGCACCGGTCGTACGGGTGGAGAGCCGGTGCTCCGAACCGGGGGCTGCTGCGACATGCCGCACATCGTCGCACGTCATGCGCGCTACCGCCGAATGGCCCTACCCAAGCGTCGGGGGCCGCCCGCCAGCGGCCCCCGACATACCGGTCACACCATCACTGACCTGCGCTATCCACCACCGCTGCCCACTCGTTGAGCAGGGCCTGAGCGGAGGCGTCGTCCGGACCCTCGGCCCACAGATGGGTGACGGCCTCCGACGGATCGGGCAGCACCATCACCCATCGCCCGTCGGTCTCGACCACCCGGACACCGTCCGTCGTGTCCACGTGCCGCTCACCCGCGGCCTCCACGACACGACGCATGACGAGCCCCTTCACCGCCCAGGGGGTGGCGACATCACGCTTGAGGACATGGGCACGGGGGATGCGGTCATCGATCTGGCTCAGTGTGAGCTGGGTGCGGGCGATCAACCCCACCAGCCGTACGAGGGCGGCCGTCCCGTCGAACACACTGCTGAACTCCGGCACGATGAAGCCGCCCCGGCCGTCCCCGCCGAAGATGGTGGTGTCTTCGCGACCCACCCTGGTGAGGTCGTCGGGAGAGGTCGTCGTCCACTCGACCTGGGTGCCGTGGTACGCCGCCACCTGCTCGGCGATCCGTGTGGTGGTCACGGGCAAGGCCACCCGTCCGCTGCGGCGCTCGGCCGCGACGAGGTCGAGGAGGACCAACAGCGCTCGATCATCCTCGATGATCCGACCGCGCTCGTCGACGAGCGACAGCCGTTCACCGACGGGGTCGAACCGCACGCCGAAGGCAGCCCTGGCGGACGCCACGATCTCCCCCAGGCGTACCAGGCCAGCACGGCGTGTCTCCGTCGTCTCGGTCGGCCTGGCCTCGTTGAGCCCGGGATTGATGGTCAGCGCGTCGACTCCCAGCCGGCCCAGGAGACTCGGAAGCACCAACCCGGCACTACCGTTGGAGGCGTCGACGACGACCTTCAACTCCGACTCGGCAACGCCCGTAGTGTCCACGTTGCGCAGCAGCGAGCCGGTGTACGAGTCGAAGACGCTCGCGGGGAAGTGGAGGTCCCCGATCTCACCGGGGAAGGCCCGCCGGTACTCCTGCCGTGCGTACACCCGGTCCAGCTTGCGTTGGCCGGCTTGGGAGAGGTCGGCACCCCGTTCGTCGAAGAACATGATGTCGACCGACTCCGGCACACCCGGCGAGGTACGGATCATGATTCCGCCCGCGCTACCGCGAGCGGTCTGCTGCCGAGCCACGGGAAGGGGCACGTTCTCCAGGTCCCGCACGTCGATGGCGCTGGCCTGGAGTGCCGAGATCATGGCCCGTTTGAGCGCTCGTGCGCCACGGGAGTGGTCACGGGCCGTGGTGACCGTGGACCCCTTCTTGAGCGTCGTGGCATACGCACCGGCCAGTCGGACAGCCAGCTCCGGCGTGATCTCCACGTTGAGGATCCCGGAAACACCCCTGGCTCCGAAGAGATGCGCCTGACCGCGCGACTCCCAGATCACGGATGTGTTGACGAAGGCGCCGGCCTCGATCGTCTTGAACGGGTACACCCGCACATTGCCCTGCACGATCGATTCTTCACCGACGAGACACTCGTCTCCGATGACCGCGCCGTCCTCGATGCGGGCGGCCCGCATGATGTCGGTGTTCTTGCCGATCACACAGCCGCGCAGATTGCAGTGCTCGCCGATGTACACGTTGTCGTGGATGACGGCCCTGTGGAGAAAGGCACCGGTCTTCACGACCACGTTGGATCCGACGACGGTGTGCTCTCTGATCTCCACGCCAGCTTCCACCTTGGCGTAGTCACCGATGTAGAGAGGACCTCGCAGCACGGCGTCCGGATGGACTTCGGCGCCTTCGGCGACCCAGACCCCCGGGGAGATCTCGAAGCCGTCGATCTCCACGTCGACCTTGCCCTCCAGCACATCGGCCTGGGCCTTCACATAGCTTTCGTGGGTACCGACGTCCTCCCAATAGCCCTCGGCGATATAGCCGTAAATCGGCTTGCCTTCCTTCATGAGCTGAGGGAAGACGTCTCCTGACCAGTCCACGGAGACATCGGCTTCGACATAGTCGAAGACTTCGGGCTCCATGACGTAGATGCCGGTGTTCACCGTGTCGGAGAACACCTGTCCCCAGGTCGGCTTCTCCAGGAACCGCTCGACCTTACCGCCCTCATCGACGATGGTGATGCCGAATTCCAGCGGGTTGGGAACCCTGGTCAAGCAAACGGTGACCAATGCACCTTTCTCTTTGTGAAAGGCGATGAGGTCGGTCAGGTCGAAGTCGGTGAGAGCGTCACCTGAGATGACGACGAATGCATCGTCCTTGAGTGCTTCCTCGGCATTCTTCACACTGCCCGCGGTGCCGAGTGGCTTTTCTTCATTGGCGTAGGTGAGCTCCATTCCGAGCTCTTCTCCGTCACCGAAGTAGTTCTTCACCAGCGATGCCAGGAACTGGACGGTGACTACGGTCTCGGTGAGCCCATGCCGCTTCAGCAGCCTCAGCACATGCTCCATGATCGGCCTGTTGGCAACCGGTAGGAGTGGCTTGGGCATGCTCGAAGTCATGGGGCGAAGCCGGGTGCCTTCGCCACCGGCCATCACGACGGCCTTCATGTCGGAAGCGTCCTCCTTGAGAGACGACGGTCAGCCGACTTCACTCGTCCAAAGAGGCCCTCTTGGCGTCATGCGCGGCCGGCCACACTGCACGGCTCCGCATCGACGAGGTCAATCGGCCATTGTGTCCGCCTTGACGAGGCGGCGGACCTGGACCACATACAGCATCCCTGCCCACCAATACAGAGTTGTACCCCATCCGGCGAAGGCCCATCCGAAAATAGCAGCGAGTGACGCCAGCCATCCGGTTCCGTCACTGAGCAGAAGCAGGGGAAACGCGTACATCAGGTTGAAGGTCGCGGCCTTGCCGAGGAAGTTCACCTGCGGTGGTGGATAGCCGTGCCGCCTCAGGATTGCGACCATCACCAGGAGCATCAGTTCACGGGCCAAAAGGGCGGCGGTGAGCCACAGGGGGAGGATCTCACGCCAGGTAAGACCGACAAGAGTGGACAGGATGTACAACCTGTCCGCGGCCGGGTCCAGGAGTCGGCCGAGTTTGCTGACCTGGTTCCAACGTCGGGCCAGTTTTCCGTCGAGATAGTCACTGATCCCGCTCAGCATGAGCACCAGCAGTGCCCAGCCGTCGCTCTTGGGCCCGCCGAACTCGGGGCGGAGAATCAACCACAGGAAGAGCGGTACGCCGGCGAGACGGGCCATACTGAGGATGTTGGGGATGGTGAGTACCCGGTCCGTCTGAACGCGGGTCTCTTGGACCTCCACCCGAGGGCCTCCTGTGGGAACGTGCTGACGTTACTGACTGAGCTTAGCCTCAGCCACAAGGGTGAAGGCCACAGGGGTGTGGCGCGTCCGCGGCTCTCCTGACGAATGGCAAAGCTGCCGGGAATGGCGCCGGCCGGACAGCCGGGGACCGGCTGAAGAGAATGTGGGTGAAACGCAAAATGGGCCCTGTACCGTCACGGTACAGGGCCCATCTCGCAATAATTGTTCGGCGGCGTCCTACTCTCCCACAGGGTCCCCCCTGCAGTACCATCGGCGCTGAAAGGCTTAGCTTCCGGGTTCGGAATGTAACCGGGCGTTTCCCTAACGCAATAACCACCGAAACACTATAAAACCAACCAGACAATGACATGGTTATGGTTTCAGAACCAACACAGTGGACGCGAGCCTCTATGGACAAGCCCTCGGCTTATTAGTACCAGTCACCTCCAGCGGTTACCCGCCTTCCAGATCTGGCCTATCAAC
>NZ_JBEXVD010000009.1:0-243733 GCF_040638655.1 Streptomyces sp. NPDC005963 | reverse complement strand
TCGGGCTCGGGAAGCAGCCCCTTGGCGTGATAGACGCGAACGGTCTTGATCGACACCCCGACATACCCGGCCAGCTGCCCGATGGTGATCACCTGGCCATCGTCCCACTTGACCCTGCCCTTGGGGCAGGGTTGCAGCATGGCGTCATGCCGAACAGGAACATCGATTGGGAAACCCTGCGCGAGCTGGCTGACGAGGGCAACGAGACCGCTCTAGACCAGCTGGCCGACCTCGCCAACGCAGCTAGCGATCTCGGGGAGCTGAGCGCGCTGTTGGACGAGGGATCCATACGCGCTGGGTTTCTGCTCACTCAACGTGCGGCCTCGACTGGCGACCTGCGCGAGCTCCAGCGGATCGCCGACGCCGGGTACGACGAGGCCGGGGACGAACTGGACAGACGGCTGAAGGCACCAGCCGACGGGCATCAGGATTGAGGGTCGTGACACCCAACGACTCACCGACCTCGACCAAGTTCGGAAGCGGCTCCGAGCATTCGAAGGCCACACCCGTTGACCAACAAAATGAATCCTCCACCGCCCTGGCGGCGTGATCACCCCCGAAGAACTTTCGGAGCCGACCACTAAGCCTGCCGCTCATGAACGCGTGTGAAAGCGAATGTTGAAGACAGTGCGGCACTACCACGTTCAGCGTCTACGGGTTCACTAGCGGCATTCCGGATCTCGTTTCACCCGACATGACTGAGTCCCGCGCTCCGGGTATCGAGTGCGGGACTCAGGCTGTGTCGGGGCGCTGTTAGAGCTCGCTGCTGCGGGCGAGAGCGATGAGCCCTGACCATGCGGAGGTGCCGACCATGAGTGCGGGGCCGGTTGGGTTCTTGCTGTCACGGACGGGGACGATGCCGTGTGTTGATGCGTGTTCTGGAGCCCACTCGACGCAGGCACCACCATTGTCGCTGTAGGAGGACTTGAACCAACGGGGGGATTCCGTCGTCACGGGTTGCCCTTTCGTAGCTGCTTGATCATGGCCACGGATGCCGCTTGGGACAGTGCTTCGGCCTGTAGTTGATGGTAGGCCGTCAGCAGGGGCACCACGGAGGCGCTTTCCCGCTCAAGTTGCCCTCGCTGTGCGGACTCTGCGTACGAGAGCAGAGACCGGTTCTGCATGGTCAGGATGTAGAGAGGCAGGCGGAGCGGGCGACGATCACCCAGGTTGAACGGGGCGACCTGAAGCACAGTGTTCGGCAGCGCGGCGAATTCGATCAGCCGCGTCAACTGGGCTTCCATGACTTCGGGGTCGCCAACGGGAAGCCTGAGGCAGCTTTCGTCCAACACCACGAAGACCAGCGGGGGCGGTGTCCGGATGAGTGCTCCCTGTCGCTCATTTATGAGCGAGATTCGTTCGTCCGCCTGCTCAGGTGTGATTGCCCCACGCTCGACGGTGCGTGTGGTGAGCGCGGATGCGTACTCGGCTGTCTGGAGGATTCCCGGCACAACACCGACCTCGTAGAGCCTGATTTCCACCGCTCGCAGTTCGTGCGTGACGTACTCCGGGAATCCTTCCAGTACTGCGGTGAGCCGTACGGCTCGGCTCTGGCGTTCGAGTCTGTCCCCGGTGCCGAGGACTCTGTCTGCGTTTGCCGCGAACTTGGGAGTTGGAGATCGGCGACCGGTTTCCACAGCAGAAATGTGGGTCCCGGAGCATCCGATCCGTTCCGCCAACTCGTCCTGGGTCCAGCCACGCTCATCCCGCAAAGTGCGTAAACGCTGCCCGAACGCGGCACGCGGCGACTTCTCGGGGTCAAGTTCTTTCCGATTCAACAGCCCCCACCTAACTATCCGCACAAATAGCGCAAGTTGAAGACGATTTGACTCTAGACCACGCTGACTTCACTTGGTAGTGGAATGACTACGGAGAGGTGTGGTCGATGTGTGCACCCACCCGCCCGGATCGTGAGGGCGGCATGAGTCAGGAGTTCGCGGTCGGGGCCGTGGTTCGGGATGCCGAGGCGAAGAGGGTGGGGGTGGTCATGGACTTCTCCCTGGGGAGCTATTTCCTTTGTCCTCTCGGGGGAGGGCGGGAGTGGTGCGCGAGCAGCGAGAGCCTCAGTGTCTGGAGTCATGGTGATCGGCCGGGCGCGGTGGAGGTCATCGTCAGTGACAACGGCGTCCAGGAGGCGTCGACATGGGGCTGACCCGTCGCTTCAGGGAAGTCATCTGGACGCTCAAGCTCCATGAAGCCAACGGGATTTCCGTGCACGTTGCGTGTGCCTCGGGGGAGCCCGGGTGCAGGGCGGGCCCGGAAGGTGCCGAGGACCTCTGCGTCGACGATGCCGAAGCGTGGACGGAAGCCCACTTCAGATGCACCGGACACCGTCGCTATCTGTTCTTCGAGTGCTACACCAAACAGTGGGATCCGCCCGGCGACGTCGACCCCCGGACCATCGAGGGGGTGACCACATGAGCATCGCGGGAGCCTTCCCCGCACTTCCGCCAGATCCGTCCGCCTTCTGTTGTCGCTGCGGTTGGCTCACCGGGGCGCCGATCATCGTTCGATGGGTCGGGAGTGCCAGCGGGCCCGGGCCCATGACGTTGCCCATGACGTTGTACGCGTGCCCCGACTGCTTCCCCGAGTTCGATGCGGGGCCGACTCCCGGCGAGATGATCCGTACGGGGTAGGGGCCACCTGCCCGAGGTCGCGACCCGTTGATGGGGCGTCACCCGCCTGGACCCCGAGTGCGCGACGCCCGCGTCCGGCCG
Organism: Streptomyces sp. NPDC005963; assembly: GCF_040638655.1. Lineage (NCBI taxonomy): Bacteria > Bacillati > Actinomycetota > Actinomycetes > Kitasatosporales > Streptomycetaceae > Streptomyces > Streptomyces sp. NPDC005963. The sequence continues at coordinate 241,016 of NZ_JBEXVD010000009.1, read as the reverse complement.
TGGTCCGCTGGACCTGTGCAGTTCCCAGAGCGGTCGAGACTCCTGCCCGAGCCGGTGCGTCGGCTGGCCGCCTGGTGTGTCGTGTTTCTGCTGGTCGCAGGGGTGGCGGCGGTAGCGATCTGGTTGATCGGGTATCTGCGGACCGCGGTCACCCCGGTGTTGCTCGCGCTGCTCGGCACCGCGTTGCTCGGACCTCTGTACCAGCGCCTGGTCCGGATGGGGGTGCATCGCTCGCTGGCCGCCGGGCTGACCTGTGCGGCCGTCGTCGCGGTGGTGGGTGGGGCGATGTACATCGTCGTCAGCGCGCTCATCGACAGCGGCGATCAGATCGTCTCCTCACTGAGGGAGGCCGCCAGAGGACTTGCCGAGCACTTCGGCGCCGCAGGCACTTCCCTCGATGATCTCGCGACCAATGCGAAGGAATTGCTCACCAAGTTCGGCGGGACCGCCGCGTCCGGGGTGATCAGCGGTCTGAGTGTGGTGGGCGAATCGATCGCCATCGCCGTACTGGCCCTGCTGCTGATCTTCTTCTTCCTCCGTGACTCGGACAAGGCGGCCGGTCTGGCACGGGTCATCGCACCCGGGCCGAACGCGGAAGTCGTCGAGGCGATGGGACGGCGGGCCTTCGAGGCGGTCGAGGGCTTTATGCGGGGGACCACCTTCATCGCCCTGATCGACGCCATCTGCATCACCATCGGACTGCTGATCCTTCAGGTTCCCGGGGCGCTCGGACTCGGGGCGCTCGTCTTCGTCGGTGCGTACATCCCCTACCTCGGCGCGTTCCTCTCCGGGGCGGTCGCGGTGCTGGTGGCGCTCGCCGACCGGGGGTGGGTGATCGCGCTCTGGGCGCTCGGCGTCGTCCTCGCCGTACAGGTGCTGGAGGGGCACGTACTCCAGCCCATGATCCAGAGCCGTACGGTTCAGATGCATCCGGCCGTCGTCATGCTGGCCATCACCGCGGGGGCGGGGGTCGCGGGCATCCTGGGGATGCTGCTCGCCGTGCCCGTGACCGCGGCGGCCTTCGGGGTGATCAGCGAACTGCGGAAGGTCTACGGCAGGGGCACGGAGGAGGCGGGACCGGCCGGGACCGAATCAGCCGGCTGACGGCCGCCGCCTACTCCTTTACTCCTGCGGCGGCTACTCCCTCGGCGGCTACTCCTTCTGCGGCTTCGACTCGTGGAGTTCGAACCAGATCGACTTGCCCTCGCCCCTCGGGTCCACTCCCCAGGCGTCGGCCAGCATCTCCATCAGCACCAGACCGCGGCCGGACGACGCCATTTCCCCCGGGCGGCGCTTGTGCGGCAGTTCGTCGCTGGCGTCGGTGACCTCGACCCGCAGCCGTCGGCCGTCCCCGTTGTCATGGGTGATCTCCGCCGACAGCAGGGCGTTCCCGTCGGTGTGGACGAGGACGTTGGTCACCATCTCGGACACCATCAGCACCGCCGAGTCGACCTGTTCCTGATCGGCCCAGTCGTGCAGCAACTCCTTGACCTGGCGACGGGCGACCGCGATGCGTTCCGGCTGGGCCTGTGCCACCGTCATGGCCATGCGCCGCGGCGCCTCGGCAGTCACCGGCTGCCCCTCGCGGGAGAGCAGCACCAGCGCCACGTCATCCTCGCGCCGATCGGCCAGCGGGCCGGTCGTGTAGTGGGAGACGGGTCCGTGCACTGCCTGCACCAGTGCGTCCGCCAACTCCTCCAGGGATTCGCCCGGGTCGTTCTCCAAGACCGTGCGCAGTCGGGCCCAGCCGGTGTCCAGGTCGTGGCCGCCGGTCTCCAGCAGACCGTCCGTGCACATCATCAGCGTCTCACCGGGGTCGAGGGTGAGACGCGTCGTCGGATAGTCCGTGTCCCGGTCGATGCCGAGCGGGAGCCCGCCTTCGGTCGGCCTCAGCAGAACCGTTCCGTCAGCCATGCGGACCGCGGGTTCCGGATGGCCGGCCCGGGCGATCTCGATCCGTCCGTTCGCCGGGTCGACCTCCAGGTAGAGGCAGGTGGCGAACCGCGGGCCGGAGTAGTCGCCCTGCCCGTACGAGTCGGTGATGCCGTGCAGAAAGCGGGACGCCCGGGAGAGCACCGCGTCGGGCCGGTGGCCCTCGGATGCGTACGCACGCAGGGCGATCCGCAGCTGGCCCATCAGACCGGCCGCGCGTACGTCATGCCCCTGCACGTCCCCGATGACCAGGGCGATCCGCCCGGAGGGCAGCGGGATCATGTCGTACCAGTCGCCGCCGACCTGGAGGCCGCCGCCCGTCGGTACGTACCGTGCGGCCACCGACATGCCCGGGATGGCCGGGCCCAGCACCGGCATCATCGAGCGCTGGAGTCCGAGCGACAGCTCCCGCTCGGTCTCCGCGACCCCTGCCCTGGCCAGCGCCTGCGCCAGCATCCTGGCGACCGTCGTCAGCACCGAGCGCTCGTCGGGGGTGAAGGTCACCGGGTGTTTGAAGGCCGCCATCCAGGCGCCCATCGTGCGGCCGGCGACGATCAGTGGCAGATAGGCCCAGGACTGGCGTCCGAGGCGCTGGGCCAGTGGCCAACTGGTCGGATAGCGGCGGTCGTACTCGCTGGGGCTCGGCAGGTAGACGGCCCGTCCGCTGCGGATGACCTCGGCCGCCGGATGGTCGGTGTCCATCCGCATATGGCTGAACGGGTCGCCCTCGTCCCCCTGGTGACCGTGCTGTCCGATGATCGTGATCCGGTCGCCGGCGGCGCCGAAGACCGCGAGTCCGTCCGGCGAGAACCCCGGCATCGACAGGGAGGCGGCCACCCGCAGCACCTCGGCCGTCGAACGCGCCTCGGCCAGCGCCCGTCCCGCGTCCAGGAGGAACGCCTCACGGGAGCGACGCCAGTCACCGGTGATGGGGGTCTGCGCCGCCGTGCCCTCGGTCGGCTCGGCGACCTCCTGGAGCGTCCCGTACAGGATGTGGGAGCCGTCCACGCGGAACGGCTTGCCGCGGAAGCGGACGGTGCGCAGGACGCGTCCGCCCTCGTCGACGATCCGCAGCCGCCCTTCGGCGAGGGTGTCCTCGGCGACGGCGAGACCGACGACGCCGTTGATCTCGTTCCAGTCGATGGGGTGGAAACGGGCCCGTACGACGGACTCGGGGTGGGGGCCGGCTTCTGGTGGCAGCTCGACCAGCCGGGCGGCCTCCGCGTCGAGGGTGACCGTCCCGGATGCCTTGTCCCACCGCCACAGGCCGGTGGCGATGGCTGCCAGGACGTCCTCGGTGCGCATTGCCTCACTTTATTCCGATCTGCCGCGGGCTGACCTGCCGGGGGCCACTGCCGGGTGAACGGGCCCCGGGCGGACGGCAGAAGGGCCCCGCGGGGACGGGGGCGGCAGGCGGCGGCCCATCACGGCCGGGCAGCCGCTGGTACGGCTGTTCACCGGGTGAGCCCAGGCCCCCGGGGCTCCCGGTCGACCACTGGCGTGTATATGCCAATGAGGGGGGAGGGGGGCGGGCGGTAACCTTGACAGGCCCACCCCACCCCACTCCGCTAAGACTGGATGAACGACGATGCATCGGTACAGGTCCCACACCTGCGGCGAGCTCCGCGCCTCTGACGTCTCCACCGACGTCCGGCTGAGCGGCTGGCTGCACAATCGCCGAGACCTGGGCGGCATCCTCTTCATCGATCTGCGCGACCACTACGGCATCACCCAGCTCGTCGCCCGCCCGGGCACCGCGGCCAACGAGGCGCTGAGCCACCTCACCAAGGAGACCGTCGTCCGCATCGACGGCAAGGTCGTCAGCCGGGGCGCCGACAACGTCAACCCCGAGCTGCCCACCGGTGAGATCGAGATCGAGGTGGCCGAGGTGGAGGTGCTGGGCGCGGCCCAGCAGATCCCCTTCACGATCAACACCGACGACGGCGTCAACGAGGAACGTCGTCTGGAGTACCGCTTCCTCGACCTGCGCCGTGAGCGGATGCACCGCAACATCATGCTGCGCACCGCGGTCATCAGCGCCATCCGGCACAAGATGACCGCGCTCGGCTTCAACGAGATGGCGACCCCGATCCTCACCGCGACCTCCCCCGAGGGCGCCCGTGACTTCGTGGTGCCGTCCCGGCTGAACCCCGGCAAGTTCTACGCCCTGCCGCAGGCCCCGCAGCAGTTCAAGCAGCTGCTGATGATCTCCGGCTTCGACCGTTACTTCCAGATCGCGCCCTGCTTCCGCGACGAGGACGCCCGCGCCGACCGCTCGCCGGGCGAGTTCTACCAGCTCGACGTCGAGATGAGCTTCGTCGAGCAGGAGGACGTCTTCCAGCCGGTCGAGAAGCTGATGACCGAGCTGTTCGAGGAGTTCGGCGACGGCAAGCACGTCACCTCGCCGTTCCCGCGCATCCCGTTCCGGGAGTCGATGCTGAAGTACGGCAACGACAAGCCGGACCTGCGCGCCCGGCTCGAACTCGTCGACATCACCGACGTCTTCGACGGCTCCGAGTTCAAGGCGTTCGCCGGCAAGCACGTCCGCGCGCTCGCCGTGCCGGACGTCGCAGCCCAGCCCCGGAAGTTCTTCGACCAGCTCGGCGAGTACGCGATCGAGCAGGGCGCCAAGGGTCTGGCCTGGGTGCGCGTCGCCGAGGACGGTTCGCTGTCCGGGCCGATCGCCAAATTCCTCACCGAGGAGAACGTCAAGGTCCTCACCGAGCGCCTCGGCCTCGCCGCGGGCCACGCCGTCTTCTTCGGCGCGGGCGACTTCGACGAGGTCTCCAAGATCATGGGCGCGGTCCGCGTCGAGGCCGCCAAGCGCGCGGGCCACTTCGACGAGGGTGTCTTCCGGTTCTGTTGGATCGTCGACTTCCCGATGTACGAGAAGGACGAGGAGACCGGGAAGATCGACTTCTCGCACAACCCGTTCTCGATGCCCCAGGGCGGCATGAAGGACCTGGAGGAGAAGGACCCGCTGGACATCCTCGCCTGGCAGTACGACATCGTCTGCAACGGCATCGAGCTCTCCTCCGGCGCGATCCGCAACCACGAGCCCGACGTCATGCTGAAGGCGTTCGAGATCGCCGGCTACGACCGGGAGACCGTCGAGCACGAGTTCGCTGGCATGTTGCGTGCCTTCCGTCTCGGCGCCCCGCCGCACGGCGGCATCGCCCCCGGCATCGACCGGATCGTGATGCTCCTCGCCGATGAGCCGAACATCCGGGAGACCATCGCCTTCCCGCTCAACGGCAACGCCCAGGACCTGATGATGGGCGCCCCGACCGAGCTGGACGAGTCGCGGCTGCGGGAGCTGAACATCCAGCTCCGCAAGCCGGTGGCGAAGCCCGCCGAGTAACGACGGCACCCGCTCCGCACGTACGAGGCCCCGGACCGCGGTCCGGGGCCTCTTCGTGTTCGACCGGGCCCGTCATTCTGCTCGTGCCGTGACCGTTGCTGCGGTAGGGCCCAGGCGGCCGTGGTGCACGGTCCCGGACGGGCCCGAGCAGCGCAGCCGTCGGGGAGACAGCCGTACGGACGTGTTTGTTCCGTCGTGTGCGGGCAACCCGAAGCATTCCTCACCGCGTTCCTCCTACGTGGACGACGGAACACGAGAGCGGGGACGGGACCATGGGCTCCGACTACGGGGACGACGACTTCGAGGCGTTCGTCGCCGCCCGCGGCCCCCGGCTCCTGCGCATGGCCTGGCTACTGACCGGCGACGCCCATCTCGCGGAGGACCTGCTCCAGACGGTGCTGGCCAAGGTCTGGCCCAATTGGTCGAAGATCTCCCGGGAGCACCCGGAGGCGTACATCCGCAAGGCGCTGGTGCACACCCACGCCTCCTGGTGGCGCCGCCGCTGGCGGGGGGAGGTGCCGCACGGAGAACTGCCGGACTCGGTGACCTCCATGGACGCCTATGCCAACGTCGATCTGGAGCAGTCGCTCGCGACGGCCATCCGCGCCCTCCCGGTCCGCCAGCGGGCGATCGTGGTCCTGCGCTACTTCGAGGACCTGAGCGTGGAGGACACCGCGGCCACCCTCGGCTGTGCCACGGGCACCGTCAAGAGCCAGTCCTCGAAGGCCCTGCGCACCCTGCGGACGCTGCTCCCCCCTACTCTGGCCACGGCAGGTGACCGCAGTGCAGCCTGAACACCAGCCTGAACACAAGGACGAAACGGCGGAGCGCGAACTGCGCGTCCTCCTGGAACGCGGCACACCGCGACTGGCCACCCCCGACGGTCTGCTGCACCAGGTACGGGAACGCGTCGTACGCCGTCGACGACTCAAGGCAGCCGGAGTGGCAGGCTCCGCAGCGGTGGCGCTGACCCTCGCAGGCGTCCTGTTGCTGCCGGCCCCGGACGACTCCCACCAGCCGGTGCTGACCGCACGGCCACCCGTCCCCGCGGCGCCGACCGCTAACACGGTCGCCTTCCCCGAACTGGACGGGCTGACGATCCAGGTGCCACGGCGCTGGAACACCCTGACGATGCCCGTGGACCCACAGCTCGACATCCAGCCCCAGGGGTTCATCGCCACCCAGCGGATCGCACCGTTCCCCCGGCCCTGCCGGGCGGAGTACGCGAACGACTGCCTACCGGTGGAACGGCTCGGCCCGAAGGACGTACTCATCACCGTCACCACGGGCGGACCGGGCAAGGACAGACTCGACCGACGGGCCTCGCGCACGCTCAAACCCATGGGCGTGGACGACAACTGCGCGGCCATCGGCGGTGTCACCACCCGTGCGGCGGATCTGCTGAGCGACTCCCAGCCGCACCCCCTGGTCCTGTCCGCCTTCCGGGTCTGTGCCGCGGCCGGCACCACCGCCGAGACCTGGGCCGAGGTCCAGAAGATGATCGACAGCGCCCACCGCCTCGGCCCGGCGGACACGTACGCACCGAGCACCCCGACAGGACGGTAGACCTCATGCACGCTCGTACGGGCGCGATACCGGCGGCGGGGCTCGTGCTCCTGCTGCTCACCGGCTGCCAGACGCAGTCCACCGGAGGCGAGAGACCAGCCCCCGCCGAGGAGGCCACCCCCGCCGAGAGCGCCGGGGCGAAACCTGCGCAGGGCGCCGAGCCATCGCCCCTGACGGCCGAGCCCACCGACATACCCGGGCTCGGCCCCAAGACCCGTAAGCGGATGGGACTCAAGACCCGCCAAGCCCTGGTGGTGCGCGCCAAGGACGCAGACGCCAACCAGGGCACGGCCGTCCTGTACGAGCGCGATGCCGCGGGTTCCTGGCGACCGGCCTCGGAGACCTGGCCCGCCCGCAACGGCATCCGCGGCTGGACCGAGCACCACAAGCAGGGCGATCTGCGCACCCCGATCGGGGTGTACGGACTGACCGACGCGGGCGGACTGCTGAAGGACCCCGGTACGAAACTCCCGTACGACCAGGGGTCGGGCTTCACCCCGCCGAACCGCACCAACGCCGAGGGCGAACCGCTGACCGGGGCCTTCGACTACGTGGTCGCGATCAACTACAACCGCGTACCGGGGCACACCCCGCTGAGCTGGACCCGGCCGCTGGGGAACGCCAGGGGCGGTGGCATCTGGCTGCACGTGGAGCACGGCGCGGGGACCCAGGGCTGTGTGGGGTTGCCCCGGGAGCGGATGCAGGAACTGCTGCGGCGGCTGGACCCGGCCGCAGAGCCCGTGGTGGTGATGGGGCCGGAGGCGGCACTGGCCGTCTGAAGCGGCACCGGTCACCGCCCGGCGTCACCGCACCGGTCACCGCACGACGCGACCCCCGGCCCGAGCAACTGCCCGGGCCGGGGGTCGATCGCATGTCCCCGTACGTGTTCGGCCGTGTTCGGCGATTCCGTGGGGACGCGTCACGCGTCCTTCTTCGGCTCCTCAAGACGCGGGAACAACACCGCGCCCTTCGTGACCGTCGAACCCACCGGCAGCAGACCCCAGGCACCAGCGTCCTGCACCCGCTGGTCGGCCAGGGCGCCCAGCGACGCCTCGGCGCCCAGGGAATCCCACAGCGCCTGCGACGTGCGCGGCATCACCGCGTTCAGCAGGACCGCCACACCGCGCAGCGACTCGGCCGCCGTGTACAGGATGGTCGCCAGCCGCGCCTGACCCTCGGGTGAGGTGTCCTTCGCGACCTTCCACGGCTCCTGCTCGGTGAGGTAGCCGTTGACCTGCTTCACGAAGTCGAACACCGCGAGGATGCCGCCCTGGAAGTCGAGCTCCTCGCCGATCAGCCGGTCCGCGGTTGCGACCGCCGTGGCCAGACCGTCCTGGACCGCCTTCTCCGCGGGACCGGAAGCGGTGGCCTCGGGCAGCTGCCCGTCGAAGTACTTGCCGACCATCGCGGCGACGCGGGAGGCGAGGTTTCCGTAGTCGTTCGCCAGCTCGCTCGTGTAGCGGGCGGTGAAGTCCTCCCAGGAGAACGAACCGTCCTGGCCGAACGCGATGGCCCGCAGGAAGTACCAGCGGTAGGCGTCCACGCCGAAGTGCGAGGTCAGGTCCTGCGGCTTGATGCCGGTCAGATTGGACTTCGACATCTTCTCGCCGCCGACCATCAGCCAGCCGTTCGCGGCCACCCGGCCCGGCACCGGCAGATCGTTCGCCAGCAGCATCGCCGGCCAGATGATGGCGTGGAAGCGCAGGATGTCCTTGCCGACCAGGTGCACATTGGCCGGGAAGGTGTCCGCGAACTTCGCCGGGTTCTCGTTGTAGCCGACCGCCGTCGCGTAGTTCAGCAGCGCGTCGATCCACACGTAGATGACGTGCTTCTCGTCCCACGGCACCTTCACGCCCCAGTCGAACGTCGACCGGGAGATCGAGAGGTCCTGGAGGCCCTGGCGGACGAAGTTCACGACCTCGTTGCGGGCGGACTCCGGCTGGATGAAGCCCGGATTGGCCTCGTAGAACTCCAGCAGCTTGGGGCCGTACTCGCTCAGCTTGAAGAAGTAGTTCTCCTCCTTGAGGAGCTCCACCGGCTTCTTGTGGATCGGGCAGAGCTTCTGGCCCTCGTAGGGGCCCTCGCCGTCGATCAGGTCGGCCGGGAGCTTGTACTCCTCGCAGCCCACGCAGTACGGGCCCTCGTAGCCGCCCTTGTAGATCTCGCCCTTGTCGTACAGGTCCTGGACGAACTCCTGCACCCGGTCCGTGTGCCGCTTCTCGGTGGTCCGGATGAAGTCGTCGTTCGCGATCTCCAGGTGCTCCCAGAGGGGCTTCCACGCCTCTTCCACGAGCTTGTCGCACCACTCCTGGGGCGTGACGCCGTTCGCCTCAGCAGTGCGCATGATCTTCTGACCGTGCTCGTCCGTGCCGGTGAGGTACCACACCTTCTCGCCGCGCTGACGGTGCCAGCGGGTGAGCACGTCGCCTGCGACGGTCGTGTAGGCGTGGCCCAGGTGAGGAGCGTCGTTGACGTAGTAGATGGGGGTCGTCACGTAGTACGCCTGCACGCCTGCGCTCGATCCCTGCTTCTCGGTTCCAGTGGCCGCCATGGTCGAAATCCTAGTCGCCCCCGGACCCTCCCCTCACCCGCATATGCCCCGGCGGGAGCGGGCCCGAGGCCCGGGCGGGGGCCGTGGAGACATCCGCGAAACATCCCGCGCGGTACAAAGGCGCATCCTGGGAAGAACGATGTGCCCCTCGCCGTCGGGTCGGGCCGTCGGGCCCGGCAGCCCCGGGGCGCGGTGGTCACGGCAGGGAGAAGACGCTATGCGGGTACTGGTGGCCGAGGACGAGGAGATCCTGGCCGAGCTGGTCGCCACCGGGCTGCGCCGCGCCGGTTTCGCTGTCGACACCGTGTACAGCGGTGACGCAGCCCTGGCCTACCTCGGACTCCACGACTACGACGTCGTCGTCCTCGACCGCGATCTACCGCGCGTCCACGGTGACCAGGTCGCCCGGGAACTCGTCGCCTCCGCGTCCCGCACCCGCATCCTGATGCTCACCGCCTCCGCGTCCATGGAGGACCGGGTGGCGGGGCTCGACCTGGGCGCCGACGACTACCTCGGCAAACCCTTCGAATTCCCCGAGCTGGTGTCCCGCGTCCGGGCGCTGCGCCGCCGCAGCGCCCGTCCCGTACCGCCGCTGCTGGAGCGCCACGGGATCGTGCTGGACACCGTGCGCAGGAGCGCCGCCCGGGACGGGCGACTGCTGGATCTGTCGCCCAAGGAGTTCTCCGTGCTCCAGATCCTGCTGGAGGCGGACGGCGCGACCGTCTCCGCCGAAGAACTCCTCGAACGCGCCTGGGACGCACACACCGACCCCTTCACCGGCGCCGTCCGGGTCTGCATGAGCAAACTGCGGGCGAAGCTGGGCGAGCCCGCCCTCATCCGCACAGTCCAAGGAGTGGGGTACGCCCTGTGACGCCGAGCCCCGGCGCCGGGCGCACGCCCCGGATCGCCGATGCCCGGACCACGGCTGCCCGGATGCGCCGCACCCGCCTCGGTCCCACCGCCCGCGGGGGCCGGTCCGGCCGGAGCGGTGGTGGTGCGGGTCGGGTCCGTACGCGCCATGCCGGTGCCGGCCGGTTGGGGCCGGGCTCCACGATCCGCACCAGGATCGCCCTCGTCTACGGGGGTGTCTTCCTCGTCCTCGGCGGGGTGCTGCTCGCCGTCGTCAATCTGCTCTCCCGGGAGGGCACCGAGGACCAGGCGGACTCCATCGCCCGCCGGGCCGTCCTCAAGCCGCACCCGTCGTCGCCGGGCCTCTGGTCGGTCAGCCAGGGGGACCTCACCACCTTCAGGGCCCAACAGCTCACCGAGAACGTGAGCGACGCGGCATCCGAGGAGATGCTGTTCTGGTCGCTCACCGCGCTGTTGATCACCGCACTGTGCGCGGTCGCGGTCGGCTGGTGGACGGCGGGGCGGGTGTTGCGTCCCGTCCACGCCATGACGGCGAAGGCCCGCCACCTCTCCGAACGCACCCTGCACGAACGCATCGCGGCCAGCGGGCCCGACGACGAGCTGAAGGAGCTGGGGGACACCCTCGATGCGCTGCTCGCCCGGTTGGAGAGCGCCTTCGACAGCCAACGCAGGTTCATCGCGAACGCCTCGCACGAACTGCGCACGCCCTTGGCCACCCAGCGCACGGCCATTCAGGTCGGGCTGGACACCGGGGCGTCCGCCGAGGACCTGTTGGCCACCAAACGCGTACTGCTCGACACCAACCGGCGCAGCGAGCGGCTGATCGAGGGGCTGTTGGTGCTGGCGCGCAGCGAGCGCGGGCTTGAGGAGCGCGACGAGATCGACCTCGGGGAGCTGACCCGTGAGGAATCGGTCCGCCACGATGTGCGCGCCGAGGTGGAGTACGGCGTCGTCGTACGCGGGAACCGGCTGCTGCTGGCCCAACTGGTGGGCAATCTGCTGTCCAACGCGGTCGTCTACAACGTGCCAGGCGGGACGGTGGGCGTGCGGGTGGCCGCGGATGCGGTCGGCGAGGGCGTACTGATCGTGGAGAACACCGGGCCGAAGATCGCCGAGGACGACATCCCCTCGCTGTTCGAGCCCTTCCGGCGTGGGGAGGGACGCGACCGGATGGGGCCGGGGGCGGGCCTCGGGCTCTCCATCGTCCGCTCGATCACCGATGCCCACGGAGGGCGGGTGGCGGCAGGCCCTGGTTTGGGGGGCGGGGGGCTGACCGTCACCGTGACGCTGCCGGTGGTGGCTGCCGGAGCGGACGAACGGGGCGACTGAACCGCTGTTCTCCGCCCGGTTGGCCCGGTTGGCCCGGATGTGGCCTAGTGGTCTCGGGGCCGCCGGTACGGGGCGCGTACCGGCGGCCTCTCGGACAGCTCTTAGGGCTTCCAGCCCTGGAGGAGACCCTCGAACAGTTCCTCGTCGGGGAGCTGGCCCGGGGTGGGGCCGGCGTGGAAGAAGCCCGCGTTGTCGACGGAGAGCTTGCGGAGGTAGTCGAACGCCTTCGCCTCGTGCTCGCCGAAGGCGACGAACTGCCAGAACACGGGCTTGCCCGCGGCTGCCGCCAGGGCGGCGGTCGCAGCGGTCTTGGACTCGGGCGCGCCGTCCGTCTGGAAGATCACCAGGGCGGGGACGGGCTTGCGCGACCGGCTGCCGGTTGCGGCCCGCAGCGCCTTGGTGGCCTTGGCGTGCAGGGCCAGGACCTCTTCGACGGCCAGGTGGTAGTTGGTACGTCCCATCCGGCCGAGGGAGTCGTGGAGTGCGTTGACCCTTCCTTCGTAGGCGTCGGGGGTGAGCGTGCCGGTGCCGTCGACCTCGGTGGAGAAGAACACGACCTCGACGGCGGGTCCGGTGCCCTCGTGGAGGTGCGTGGCCAGCGCGAGGGCGCGCTCGCCGAGGTGCTGTGCGCTGCCGTCCTTGTAGAAGGGGCGCATGGAGCCGGAGCGGTCCAGCACCAGATAGACGAGCGCCCGGGTGTCGGTGAGTCCCGCCCGCTGGAGCGCGGTGGCCGCGGCGGTCGCGGTCTCGGCGAATGCGGCGGGTACGGGGGTGGTGGGTGCGGCGGCGGGCGCGGGATCGGTCGTGGCTACGGGAGCGGGCGCGGCTGGGGCCGGCTCCGCTTCCGGTTCGACCGCAGGTGCTTCGGGTGGGCTGGTGTCCGCCACCGGTTCTGGGTCGGGTGCGGCGGCCACGGGTGTCGGCTTGTCGGCGTCGGTGGCGTCGGTGGCGTCGGTGGCGTCGGTGGGTTCGCTGGTGACGACGGTGGGCTCGGTGGTTTCGCGGGTGGGTTCGTCCGCGGGCTGGGGAGCGGGAGCATCGGCCGATTCTTCGGTGGACGCCTGGGGCTCGGACGATTCGGCCGCAACGATCTGCGGCTCAGCCGGCTCCTCTGCGGCGGCCTGGGGCTCGACTGCTTCGGCCGCTACCGTTGCGGTCTCGTCCGGCACGGTCGGTGCCGGTGTCTCCGCGACGGCTGTGGCCTTCGGCTCGATGACGTCCGCCGTGTCGGCGTCGGCGTCGCCCTCTTCCGCTGCGGGCGCCTCCGGGGCGGCTCCGGGCTCGGTCTTGAGCTCGGCTTCGGACTTGGGCTCGGCTTCGGGCTCGGGTTCGGTCTTGAGCTCGGTGTGGGGCTCGGTCCCGGGCTCGGCTTCCGCCGGTGCATTCTCCGTACGGCTCTGGGAAGGAACCGATGCGGTCCGCGGCCGGGGCTGCGGATTGTCGAACGCCGCCGACACCAGGTCGGCGGCCAGATCGGACGGCGTGGTGCCGGAGTCCGCCGCAGCGGGGGAGGTCTCCTCCTGTGCCGGCGCACCAGCGGCGGCGGACGCGGAGGGAGCCGGCTTCGCGGCAGTCGCCGACGCGGGCTCGGCGGATTCCTCGGCGGGTGCCTCGGCAGGAGAGGGAATGACCGGTGCCTCGGTGGAAACGGCCTCCGTGGCAGTGGCCGGTTCTGGACGTTCGGACTGGGTCGGGACTGAAGCTGCGACCGGCTCGGTGGGCTCCGAACGATCGCGACCGAACACCTTACGCAGCAAGCTCCGAATGCCCATGTGCGAAACCTTTCGCATGAGTTGGGTGTCTTTTATCCGCATATGGACCAAGTTGTTCTGAGAGTGTCCTGGCCAGGGCGGACACGTAAGGTTAGCGGCCAGGCGCCGTAAACCCCCGCAGGGGCGGATTAACGGAAACTCGCCCGTGATCGGTTCCGTATCGGATCGTTCCCGACCGCCACGAGCCCATATCTTTCCGGGCATTCATCCCTCGTTCACCCTGTGTCCGCTGGTTTGCGTGGAAATCCTCCTAACGTCTCGACGGACGACATTCCGACAGACTGTCGGCGCGGGTGCGCCGGAGGAGGACGAAGTGCGCAGATTGTTGCCACTGTTGAGCACCAAGCCCCACGCGGGTGGACGTTCCGCGCTCACCTGCCGCTATCGCTGCGGTGACGCCTGCTTCCAAGAGGTCCCCAACACCAGCGACAACGAGTACGCGGGCGACATCATCGCCCGTGCTCTGTCCCGGCGCTCCATGGTGCGAGCGGCGGCCGTCGTCACCGTAGCCACCGCTGCCGCCACCGCCCCCGTCCTGGGCACCGGAGCCGGGCAGGCCGTCGCCGGGCCCCTCGACCACCGCGGCCAGCGACCCGGGCGCGCCGATGGCGCCCGCGGTCTGCGCTTCGAGCCGGTGGCGCCCAACAAGAAGGACAAGGTCACCGTCCCCCGGGGTTACGACCAGAACATCGTGATCCGTTGGGGCGACCCGATCCTGCGCGGTGCGCCCACCTTCCGCGCCGAGCGGCAGACGGCCAAGGCGCAGGCCGCCCAGTTCGGCTACAACAACGACTTCCTCTCCCTGCTGCCGCTCCGCGGCGAGCAGGGCCGGCAACTCCTCGTCGCCAACCACGAGTACACCGACGAGGTCCTGATGTTCCGTGGGTACGACCCCGAGAAGCCCACCCGCGAGCAGGTCGAGATCGCCTGGGCCGCGCACGGCCTCTCCGTCGTCGCCGTCCAGGAGGAGCGCAGGTCGGGCCGTCTGGTCGCCCTCCCCAGGCACCCCCTGAACCGTCGCCTCACCGCCACCAGCGTCTTCGAGATGACCGGGCCGGCCGCCGGCAGCCCGCTGCTGCGGACCTCCGTCGACCGCTCCGGCATCAAGGTGCGGGGCACGCTCAACAACTGTGCCGGTGGGGAGACCCCTTGGGGGACCACGCTGCACGGCGAGGAGAACTTCAACCAGTACTTCGCCAACGGCTCCAGCGCCACCGACAAGCGCTACGGCATCGGCGAGGGTCCCAGCGAGCGCAAGTGGGAGCGGTTCGACAAGCGCTTCGACGTCAAGCAGGAGCCGAACGAGTCCCACCGCTTCGGTTGGGTCGTCGAACTCGACCCGTACGACGCCGACTCCGTACCGCGCAAGCGCACGGCACTGGGGCGCTTCAAGCACGAGGCCGCGGCTCCCCGGCTGACCGAGGACGGCCGCCCGGTCGTCTACATGGGCGATGACGAGCGCTTTGACTACTTCTACAAGTTCGTCTCCTCGAAGCGGATGAAGAAGGGCAGCTCGCGGGCGGCGCGTGAACACAACCTCACGCTGCTGGACGAGGGGACCCTGTATGTGGCGAAGCTGACCGGTGACAGCCCGGAGTACGCCGCTGGCAAGGGCACGGGTGCGCTTCCCGCCGACGGTGAGTTCGACGGTTCGGGTGTGTGGATTCCGCTGGCGACCGGTGATGTGTCGCACGTGCCGGGGATGAGCGCGGACGAGGTGTACGTCTTCACCCGGCTCGCCGGCGACAAGGTGGGGGCGACCAAGATGGACCGCCCCGAGGACGTCGAGCCCTCCCCGCGCACCGGACGCGTCTATCTGGCGCTGACCAACAACACCGACCGGGGCAAGCCGGGGAAGCCGGGTGCGGACGAGGCCAACCCGCGCAACCTGAACAAGCACGGGCAGATCCTGGAGTTGGCGGAGAACTGGGACGATCCGGCGAGCGACGGCTTCGCCTGGCGACTGTTCCTGGTCGCGGGCGATCCGAAGGACCCGCAGACCTACTTCGCCGGCTTCCCCAAGGACCGGGTGAGCCCGATCTCCTGCCCCGACAACGTCGCCTTCGACCCGCACGGCAATCTGTGGATCTCCACCGACGGCAACCAACTGGGCTCGCACGACGGGCTGTTCGGCGTGGCGACCCAGGGCGAGCGGCGCGGTGAGCTGAAGCAGTTCCTGACCGTCCCCATCGGCGCGGAGACCTGCGGTCCGGTGATCCAGGACCGCCGGGTCCTCGTCGCCGTCCAGCACCCGGGCGAGGTGGACGGGGCTTCGGTGGAGAAGCCCGCCAGCGCCTGGCCGGACGGGCGCGGGCGCATGGTCCGCCCCGCGGTCGTGTCGGTGTGGCGCCAGGACGGCAACGACATCGGCATGTGAGAGGTGCCCTCGCGCCGCCCGTCCGGGGGACGGGCGGCGCGAGGGCGTCCCCCTGCGGCACGGGGTGAAAACCATCCGCTGTACGCATCGCCCGAGCCGTAGAGTCGATGGCATGGATAGCGAAGGCGCACAGGGATCGGTGCGGGTCGATGCCTGGATCTGGTCCGTACGGCTCACCAAGACCCGCTCCCAGGCGGCTGCGGCCTGCAAGGCCGGACACGTCCGGGTGAACGGCACACGCGTGAAGCCCGCCCAGTCGATCCGCGTCGGCGATCAGGTGCGGATCTTCCACGAGGGCCGTGAGCGGCTGGTGGTCGTCGTGCAGATCATTCGCAAGCGGGTGGGCGCGCCGGTGGCCGTGCAGGCGTACGTGGACAACAGTCCGCCGCCCCCGCCGAAGGAGTTCGTGGCGCCCGTCGCGGTACGGGACCGGGGTGCGGGTCGGCCGACCAAGCGCGACCGGCGGGAGATGGAACGACTCCAACCGGGCCAGCCGAAGCCGACGCGCTAGCCGTACCGTCCCCCTGCCGGTCCTACGCGATCAACGGCCGTCGTGGAGGTCCAGCCGGACCAGGAGCGAGCGGTGGTCGGTGTTGCCCAGCTCCAGGAATCGGGCCTTCCGTACGGAGAACTCCTCACTGACCAGCACATGATCGATCTGTGTGCCCAGTGGTCTGCCGACCATGGTGGGCCACGACGGAGTGCGCGAGGCCCCGCCGAGGGCGGAAGCGTTCTTGAGATCGCCGTCGTCCAGGATGTGCCGGAAGGCCGCGTGGTCCTGCGAGGCGTTGAAGTCCCCCGCGATGATCGTGGGTTCCGCCTTCGCCCCCCGGGCGTACTTCCGCATGAGGTCCAGTTCGCTGCGCCACTCGTCGACCCCGTCCGGGATCGGCGGCAGCGGGTGGGCCAACTGCACATTGATCTTCCGGCCCGCGATGACCGCGACCGAACCGGGCATCGCATGGACGCTGTCGATCCCCGCCGCCTGCTGCAACGGGTACTTGCTGAGGATCGCCGAGCCGGACGCTGCGGCGCCCTCGACCACATTGCGGTACGGGTACTCGGCCTGCGAGATCTCGGCTTCCAGGGCGTCGGAGCAGACGGCCGCGCACTCCTGGACGAAGACGAGGTCGGGCTGCTCCCGCTGGATCGTGGCGAGCAACCCCGGTGTGGCGTTGCCGAACTCGACGTTCGAGGTGAGGACGTCGAACTGGGCGATGGCCCGTCCTTCGGGAACGTCGACCAGCCCCGAGTCGTACGGTCGGACGAACCAGCCGATCAGCGCGAGGACCACGGTCGCCCACGCCATGCCGACGCGCCAGCGCCCCAGCAGTGCGAGGAGCAGCGCTGCCCCCGAGGGGATCAACAGCCAGGGCAGGAAGGCCAACAGCTGGGGCACGGGGGTGGCCCCGTCCAGGTCCATGACCCGGAAGGCCACCACGACGGTGGGGAGGATCAGCAGGAGGGCGGCGAACCACCCCGCAGCTCGACGACTGCCCGGAGGGCGCAGCGGGGCGTCCGGTATGGCGGCGGGCTCCGCGGTCGAGGTGGCGCTGTCCAAAACCGGCCTCCGAAGGTGGTTCATGGTGTGCAGTGGCTCCGGGGTTGCGTTCCGTCACTCCGGAACGGGGCGCCCCCTGTCATGACGCCAGTTTCGCCGACTCTGTTGCACCCTTCGCGCCCTTGGCGGTAACTCGTCGCAACCGGCCGGGAACCTTCCGGATCCGCCGGGGCCATGTCCGTACGGTGGCCTTCCGGCCCGATCGCGGCTTGCCCGGTGTTCAGCCTTCTGGGCGCTCAGGTCTGGCGGGGGCGTCGGGGGCGTCGGAATCGGGACTGGCGGTGGCGTCGGGACTGGCGGAATCGGGAGTGGCGGGGGCGTTGGGGGTGTGCGGGGTGTCCGGGCCGGCTGTTTCGTCGGCGTGGACGGCGGACGCTCGTCGGCGGCCGAGCCACCAGATGCCGACCCCCACGACCAGTCCCACGCCCATCAGCCACCAGGACGTGGTCCGCAGGGAGGCGGTCAGGGCATCGAGCACGGCACTCGCCGCCGGTCGGTCCAGGTCCGAGGGGAGGTCGTCCAGGGCGACGGCCCGCCCCACCCGGACCGTGAGCAGCAGCAGGGCGCCGCCGACCGCGAGTGCGAACCCCAGCAGGGCCACGGCCCGCCAGCGGCGACGAGCACAGAGGACGGCGGCGACGGCCAGCAGTGCCGTTCCCACGGGGAGCCATACGCCCGCGATCTGGAGGTCGTCGAACACCTCCCGCGCCGCACCGAGCCTCTTTGACTCCACGACCGTGATCCTGATGTCACCGACCGGGATCTGGTCCGCGAACGGCACCCCGTCGGCTGACAGTTGCCTTTTGACCTGCTCGATCACCGGACCCAGGTCGATGCTCGCAGTATCGCCGTCATCGCTGGTCAGCGCCTGTTCCACGGCGGTGTGCGCGGCCCGGTTGACGGTGTTCCACGCGGTCGCGTACGCATCGGTCTCGGCGAAGCTGAGCACCGCGTCGTGGACGAGTGCGCGTACGGCAGGGGCGAACGGTCCGGCGTCGACATCCGCCAGCACCTCGTCCGCGATGCGGGCGGCCACGGCCTCCTGCACCCGGTGGTCGGAGGCGAGCGGAGCCATGGCCGACACATAGCCGTCCGGGTCGCCGATCTCCCGTTCCGCCCAGATGGACAAGGCGCTCAGCGGTGTCAGGACGGCGATCAGCACGAGCAGCACCGTCGACACCGTTGAGAGGAGACTCCGCACCCCTCCAGGGAACGCGGCCCCCGCCCCGGGCGCGACCGCTGGTCCGCCGACCGGGCGCGTGAACCGGCCGGTCGTCGCAACCGCTGGTAGGGCCCAGCGGCAGCGCTTGCGAGGTGCGGGGTTATGTGGTGGCCGGACGGGACGAAAGCCCTGACTTGCCGGGTGCCCCGGGTGGGTGTGCCCTGAGAGGGAGTGACGAGCAGGATCGTGAGAGGGAAGGGGCCCGGTCATGGCCACACACGCATCGATGCCCGCGCGACACCACGTGTCCCTCAGCTGGGCGGTGCCGGTCGCCCTCGGGGCCTTCTTCGGCTTCTACGCGGGGTTCCTGCGCCGGACCGGGGTGGCCGTCAACTGGTGGGACGTCCTGTTCGGTGTGGTCGCCGGGCTGGTGTTCGCCGGGGTGGCGTACGGCCTCGGACGGATCCAGAAGGCGCTGCCGCGCGAACTGCGTGCTGCGGCCTACGGCGCGCTGTGCGGAATGTCGATCGGCTTCCTCCACAGTCTGACCGGGTGCAGCATTCTCCAAGCTGCCGGCATGGGTCTGTTCTTCGCCGCGGCCATGGTGGTGGCCTCGTACTACGTGTTCTACATGCGGGAGGGATAGCGGCCTTCTGCCGGCACCTCGGCACCCCAGCACCGGCCGTGAGAGCGTCGGGCGCATGGACGAGGTCTGGGTGTTCAGCGATGGGGTGCCGGTGGCGGCCGATGCCGTGGTGTCGGAGTTGCGGGCGAGGATGGACCGGGGGGTCCTTGAGACCTGGCTGAGCAGTTCGGCCGGGCGGTCGTTGGCCTTCGTGACCAACGGTGAGCGCGCCATGGTGATGCTGCTGGCGGGGGAGGGCGACCCCGGCGAGCACGCGGTGGACCCCGGCGCCGACGGCTGGAGCGAGGGATTCCTACTGGCCAACGGGCAGCACGACGAGTATCCCGACGAGGACACCGTGCCCTTGGCGCATGCGTTCCGGATCGTTGCGCACGTCCTCGCCGTGGGGTCACCGCCGCCGGACGCGCCTTGGTCGGTCGACCGCTGAACCGTGCGCGCGACCGGCGCTTCCGTTTCTCTCGTTGCCCTTCGTTCCCCGTTGTTCCCTGGCGTTCCTTCGCTGCCTTCTGCCAGATGGGATCTGGCGATCGCGCGGCGTGATCTCGCGCCTTGAGGGTGAGGGCGAGTTCGCTGCGAGGGCGATCGGGAGGGAGGGCCCGACTGATGAGGGAGCAAGTCGAGGGGGCACCGGGGCCCCTGCGAGTCGCCGTGATCATCGGCAGTACACGGGAGGGCCGGGTGGGCGACGGCATCGGCCGGTGGTTCACCGAGTGTGCTCGTGAGCGTACGGAGCTGGAGTTGGCGGTCGTCGATCTGATCGACTTCGACTTTCCGACGCGCTATCCCGCGCGGACGACCGGGGCGGTCGGTGAGTTCGCTGCTCAGGTGGATCTTGCGGACGCTTTCGTCGTCGTCACCCCTGAGTACAATCGGTCGTTTCCCGCCTCCCTCAAGCAGGCCATCGACTTCGCCTACGACGAGTGGCAGGCCAAACCGGTCGGCTTCGTGAGCTACGGCCACGGCTCGCACGGGCTGTACGCGGTGGAGCAGCTGCGCTCGGTCTTCACCGAACTGCACACCGTGACCCTGCGCAATGGCGTCGCCATCGACCTCCTGGACGAGCGCTGGGAGGAGCAGGACCGTGCGGCCCGCGTGATGCTCGACCAGCTCGGCTGGTGGGGTCTGGCTCTCAGGGAGGCGCGGGCCCTCCGGCCGTACTGCTCCTGAGCCCCGTGGGGCGCACGAGCTCCGTGCGCTCTCAAAGGCCCGGACAACTTCACATCGGATGTACCGACATTTCGCATGATGGGATGCGAGTCCCGCCGGGTTCTTCCACAGCGATCGATGACTTCCGTCGATCGAGTCGGTCGAAACCCCAGACCCACCCGAAGACCACAGGTCCACGGACCACGGCCCGCCCGCTGGGCGGAGGCGGCTCTCACAGTGTCTCCTCGCCGCGGCCCCCACCCGAGCCTCACCGTGACCACACAAGGAAAAGGCGTGATGAGTACAGAACTGGCAATCGAGACCAAGGGCCTGGTGAAGGTCTTCGGTGAACACCGTGCGGTCGACGGCATCGACCTCGCGGTGCCCGCCGGCACCGTCTACGGCGTCCTCGGCCCCAACGGCGCCGGCAAGACCACCACCGTGAAGATGTTGGCGACCCTGCTCCGACCCGACGGCGGCGAGGCCCGCGTCTTCGGCAAGGACGTGCGGAAGGACGCCGACGCCGTCCGCGCCAGGGTCAGTCTGACCGGCCAGTACGCCTCGGTGGACGAGGACCTCACCGGCATGGAGAACCTGATGCTCCTCGGTCGGCTCCTCGGCCACTCCAAGCAGGCGGCCAAAGCCCGGGGCGTACAGCTCCTCGAAGCCTTCGGGTTGGCGGAGGCGGCGGACCGGCAGGTGAAGAACTACTCGGGTGGAATGCGCAGACGCATCGACATCGCCGCATCGATCTTGAACACCCCTGATCTGCTCTTTCTCGACGAGCCGACCACGGGACTCGACCCGCGCAGCCGCAACCAGGTGTGGGACATCGTGCGCGCGGTCGTCGCCCAGGGCACGACGGTCCTGCTGACCACCCAGTACCTGGACGAGGCGGATCAGCTCGCCTCCCGTATCGCGGTCATCGACCACGGCAAGGTGATAGCCGAGGGCACCAAGGGCGAGCTCAAGGCGTCCGTCGGGTCCGGTGCGGTCCATCTACGGCTGCGGGACGCCCACCAGCGGACCGAGGCCGAGCGGGTGCTCGCTGCGGTGCTCGGTGCGGAGGTGCTGCTCGACTCGGATCCGCTCGCCCTGACCGCGCGGATCAACGGGAACACCAGCGAGCAGGGTGCCGCAGAGCAGGCCGCCAGGGCACTGGCCGAGCTCGCGCGCACCGGAATCACCGTGGACAACTTCGCGCTGGGACAGCCCAGCCTGGACGAGGTCTTCCTCGCCCTCACCGACAAGAAGGGGGCGGCAGCATGAGCACCGCGACCACCACCAAGGCCAAGGACAAAGTCGACCTCGACCTCGAAGCGCCCAGGGCGGAGGATCTCGCGGCACTCCTGGTGAACAAGGAGCGACCACCGCGGCCGAGCGCGCTCTCGGCGTCCATGACGTTCGGCTGGCGGGCCATGCTCAAGATCAAGCATGTGCCCGATCAACTGTTCGATGTGACGGCGTTCCCGATCATGATGGTGTTGATGTACACCTACCTCTTCGGAGGCGCGCTCGCCGGTTCCACCGAGGAGTACATCCAGTTTCTGCTGCCCGGCATCCTGACCATGAGCGTCATCATGATCACGTTCTATACGGGCGTCGCGGTCAACACCGACATCACCAAGGGCGTCTTCGACCGCTTCCGCACGCTGCCGATCTGGCGGCCCGCCCCGATGGTGGGCTATCTCCTCGGCGACATAGTCCGCTATCTGATGGCCTCCGTGGTGATGCTGACCGTCGGCATGATCATCGGCTATCGGCCGGACGGCGGGATCGTCGGCATCGCGCTCGGCGTTCTGGTGCTGATGGTCTTCGCCTTCTCGTTCTCCTGGGTCTGGACGATGTTCGGACTGATGCTGCGCAGTGAGAAGTCGGTGATGGGCGTCAGCATGATGGTCATCTTCCCGCTGACCTTCCTGAGCAATGTCTTCGTCGAGCCCAAGACCATGCCGGGGTGGCTCCAGGCGTTCGTCAACAACAGCCCGGTCACCCATGTGTCGACGGCCGTGCGCGAGTTGATGGCGGGCGAGTGGCCGGCGGCGGACATTGCATGGTCGCTGGGGTGGTCCGTGGTCTTCGTGGTGGTCTTCGGCACCTGGACCATGCGGCTCTACAACCGCAAGTGAGGATCCAGCGCTGAGCCGTTCTGAGCCGTTCCGGCGTGTTCTGAGCTGAGGCGAGCTGAGGGGCGGGCGGCGGATGCTTCCGGGGGGAACATCCGCCGCCCGTTCCTCGATGCGTGATGACGGGAGCCAGCCCGTCGTGTGACGGTTGCCGTGGGCCGTTCCGCTGCCGGTCGACCGCCGTGGGCCGTTCCGCTGCGGGGCGGTCGCCGTCGGCCGTTGACCTTCCTCCCGGGGGAAGCCACAGCATCGGAACACCGGGTGGACCACCACCCGGTGCGAGGAAGGAACCGCATGGTCCGGCTCACGATCGGAGCGTTCGCCCGAGCCTCCCGGCTCTCCGCCAAAGCACTGCGCCACTATGACGAACTGGGACTGCTGCCACCGGCGAGCGTCGATGCGTACTCGGGCTACCGGTACTACGACGAGAGCCAGGTGGAGCGCGCCCGGCTAGTGGCCTGGCTGCGCAGGATCGGGATGCCACTGGCGGACGTCCAAATCGTCTGCGACCTCGGCGACTTTGATCCGGCCGCCGCGGCCCAGGCCGTACGGGCGTACTGGGCACGGGTGGAGGCCGATACCGCCACCCGCCGTGACCTGGCCTTCTTCCTCGCCGACCAGCTGACCCAGCTCTCTCGGGAGGAACCCGCCATGACGCAACTCGCCATTCGCTACGCCGCCAAGACCGACCGCGGTCTGGTGCGCGAGACCAATCAGGACGCCGCGTACGCCACCTCGCGGCTGTTCGCCGTCGCCGACGGTTACGGTGGCCAGGGCGCCGCCAGCCTGATCGCCATCGACGCGCTGAGGGAGTGGGAAGCCACCACACCGGCCGAGCAGCCCTCCACCCGGGCCGGTGATCTCCTCAACGCCCTGGAGGACGCCGTCCTTCGCGCCAACACCGCGCTCGACGAGTCCGCCGACTCCGGCACCACCCTCACCGCGATGGTGTGGACCGGCTCCCGGCTGGCACTCGTCCACATCGGCGACACCCGGGCCCAGCTGCTGCGAGGGGGCGAGGTCTTCCACATCACCCACGATCACACCGTCGTCCAACGCATGGTGGACGAGGGCACGCTCACCCCGGAGGAAGCCGACTCGCACCCCCAGCGCGCACTGCTGCTGCGGGCCCTGGACGGCCGGGAGGAATCCGCCCGCGCCGATCTGCGACTGCACGAGGCACTTGCCAGGGACCGTTATTTGCTCTGCTCGGACGGTCTGTTCGCGGTGGTGTCCGAACGGGACGTGCAGCGGGTGCTGGCCTCGGTCGATGAGCCGGAGGCCGCGGTGACGGAACTGATCGCTCTGGCCCACCGGGCGGGCGGCCCCGACAACATCGCCTGCGTGGTGGCGGACGTGGTGTCCGTCTGAGGCCCGGGGCCTGGCCGGGACATGCCGTGCCCGTCCGGCGCCGCCTGCCGCGCCGCACGACGAGCACCAGTCCCGGTCACAGCACTAGAGCCTCCACCACCAGGATTCGAGTTCATGGTGCTCGGCGAACTCCACGGGAACCGCATAGGGCGAGCGTCGGGCGATGGGTAGGGCGTCGGTGCGGCGGACCGCGGCCCGCAGTTCCAGCACGGCAGGCATCTCGGCGAGTTCGGTGACGTCGAAGAGGCAGCCGGCGAGGCCGCCGAGGAGGGTTTCGCAGCCGAATGCGTACCACAGGCCGATGAGTTCGTGGTCCTGTTCCTTCTCGGCGGCCACGGCCACCTCACGGACCGCTTCGATCAACGGGATGCGGCGTGGTGGGGTGGCGTCAGGGCCGCGGAGCTCGCCGGCGGCGACCATGCGCCGCCAGAGTTCGGTGCCGGCGTCGCAGTAGAGGAAGGGGGGTTCGACATAACCGTCTTCGAGCCAGGAGTCGTAGCCCTCGAAGTCGGGGGCGTCCTCGTCGAACGTGCGCAGACCGGTGAACTCGCTCAGCGCGTCCAAGTATGCGGCCCGCTCTCCGTAGTCGGGGTGCCGATCGATCGGGAACCGGTACGTGTATCCGCGGCGCAGGAGTGCGTCCATCACACGGAAGTGGGTGAACGAGCAGTCGTAGCCGTTCTGGAAGTCGTACAGCACCGCGAACCAGTCCCGGACGCGTGGGTCGCCCGGCTCGGTGTGGACGTCCAGGAGGCGGACCGAGTCCGCGACCAGGTCCTCGATGTCATGCAGGGACACGGGTCCCCTCCTCTTTGATCCGGCGCCACACCACCCTGCGCCCGAGCCTGTTGTACGTAGGAACCGACGGCTGCGCCGTGCGGTACGAAGGGCCCGTGACGGAGTGCCCGCATCCGCTGGCGTGCACGGCAGTCAGTCGGCAATCCGTGTGCAGGGCGGCCGGTGTGCCCACCGCTCTACATTTCATCAGGCCCCACTGACACCCCAACTGACCAGCCCGGCAGACGACCTTGTGATCGGATGGGGGACTGCCCGTGGGTGCTCCGAAGGTCGGGCGTTGTCAGTGGGTGTCCTTAGAGTGGCCGCGATGTTGTTCTTCGGGCCGTGGACACCGTTCATCGTGGATACGGCCCCATGCATGGGAGCCGGAACGTGACGTCAAACCCCTCCTCATCCGGCGACGACTGGGAGTCTTCGCTCACCCAGGCATTCGGGGTCCTGTTGGACCGGCCCCTGTCGGACTTCCCGCCGGATGCCGACTACGCCGTCTACTACAGCGGCAACTGGCTCCACGAGACCGAGGTGTACCGGGACCCCGCAGGCTGGCGGAGGCGGTTCTCACCGGACGGGAGACCATCACCAACGAAAATCTGATGCTGCTCGACGAGGTGGGTTACCCAGAGCTCCGGTTCGACGCGAGCCGCTCCCTGTTCGAGATCGACCCCAGTGAGGCGGACTTCCCAGCTGCCTTTCTGAGGGACCTCGTCGCTGCCGATCGGGCCGCTGTCGATGACCTGCCGTATGTCCTCGGTGCCGATCTGGCCCGACTGACGGCCCGCCACGGGGTCGACCTCACCTCACCGGAGCTGCCCGCGGGCGTCTGGTGTCTGGCGAAGGCCAGGATCAATTCGAACGGCACGCTCCTCGACGCCCTGCGGGTCGCGACCGGGATCGGCGACGGCCCCCACAGCCTCGTGCCCTGCAAGCCGAGGGACGCGGAGACCGAGGCAGCGATCGCAGCCGTGGAACACGCCGGGCTCCGGGCCCATCTGCGCGCCTTCTGCGATTCCTCATCGCACGATCTGCGGTTCTTCTACGACCACATACGGGATTCCCATGGGGAGGACAACAGGGTCGTGGCCGAGTGGGAGGGTGCAGTGGACCAGTTCGAGATCAGCGTGGAGCGGATCGGGCGCTAACACCGAGCACCCCACACCAGCGAGCGCACACCAGCAAGCGCACAACGGGACCCGCCGCTGCCGACCCACACCGCAACGGGCGGCTCCTCGACCCGCTCAGAGCCGCCACCGCACCGGCTTCGCGGGCCGGTACGCGCAGTGGGCGCCCGTCGTCACCGCATCCCGTAGATGCGCGGCCAGTTCGGGATGGAGCGGCTGCAACTTGCGCAGGGTGTCCCGGATGCGCGCGGTCACCGTCTTGCGGGCGCGCTCCGCCGCATCCCCCAGTCGCCGGGTGCGCCCGCCCAGACCGGCGGCCGTGCGCAACTCGTCCAGCAGGGCCGCCCGCTCGCGGTCGAACTCGGCCGCCCTGCGGGTGTCGCCCAACTCGGCCGCGCGGTCTATTTCGTCGTCCAGTCGCTCCAGCCGAAGGCGGTAGCGGGTCTTCGCCTCCTCGTCGAGCACCGGATCCGCACCGAAGCGGTGCGCCGTGACGACCGGGGCCCCACCCTCCGGGTCCAGCAACACCACCGCGGACAACTCCTCGCCCGGACGGGACAGCAGCTTATGAAGATCCCTGAGCCCCTTCGCGTCCGGCATATGTGCCGTACGGCCTGCGAACCGCAGCGACCAGACGGCGCCCTGCTTGCGGAACTCCCCTGCGGTCGTCGTGTTCTCCCCGACCGGAGCAGGGGACTTCACTTTCGGTGGCGCGGTGTTGATCACGCTGTCGGTGCCGTCCGTACCGGCCATGCCCGCCGGGCCCGTCCCCTCTTCGGGAGCATCTGCGCCCGGGGCCGTCAGCAGATGCATCAACCCCAACTCCCCCGCTTCCCGCTGCGTCTGCTCGACCAGATCCTTCGGTGCTGCGTCGCCCAGGAACCGCAGCAGCGCAGCCCGGGAGCGCACCGACCAGGGGCGGGCCCGCATCCGGACCGCCGACTCATGGGCCGCCGTGAGCTCCGCCACCGCCGCCTCGCGGCGCCCCGCCGCCGCATCCAGCAGACCCAGCCAGAGATCCACCGGGCCGCCCAGATCGCATCCGTACAACGAGACCACCCACTGACCGGTGTACGGCGCGAAGGCGGCCCTCGCCTCCCCGATCCGATCGTGGTCCTGCGAGAGCACCGCGGCCTGCGCCCGCAGCCGCATCCACAACGGGGTGAAGATCCGCGGCGGCGGCTCGGGCAGGGCGTCCGCCATCCGCACGGCGAGGGCGGTGTCACCCCGTTCGGCGGCCGTCACTCCCACCAGCAGTTCCGGATAGGGGTGTCCGATGCCGTCCAACCCGTCCAACACCGACTGTGCGGCGGCGAACCGCCCCTGGAGCAGCTCCACCGCCCACTGCATATGGGCGAAGACAAAACTGAACTGCGACTTCCCATGGCGCATCTCGGCCACTTCGTCCATGAGCTCACGCGCCTGTGCGAACCGCCCCCGCAAGCCCGCGACCAGGGCGTTGTCCAGCATCCGAGCCATCTCGAAGCGCACCAGCTCGGCCCGCTCCGCGAGGGTGCTGAAGGCGCGCAGCTGATCGAAGTAGCGCGGGTCGGCCAGCTCCAGCAATGTCACCCAGCGCATGGAGTGGGCGTGCATCTCCATCTCCCGGTTACGGGTGCGATGGCCGACGTCGATCATCTCGGCGGTGAGCGCCAACCGCTGCTCGGCGGTGCCGAGACCCCAGATCGCGTCATGCCGGGCCCATAGCGAGAAGGCGAGCGCCTCGTCGTCGTCCCCGTTGCGCGCCAATGCGGTCGCCCGCACGGCCAGCTCCTGCGCCAGCAGTTCGGGGGAGAGCGTCGGTTCGTCGCCGCTGCCGATGAGCGCACGGTGTGCGTCCCGCAGCAATTGCGTGTGGTGCGCCCGCCCCGGCGCGAAGTGGTCGTTCTGGTGGATGGTGATGGCGACCCGCGCCAACAGCTCCGGATCGCGCAGTGACCGGGCCAACTCGACTGCCTGCTCGAAGGAGTGCAGACCGGCCGCGTCCTCGCTCTGGTGGACCAGTTCGCCGCCCAGGTCGAGATGGAGCAGCACCGCCCTACGGGTGTCGTCCCCCGCGGCTTCGATCGCCCGTCGATAGTGTCCGACGGCCTCCTCGCCCGCGAGCCTGCTCGATGCGTCCCGCGCGGCGAACAGCAACAGCTCGACCCGCTTCGTCCGATCCAACTCCTCACCCGCCAGATAGGCGTGACGTGCCAGATCGGCCGGCACCACCTTCTCGCCGAGGGTGGGTGTCGCCTCCAGTGCCTGGACGACCGAGGAGTGTCGGGCCCGCCGCTGCGCCTCGCTCAACTCGTCGTACAGCGTCTCGCGCACGAGGTCATGGGCGAAGGAGAACAGTCCACCGGGCCTGACCGTCACCAGTCGGGCGGTGACCGCCCGCTCCAGCAGTCGATCGACCTGCGGCACCGGGGTGGAGACGGCCGCCGCGAGCACCTGGCGGTGGATCTCCCGCCCCAGCACGGCGGCGGTCTCCAGCAGGGAGATCACCGGTTCCGGCAGGAGCGCCAGCCGACGCCGCACCGCCTCGCGGACACCCGGGGCGACGGTGGTGACCGGACTGCCGCTGCGCCAGATCCGGGCCGTCTGCTCCACGAAGAAGGGATTGCCCCCGGTGCGTCGAAAGACCTCGTCGACCAGGGGGGCTTCCGGTTCGACGCCGGTGGTCAGGGCGATCAGCGCCCCTACGTCGTCCCGGGCGAGTCCGGTGAGCGTCACCGTCGCCGCGGCGCGGGCCGTCAGCGGCAGGATCAGCCCTTGCAAGGGGTGGTCGGCGGCTTCCACCTCGACGTCCCGATAGGTCCCCACCAGGAGCAACCGCTCGAACCAGGCGTGCTGTGCGGCGAATTCGAGCAGTTTGAGCGAGGCGGTGTCCGCCCAGTGCAGATCGTCGAGCACCACCATCACCGGCCGCTGGTGGGAGGAGGTGACGAGGGCGGTCGTCACCGCGTCGTAGAGGGCGAAGCTCTCGTCCCGCTCGCGCGCATCGCCGTGCTGTTCACCGAGCAGCGCCGAGAGTTGTCTGCCGGCGGCCTTCTCGATCTGCGGCCATTCGTCTCCGAGGCTGCGCCGCAGTCCTCGCACCACCTGGACCCAGGGCCAGTACCCCGGAGCACTGTCCGAATCCCAGCAGGAGCCGCCGAGCACCAGTGCCCCGCGTCGACGTGCCTCGTCGGCAGCCTCCGTGACCAGCGAGGTCTTTCCGATGCCGGCTTCGCCGGTGACCAGCACAAGGCCGCCGTGGCTCTGTGTGGCCCGGTCGATCTCGGCCTTGAGGACGCCCGCGGGGTGGTCGCGCCCGATCAGTGCAGGGGTCATGACGAAACCATAGGAGGCACCACTGACATCCCGCATATGGGATGGGGCGCGACCGGCTGCCGCTGCCGCCTAGCACGCCCGTGACCT
The DNA here is from genome assembly GCF_040638655.1 of Streptomyces sp. NPDC005963. NCBI lineage: Bacteria > Bacillati > Actinomycetota > Actinomycetes > Kitasatosporales > Streptomycetaceae > Streptomyces > Streptomyces sp. NPDC005963. The sequence continues at coordinate 211,925 of NZ_JBEXVD010000009.1, read as the reverse complement.
GGGGCGCAGCCGTACTCCCTGCCGTTCAGGGGGTTGGGGACGGAAACACGGCCCGGGTCGTATCGACCCGGGCCGTGTGACTGTCTGCGCCACTGGTGCCGCGCTCTTCTCAGGCGATGGGGAGCGCCGCCAGTGGTGAGGTGTCCACCGGCTCCCGTCGCGGAGTGCTCGCCATCAGCCGGGCGAACTGCTCGCCGGCCCGGTCGATGCGCACCGGCAGGGTGTCAGTGAGCGCATCCCCTGTGCCGCCCCAGTCCTCCGAGGCCGCGTACACGGCCGTCGGTGCGACGATCGCCCGCAGATAGGCGAACAGCGGACGCAGCGCGTGCTCCAGCACCAGTGAGTGTCGGGCCGTGCCGCCGGTCGCCCCGATGAGCACCGGCTTCCCGGTGAGGGCGTCCGGATCGATCAGGTCGAAGAACGACTTGAACAGTCCGCTGTACGAGGCCGTGAACACCGGGGTCACCGCGATCACTCCATCGGCTTCGGTGACGGCTTCGATGGCCTCGTCGAGCGCGGGCGGCGGGAACCCGGTCACCAGGTGGTTGGCGATGGGGACGGCCAGCTCGCGGAGTTCGATGACGCGCACCTCCACGTCGACGCCCTGTCCCGCCAGGCCCTGGCGCACCGACTCGGAGAGGCGGTCGGCCAACAGCCGGGTCGACGAGGGCACGCTCAGCCCGGCGGACACGGCCACCAGCTTCAGCGTCTGTTGCGGGTTCACTGTTGGGCCTCCTTGCGGGCAGTAGTGACGGCGGGGTGCAGCGGTGCGGTCTCCGGAACTCCGGCGGGCCGCAGCTTCGCGAACTCCTTGCGCAGCACCGGAACGACTTCCTCACCGAGGATGTCGAGCTGCTCCAGGACCGTCTTCAGCGGGAGTCCCGCGTGGTCCATCAGGAACAACTGGCGCTGGTAGTCGCCCACCGCATCGCGGAAGCCGAGCGTGCGCTCGATGACCTGCTGCGGGGAGCCGACGGTCAGCGGGGTCTGCTCGCTGAAGTCCTCCAGCGAGGGACCGTGTCCGTAGACCGGTGCGTTGTCGAAGTACGGGCGGAACTCGCGTACGGCGTCCTGCGAGTTCTTGCGCATGTAGACCTGGCCGCCGAGTCCGACGATGGCTTGTTCGGGCGTGCCGTGGCCGTAGTGCGCGTACCGCTTCCGATAGAGGTCCACCATCTTCTTGGTGTGGCTCATGGGCCAGAAGATGTTGTTGTGGAAGAAGCCGTCACCGTAGTAGGCGGCCTGTTCCGCGATCTCCGGGGAGCGGATCGAACCGTGCCAGACGAAAGGCGGTACGCCGTCGAGCGGGCGCGGCGTCGAGGTGAAGGACTGGAGCGGCGTACGGAACTTGCCCTCCCAGTCCACCACGTCCTGTCGCCACAACTTGTGGACGAGGGCGTAGTTCTCGATCGCCAGCGGAATGCCCTGTCGGATGTCCTGACCGAACCACGGATAGACCGGCCCGGTGTTGCCCCGGCCCATCATCAGGTCCACGCGGCCGTCGGCGAGGTGCTGGAGGTAGGCGTAGTCCTCAGCGATCTTCACCGGGTCGTTGGTGGTGATGAGGGTGGTGGAGGTGGACAGGATCAGGTTCTCGGTGCGGGCCGCGATGTGTCCCAGCAACGTCGTGGGGGACGAGGGGACGAACGGCGGGTTGTGGTGCTCGCCGGTGGCGAAGACGTCGAGTCCGACCTCTTCGACCTTCTGCGCGATGGCGACCGTCGCCTTGATCCGCTCGTGCTCGCTCGGCGTGCGCCCGTTGGTCGGGTCGGTGGTGACGTCGCCGACGGTGAAGATGCCGAACTGCATGGAGCTCACCTCTCGGGTAGGGCTTCGAAGTAAGTGGTTGAATCTTGAATCAAATCGTACAACGGGACACCCCTCCCCGCTATTCCCCCCTGCCCAAGTCAACGCCACCAGCACCATCACACCCCCTCTCACCTGGTGTTTTTCGGTCTTCAAAGATCTCCGGCCGCCTACCGCGGGCCGGACAGACGTGTGGGGTGCCCGTCATCGAGCGACGGACACCCCACATCGAGTCACCGGCCTGCCCGGCCGGCCGCTATCTCGCGGCGGAGAACAACTGGCGGAACGCATCGGCCGAGTCCGAGCCCGACCGCCCGAACGGTGCGTCGAAGTCCCACACCAAGAAGAGGAGGAAGGCGATCAGCGCGCTGAACAGCCCGGCGAGCAGCAGTTCCCGGAAGGAGCGCCCGATGTGCATGGTGAAGATCAGCCCCACCGTGACCAGCGCGCCGATGATCAGACCGAACCAGACCACGCCCGGCAGCGTCGCTCCCGCGTTCTGCTCCCGTGCGTTGCGCGCGTCGTCGGCGATGGAGATCTGGTCGAGCATGGGCTGGTACGCCTGGGCCTCCAGCTCGTTCGAGGGCTCGTGCTGGGCGACATCGCTCCGTACGGTGTCGAGCAGCTGGGCCCCGCGGTCGGGCAGTTCGTCGCCCGAGGTCATCAGGGGCCACTCCGTGTGGACGACGTGCGAGACGTACCGGTCGATGTCCTTCCGTAGCTCCGTCTGGATGTCGGGGGGAAAGACCTCGGCGCGCTGGGTCACCTCGTAGAGCGCCTGCGCCTCGCGCCGCACATCGTCCTGGGCCGTGCTCCGTGCCTCCCAGACGCCCGCGATGGCCAGCCCGAGGACGATGGCGTACACCACGCCCACCATCATCGTCATGTACTCAAGGACGTCGGGGGTCGCATCGCTGTCGTCGTCGTCGCCCGGGAGGGCCCGGGCCTCGCGTCTGCGGTGGCTGAGCAGGGTTGCGGCGAGTACGACGGCACAGGCGGCGGCCATCGCGAGGGCCAGGACCAGCCATTCGGACATGGGGATCTCCGTGCTGTTCGGGGGTGCTGAGTGCTCTGTTCGGCCCGGTGGGCAGGGTTGCTCCGGGCAGTGCCGTGGCCCGTGTGCCGCGAGGGCGGTCGGGTCCGGTCAGCGACCGCGCCGGGGCCGCAGGATCGCGGCGGCCAGGACCGCGGGCGTGGTGGTGGTGAGCATGATGACGACCAGGGGCAGCCCGTCGGACTTCCGCTTCCCCGGGATCGGCCGGTGCTGGCGCACGGGGACGGCCTGCGGCGGTGCGACCGGCGGCGGGCTGGTACGCGGGGGCGCCGGCAGCGGTCGTCGCGCGGGCGGTGCAGGGGCGTGAGCGGGGACGACGGAGGGCGGCGGCGGCTCGACCGGGGGCGCAGGGGCCACAGAGGCAGGGGGCGGCGGAGGCGTCTGCGGTGCCTCCGACACGGGCGGCGCGGGCGGCGGCGGGGGAGTGGGCGCAGGTGGCGGCGGTGTCGGAGGCGAGGGCGAAGGGCGCGGGCCGGTGGGTGTCGGCTTGGGCGGGAGGCTCGGCGTAGGGGTGGGCGTAGGAGTGGGTGTCGGTGTGGGAGTGGGACAAGGGGTCGGCTCGGGCGGCGGCGGGGGCGGAGGGCAGTGGGTGAAGAGGTGCACCGCCACCGAGACGTCGACCGTCAGCGGAAGGGGGCCCGCGATCGAAACGGACGTCGAAGCACAGACCAGACCCGGGACCGAGACATGCGTGGAGACCTCGAAGGGCAACCCGGGCGCCAACCACACCGTCGACGAGACATCGAGCAACCGCGCAGATGCAGAGGGCTCACCGAGGTGGCCGCCCGTCCGTGGGGTCGACGGAGGCACCGATGCGCGCCCGCTCCGGGCGGACCCGGGCGCCGTGGGCGCGATCTCTTCCCCAGGGGAAGCAAGGGCCGGGCGCCGATCAGCGGTTGGGCTCGGGTCCCGCTGACCATCGGCTGCCGCTGCCGCTGCCGGCTGCTGTTGGGGCTTGCTCTGTTCGACGACCGGGGGGATCGATTCCTCCGGGGCCGCCCCCTCCGGGTCGACGGGAGGATTCGTTTCCCCTGGGGTGGGCTGCTCCGCCGTCGGCTCGGCCTCTTCTGGTGCCGATGCCGATGCCGATGCCGATGCCGGTGCCGAAGCTGATGCGTCTGTCGGTGTCGGTGTCGGTGTCGGTGCCGATGTCGTGGCGTCGGCGGTCGGTCGATCGGGTGTACCCACTCGACCGTCGTCTGCGCCGTTTGCCCCGTGGTCCGGTGGGGCCACCGGCACGGACACCGACGCATGTACCGGCTCCCTCGCGGCCCCGGTCGCAACAGCGGCCACGGCCACCCCTTGCGAACCCACAATCGCCGCGATCCCCAACGCGCTCAACTGCTGCCATCCCGCCACATTCGTACGGTAGGGGCAGGGCGGTCCGTGTCGCGGAGTGTCGCCCGGATAGCCGAATTAGACGTTTGTCTGACACGTCACCCACATGCTTCACCAGCAGCACTGGCGCCACAGAGGTGGCCCCCAGCATCACCGCGTGCCCCATCTGCCCCCGCTGGAGTAGCCCGGAATGCGCAATCTGACGGGCCGTGAGAGGTTCGCCGGGTGATGAGTCTCTTGATCGCCGCACTCTCCGTACCCATGGTCGCCGTCTGCTCCGCAGCGGCACTCGCCCTGCTGGGCACCTCGGCGCTCCGGTTCTCCAGCGCGGGCCGTACCGACCCCTCCGACGAAGCGCGTTCGGTGACGCTCGCGCTCTACGGCTGTGTGGTCGCCGTCATGACCCTCGGACTGTTCGTCACCCTGCTGTAGTCGAAAGCCCCGGGAACGGACGCCAGGGCCAAAGGGCCTGATCGGACGTCGGCTCTCGATCCCCGCACCATTCACCCCACGGGTTCTCCTGTCCGCGGGGACGGAAATGCCTCATGCTCAACGGGCGTCCCAAAGGGCTGGGGCAACAACGGAGTTGAATGGTGAAACGGTGTTCGCCGACCGAGGTTTCAAGATCCTCATGCATGGAATTGAGTGCCCCCTCCACGTCGAAAGGGCGAGGGCCTCGGAAGGGGGTCGGAGACGGACAGAAGGACACTCCTGTGTCCCGTGTGACGCATGGTCTGGAGATTTCACAGAGTCATCCGGTTGTGGACTTCACCTTCGCGCCGAGTAGCGGCATCGTCGCTGTATGAGACGAACACCGCTGCAACGCCTGCGCTGCGCCCGCCTCGCGGACTCCGCCGCCGGCATTCCTGACGGCTCGTCCGATGCAGGTCGAGCCGGGGTGGTGCTGTACGCCACCGGTCAGCCGTCCGGGCTGGCGGGCCTTCGGCTCTACGCACGGGCACGCAAGTGGCCCGTGGTCGCCGAGGTGGTCGATCCGGCGCCGGGCGGAGGACTGTGGTCCAGCACCCTCCACCTCATCCGGTCGCAGCGGGTCGCAGGGGTCCTCCTGGACGGACCGCTGGTGGACACGGCCTGGCTGGAGGACGCCTCGGCCTTCGCCGTTCGCCCCGCGGTCGGCACCGGAATGTCCTGATCCGGACCGCCGATGCCGGACGCGGCGACCCGAACGGGGGCGCCCGGGCATCGGGGCTCAGAGCCAGCCGTTGCGGCGGAAGCTCCGGTGGATGGTCACACAGGCGGTCACCATCACCGTGAGCACCAGGGGATAGCCGTAGGTCCAGCGCAGTTCCGGCATGTGCTCGAAGTTCATCCCGTACATCCCGCACACCATCGTCGGCACGGCGACTATCGCCGCCCATGCCGTGATCTTGCGCATGTCCTCGTTCTGGGCGACCGTCACCTGTGCCAGGTGGGCCTGGAGGATGGAGTCGAGGAGCGCGTCGAAGGAAGCGAGCTGTTCGCCCAGTCGGGCCAGGTGGTCGACGACGTCCCGGAAGTACGGCTGCATCGCAGGGCCCGCCGGAGCGAGCGGTGTGGTGGCCAGGGCCCGCATGGGTCGCTCCAGCGGACCGGCCGACCGCTTGAGTTCGAGGAGCTCCCGCTTGAGCTGGTAGATGCGGCCCGCGTCATGACGACCGGCCTGCTCGCTGAAGACCGCGGTCTCCACCTCGTCGATGTCGTGCTGTACGGCGTCGGCGGCGGCGAGGTAGTCGTCCACGATCTGGTCGGCGATGGCGTGCAGTACGGCCGCCGGTCCCTTGGCCAACTGCTCGGGCCGGGCCTCCAGCGACTCGCGGAGCGGGCCGAGTGAGCCATGTCCTCCGTGCCGCACGGTGAGGACGAAGTCGGAGCCGATGAAGACCATCAGATCTCCGGTGTCCACCACTTCCCCGCCCGACGGCGACTGCGGATCGGAGAGGTAGCGGCAGGTTCGGAACACCGCGACGAGCGTGTCCCCCCGGGTCTGGCCGCGCACGGGCTCGTAGCGCTGGAGCCCGGGCCGCTGCTGCGCCAGCGCCGCGTCCTCCACGGCCAGCGGATGGAGTCCGAACATCTCGGCGAAGACGGCCAACTCCAGCGCGGTCGGTTCGTGCAGCCCGAACCAGACGAAGCCGCGGCCGTCCGATCCCCGCACCTGCCGCAGTGCCTTCTGGGCGTCGCCGTCGCAGGGCTGGCGCACACCGTCCTCGTACACCACGCAGTTGACGACCGTGCTGCCCAGGGGGGAGCGCGCCGGGTGGCTGAGATCGACGGTGGCGCGGCGGTAGGTGCGGCTGATCGCTCGGCGCAGCTTGCGCATCATCGGCACGGTGGAGCTCCTTCGGACGGCCGGGCGTCAGTGTGCCATCGGACGGCTACTGGACGGCAGAGTTCCGCAGGCCAGGACCGTACGGAGGGGGCCATGGGGGCTGCGGAAGACGAAGGAGGGGGCCGGGGCTGGGGAGGCGGGCGGCATTCCCCATTCGTGCCATGACTTCCGAGGGCAAATCACGGCCATGGTGGCCGGAAGTCGGCTGCCTCAGCTGGCTTTATGTGTACCCCTCAAGAGACATTTATGGGATCATCGCAAGGATTCACCACACGCGTCACACAGGCCCCTGTTACGGATTGGCCGCGGCGCGCCCAAGCCATTCGCCGGTCCGGGGGGACGTTGTGCCGTACCACCCTTCTACGGCTGTGAGATTGCTGAAATCCGCGTCGTATGTCGCAGCACTGCTGACCTTGTCCGTGCTGTTGTCCATGGTGGTGCCCGGAGTGGTCGATTGGGTGCCCGAGCGGGGAAAGGCGGCTCCGCAGCAGGAGTCGACGGACCGCACGGTCAATGACTCCAAGAACGCCGCCTCGTCCGCGTCCGTGGGGCTCGCGAAGGTGGATCCGCGCCCGCCCGCCGAGGCCGTTGCGGAACCGGCGCCCGCGGATATCACCGCGTGCAGGGCGCTCCCGCTGTCCTCTTTCGGTGAATCCGGTCACACCGCCGGCCGGGCCACGGTCCCCGGTGACGACAGCGTCTGTTACACCGTCACCGCCGAGCGTCCCGGACTCCACCGGATCCTCCTCGACCGCCAGCGCGGCAACTCCCACGCACTCGCCTTCGACGGCGCCCGCCAGCTCGACTGCTACGACGCGGTCGGCGGAGCCGGCTGGTGCACCCTGCCCCGCGCCGGTGTGTTCACCGTGAAGGTCGTGAACTACGGCTCCGCCGAGAGCCGGACCGCTCTCGCCGCCGTCGCCCTCGGCGACACCACCGGCTGCCGTCGTGAGACGGACACCTCCTGGGCGACCCCCGCCGTCAGCGGCTCGCTGGACAGTGCACTGGAACTGCTGTGCCAGCCGTTCCGCGGCCGGTCCGGCGAGCGGGTGATGGTCGACTTCCCCGGCGATCAGTGGATCACCGACCGCTCCGGCGCCCGCATCTGCCCCCGTACCAACGCCGACGGCAGTGATGGATGCGTGCTGCCCGGCGACGGCCCCTACCGGGTGATCGCCCGCATCAAGCAGTCCGACGGCGGCTTCCCGGCCCCGTACGCGCTGAGCGTCCGAAGGCTGTCCGACCCCTCGGGCTGTGCGAACGCCCCCCTGAACGCCTATGACTCCGCGCCCGCGGCGGCCACCGCCACCGGCTGCAAGATTTTCTCCTCTCCCACCGCCGGCAGCTACGAGATGCACCAGGTCTCGGACGCGGGCGTACGGTCTGGAGTGAAGGTCTACGACCGGACCGGGAAGACCGTCTGCAAGCCGTGGGGCCAGTGCCAACTGCCCGACTCGGCCGACTACACCCTGATCACCGACCAGGCCACGCTCGTCTACGACCGCACCGCCAGCGACGGCTGTCGACCCGCCGTGCTCGGCGGCCACCTCGGCGACTTCGAGGCCGCGGGCGAGACGGACTGTCTGATCCTGCCGCAGCCGGCCGGGTCCCGACTCGCAGCCGTGGGCAACCGCGGTGCGGTCAAGGTGGACCCCGAGGCGGTCGTCCTCGACGCCGACGGCACCCAGCGGTGCGACTGGTCCACCCTGAACGAGGGCACCTGCGGACTCACCGGCAAGGCCCCGCACCGGATGCTGATCACGGCGGGCGAGTCGTTCCAGCCCACCGGCACCTATGCGATGGCCCTGTACCGCACCGACACGGCCGAAGGCTGCACCGTCGTACCCGCCGGTGACTTCGGCGCCACCACGGCCGCCGCCCAGCTCACCACCGGCAGCGGTGTGTTCTCGCACTGTCTGACGATCCCGGCCGACGACCACAGTGCGATGGAGAACCTCCAACTGCACACGGCACAGGGCACGAGCAACGCCGTCGTCACGGTCGTCAACCCCACGGGTACGAAGGTCTGTGCCCTGCGGCCCGGCCAGTACGCGCACACCACCTGCGGTTTCGCTCCCGGCGCCGCCTACACCGTGATCTTCTCGGCCGAGGACGCCAACGGTGCGTACGCCCTCACCCGCCGCGATGTCACCGCCACCGCCAAGGGCTGCATCCCCACCCCGGCGACCGCAGTGGGCGGTCCGTCCACCACGGGGGCGACCGGCCCCGCGGGCACCCTCCAGTGCCGACAGGTGACCACCGAAGACCCCAAGGACACGCTCTATCTGAACGCCCGTGACGAGCAGGCGACCGCCCACACCGTCGCCCACGGCGCGGACGGTGCGATCACGACCTGCGGCTACCGCGCCCGGGCCTGCGCTGTCACCGGCTCCACCAGCTACCAGGTCATCGTCACCGTGCCCCAGGGCCGGGAGGTCGCCCCGGGCTACCGCTTCGACGCCCTGCGGATCGGCACCGCGAGCGGACCGGCTCCCGAATGCCTCCGCGTCCCCAACGTCAGCTACGGCTTCGGTGCCCTCACCGGATCGCTGACCGAGCAGAACACGGCCGTCTGCGCGGCACTGCCCACCGGCACCAGCGACCAGTTCAACGCCACGGTCACCAGCGCCACGGGAGACGCCGAGCGCGGCCGGACCGTGGTGCCCCGGCTCTACGGCAGTGCACTCGAAAACGGCTGCACCACGACCCGCACCGGCCGCTACCGGTGCGCCACCGACGAGCCCACCACGGCCCCGCCCCTGCCCACCACCCTCGTCATCGGGCTCCCCGAGCGCGAGTCGCAGACCACCTACCGCGCCGCCTTCGACTGCCGTTCCAGCCTGTGCGGCAACGAGTCGCGCACGGTCGGCACGATCAGCCCGGCCACCGGGGTCAGCGGCACCGACACCGTCCTCACCCTCACCGGCACCGCACTGCACCAGAAGGACACGGTCCGCATCCAGCGCAAGGGGAAGACGATCGAGTCCACCCCGGTCGCCGTCTCACCCGACCGGCGTTCGCTGACCGTGGCCCTCGACCTCGACGGTGCCGCACCGGGAGCCTGGACCGCCAGTGTGACCACCCACTACGGCTGGGAGTTCGGCCGGGGCACGTTCACCGTCACACCGGGCGCACCCCTGAAGAACACCAAGGCGCCCAGGATCAGCGGGACCGTACGCGCGGGGGCCAAGGTCAGCGCGATCACCGGCGGGTGGACGCCCGCGGCGGCGTCCTACCGCTACCAGTGGAAGGCGGACGGGCGCAGCATCTCCGGCGCCACCTCCGCCACCTACACCGTCCCGTCGTCGCTGGTGGGCCAGCAGCTCACGGTCAGCGTCACCGCCCGTCGGGTCGGCCACCAGGACGGTACGTCCACCAGTGCACCGAGCACGGTCGTACCGGGCAGTGCGCCGAAGGCCGACAAGGCGCCGCGGATCACGGGGACGGCCGACGTCGGCCGCACCCTGAAGGCGAAGCGCGGCACCTGGTCGCCCAAGCCGACGTCGTACGCCTATCAGTGGTACGCCGACGGGCGGGCGATCGCCGGGGCGACCGGGTCCAGTCTGACGCTGAAGCCGGCACAGGGCGGAAAGCGGATCACGGTCAAGGTGACCGCCCACCGCACCGGACACCACAGCGGATCGGCCACCAGCAGGGCGACGGACTCCGTGGACCGCTGAGCCGAGCGCGGCCCGTTCAACGAGCCGTCGGCACGGCACACCCCAACACGGCATACCTCAGCATCGCGGCCCCACCGATCACCGGTGGGGCCGCCGTCACTTCCGGAGAAGCGGACGGCCCGTCACTCGGTCGGCCGGTCACCGGATGCAAAGTCCCCGCGCCCCGTCGACTCTGGGACGAACCACACGCCACGCGGCGGTTCGCCACCGAGCGGCCAGCACGGGGGAAGGTGCCCATGAGTTCCATGGACGTGCCCGCGGACCTTCCGCGGCAGACGACCCGTACCAAAGCGGTCGGCCGACCGGCCAATCCCACCCTGAGTTGGCTGACCCTGGCCCTGATGACCACGGCGTCCGTCGCGAGTCTGCGTGCCGCGCCCACCATGGCGGTCTACGGCCTGGCCTGCGTCTTCCTCTACCTCATCCCCGCGATCGTCTTTCTGCTGCCGACCGCGTTGGTCTCCGCCGAACTGGCGTCCGGCTGGTCCGGCGGCGTGTACCGATGGGTGAGCGAGGGTCTGTCCAAACCCTTGGGATTTCTGGCGGTTTGGTGCCAATTTGCTATGACAATCTTTTATTACCCGAGCCTGCTGGCGTTCGTGGCGAGCACGATCGCCTACGTCATCGATCCGGCGCTCGCCTCCAACGGCCTCTACACGGCCATCGTCATCATGGTCCTGTACTGGACCGGTGTCTGGGTCTCCTCGCGGGGGACGAAGGCGCTCGCCGGGCTCTCGTCCTGGGGCCTGGTCATCGGAACGCTGGTGCCCGGCACGATCCTCGTCGTCCTCGGCATCGTCTTCCTCGGCCAGGGCAACCCCTCCGCCGCGCCCATGACCGCCTCGAACCTGCTTCCCCAGTGGGCGGGGCTGGCCAGCCTGGTGCTGATCGTCAACAACTTCCTCTCCTACTCGGGCATGGAGATGAACGCGGTGCACGTCTCCTCGCTCAAGGACCCGCCGCGCGAGTACCCGAAGTCCATGTTCCTGGCCATGGGACTGGTCCTGTTGATCTTCATCCTGCCGGCGCTCGCGATCAGCTGGGTCGTCCCGTCCGGGCAGCTGAGCCTGACCGCCGGAGTGATGCAGGCGTTCGACGCCTTCTTCTCGTACTTCCACATCGGCTGGCTCACCCCGATCGCCGCCGTGATGCTGGTCTCCGCGGCCCTCGGCGGAATGCTGACCTGGCTCGCCGGCCCCTCCAAGGGCCTGTTGGAGATCTCCCGGCAGGAGGGCTATCTACCGCCGTTCCTGCAACAGCTCAACAAGAACGGCATCCAGCAGAACATCCTGGTCACCCAGGGCATCATCACCACGATCATCGCCCTGATGTACGCGTTCCTGCCGAACGTCTCCAGCGTCTACTGGATCTTCTCCACCATCACCACCCAGGTCTATCTGATCGTCTACCTGCTGATGTTCGTGGCCGCGATGCGCCTGCGGAAGAACCAGCCCGACCACCCCCGCGGCTATCGCGCACCCCTGCTGGGAGTGCTCTGCACGGTCGGTCTGCTGGCATCGCTGGCCGCGCTCGCCATCGGCTTCGTACCGCCGTCGCAGTTCGGCGGCGGCAGCGTGGGCGCGTACGTCCTGATCGTCGGCGGTGGACTGGTGATCCTCGGGCTGCTGATCCCCTGGGCGTTCCTGAAGTTCCGCAAGCCCAGTTGGAAGACCGCCGAGAACGCCGAGAACGCCACGGCTGACGGGAGCGCGTCATGAGCCCGACGCGGTTCGCCTCCGAACACAAGTGGATCTACATCGGTGCGATCGTGCTGCTGGTCGCGCTCGCGATCGTCGGAGTCATCCAGTACAACAAGGTCAAGGTCACCAACGAGGCCGCCCGCAAGGCCGACCAACTCGCCTCCGACCTGGAGGCCGCAGGACTGCCGCGCCCGAAGACGTCGACCATCGCGCGGGTCCTGGGCACGGACGGCGGAGTGGTCTGCGAGGACCCGGCCAGTGCGCTGAAGTCCGCGCTGTGGCGCATCAACCTCTCCAACGGCGCCGCAGGCCCCGGGCAGCGGCCCATCATCGCCGACTCCCAGGTGGTGGAGGCCGAAGCGATGATCGTCGACCTCTACTGCCCGGAGAAGATCGACAAGGTCCGCGATGCGGTCGACGACCTCAAGACCGACGACACCGTACGCGACTGACCCGGTCGACACCCCACGACGACGGGGGCATATGCCCCCGACGGGCCGGCCGCCGATGAGCCGGCCGCCGAGGTGGCGAAGCGCCCCGAGAGACGAGGCACCGACATGAACGCCCAGGCCAGCAGCGCCGACACCGAACTGCGCCGACGCATCACCGACCTGATGCCACGGGCCAAGACCGACCTCACCGAACTCGTCGCCATCCCCTCGGTCGCCGACCCCCGCCAGTACCCGCCCGAGGAGTGCCATAAGGCCGCCCGCTGGGTCGCCGACGCCATCACCGACGCCGGACTGCACGACGTACGACTCGTCGAGACCCCCGACGGCAGCCATGCCGTCATCGGACACCGCCCACCCCCGCCCGGCGCCCCGACCGTGCTGCTCTACTGCCACTACGACGTCCAACCGCCGCTCGACGACGACGCCTGGACCACCCCGCCCTTCACCCTCACCGAACGCGACGGCCGCTGGTACGGGCGCGGCGCCGCCGACTGCAAGGGCAACATCGTGATGCACCTGACCGCGCTGCGGGCGCTCGGGGACGACATCCCCGTCGGGTTGCGATTCGTCGCCGAGGGTTCCGAAGAGCAGGGCACCGGCGGCCTGGAGGCGTACGTCACCGAGCACCCCGAGGAGTTCCTCGCGGACGCCCTCCTGGTCTGCGACACCGGCAACGCGGCCGTGGGCATCGGCACCGCGACCGTTTCCCTGCGCGGGCTCGCAGCCGTCGTCGTCACCGTGGACACCCTCCAGGGCGAGGTCCACTCGGGCATGTTCGGTGGCCCCGCCCCCGATGCGCTCGCCGCACTGATCCAGATGCTGGCCTCGCTGCGCGACCCCGAGACCGGCGCCACCAGGATCGACGGCTTGGACGCAGAAGGCACCTGGGACGGCGTCGGCTACGACGAGGAGCAGTTCCGCACGGACGCCGGGGTGCTCGACGGAGTACGACTGACCGGCACCGACCGGGTCGCCGACCGGCTGTGGGCCCGGCCCGCCGTCACCGTCCTCGGCATCGACTGTCCCCCGGTCGTCGGCTCGTCCGCCGCCGTGCCCGCCACCGCCCGCGCCCGCGTCAGCCTGCGCGTACCGCCCGGCATGAACGCGGAGACGGCGTGCGCGGCGCTGATCGCCCATCTGCGGGCCGCCGCACCCTGGGGCGTGCGCGTCGACATCGAACCGGAGGGCACCGGAGCACCCTTCCGCGCCGCCACCGACGGCCCCGCGTACGCGGCACTCGGCACGGCCATGGCCGAGGTGTACGGCCGGCCGATGTCCTTCCTCGGCCAGGGCGGTTCCATCCCGCTCTGCAACGTCCTCGCCGCCACCTATCCGCGCGCCGAGATCGTCCTCATGGGAGTGGAGGAGCCCCGGTGCCTCATCCACGCACCCAACGAGAGCGTTGACCCCACCGAGATCGAGCACATGGCCCAGGTCGAGGCCCTGTTCCTCCGGCACTTCAGCGCTGCTGCTTCTCCAACAGCTGCGCGGTGACAAAACCGACCACCGCACATACCGCGATCAACGGCATCTGGTTCGCCGCGTCCTTGTCCATCAGCAGCACGGCCAGTACGGAGCTGGTCACCGGCAACCGGGTCACCACCGCCGAAGCGGTCGCCATGCCGAGCGCCAACCCCGGTGTCACCCCCAGCCCCGGCAACCCCGAAGCGGCCACCCCGATCGCCGCACCCAACAGCACCGCGGGGAAGATCGGCCCACCGCGCAGCGAACCCAGGCTGATGCCCCACGCCACGCCCTTGCACAACACCAACGCCAACAGCGCCCCCACCGACCACGCATGGGGATCCGCGGCCAGCGCACCGAGCATCACCTGTCCCGACAGCGCCGCTTCCGCGGGCGAACGACCCGTCACCAGCGCGTACACGGCGATGCACACCCCCACGGCCACCGCACACGCCACCGTACGCAGGGCGGTCTGCCGCGCGGTCCAGCGCAGGGACACATAGCCGATGCGATGCGTGTACGTCACCACCACACCGATCACCACCGCCACCGGCACGCCCCACAGGAAGTCACCGGCGTCCGGGCTCACGTTCGGCGGTACGGACGGCAGTTCCAGCGCTCCGATGGAGAGGCCGGTCCAGTTCCCGAAGCCCGTGAACACCAACGCACCCACACCGCTGGCCAACAGACACGGCAACAGCAACAGGGCCAGTTGCGGACCGGCGAGTCCGGCCGCCTCCACCACCATCACGGCAGCGACCAACGGGCCACCCAGGATGGTGGAGATCGCCGTCGTGGAACCCGTCGTCCCCAACACCAAGGCGATCTGGGGGTCCTCGGCGCGCTTCGCCGACCGCACGGCGAGCAGCGCCAGCCCGCTGCCGAGCGCCATCAGCGGCGCCTCCGGTCCGAGCACCACGCCCAACGGCAGGGTGGCGAGGGCCGCGAGCACCACACCGGGCAGTGCGTCGGGGCCCAGCGGCGGACCGCCGAGGCCGTGCACCGGCTGATGGCCACCGCGGCCCGGCAGCCGCGTCACGATCGGTGCGAGGATCAGCCCCGCGAGCAGCAGTGCGGGCAGCGGCCACCACCAGGGCGGCTCGTCGTAGCCGGCCGCCTGCGGGAGGTCCTCCCAGATGGCGCGTTGCAGGGCGTGCTGTGCGCTGACGAAGAAGAAGCAGGCCAGGGCGATGGGCACCCCGATCAGCACGGACAGCAGCAGCAGTTTGAGATAGCCGCGGCTACGGATGGTGTCGCGGAGCGTGAGGGTCCCCGAGGCGTCACCGGGCGCCGCCGCCGCACTCACGCGACCATCCGCCCGCTGCCGCCGGCCGTACGGCTCGGCGCGGCCCCCGTGCGCTCTT
The DNA here is from genome assembly GCF_040638655.1 of Streptomyces sp. NPDC005963. Classification (NCBI taxonomy): domain Bacteria; kingdom Bacillati; phylum Actinomycetota; class Actinomycetes; order Kitasatosporales; family Streptomycetaceae; genus Streptomyces; species Streptomyces sp. NPDC005963. Next base: position 196,738 of record NZ_JBEXVD010000009.1, on the reverse strand, counting down.
CCCTGCGATGCATGAGCCCATGCAAAGGCAGGAGGGAGCCGTTGGGCCGCCCGGGCGCGCTGCATTCGGGTGGCTCCACCCGGACGGCCGTCCTGCGTTCGCCGCCGCTCCCCGTTTCGGGTTCGCTGACCAGACGGCGAGTGGGAGGCCCTGACGGCGAGTGGGAGGCGTACGGCCATGGCGGACGAACTGGATCATCTCAGGGCCCGGGTCGCCGCCCTGGAGTCCTCGGCGGACCGGCCACCACCCGGCCACCACCGGGTGCGCTCGTTCTTCTCCGCACTGCTCATCGTCATCGGCTGTGTCCTCGCACCGCTGGGCGCGGTGGCCGCCTGGAGCGCGGACGAGGTCGGCAACACCGACCGATACGTGGACACGGTCGCCCCGCTCGCCTCCGACGCGGACGTACAGAACGCGGTCGCCACCCGGGTCACCGATGCCGTGATGGAGCACATCGACCTCAACTCGGTCCTGGAGGGCGTCGCTCCCGCCGATCGACCGCGCCTCACCAAGGCGCTCGGCAAACTGGGCGACTCGCTGGAGAGCGCACTGCGCAGCTTCGTCCACGACAAGTCGCAGGAGGTCGTCGCCTCCGACGCGTTCAAGACGGTCTGGGTCGACGCCAACCGCAAGGTCCATGACGCCGTGGACAAGGCCCTCACCGGCAACGGCGGTGGCGCGGTCAAACTCACGAACGACGCCGTGAAGATCGATCTGGGACCCGTCGTCGACCAGGTGAAACAGCGCCTGGTCGACGACGGGCTGACGGCGGCCGAGCGGATTCCCGAGGTCAACGCCGAGTTCACGGTGTTCAAGTCGGAGGACATCGGCAAGGTCAAGACGGGGTTCCGGCTGCTCCAGATCGCCGGGTTCTGGCTACCGGTGCTGGCCCTGCTGCTGGTCGTGGTGGGCGTACTGCTCGCGGTGCGCCGCCGTAGGGCGCTGGTCGCCGCCGCGCTGGGGGTGGCGTTTGCACTGCTGCTGCTGGGGGCGGCTCTGACGGGCTTCCGGGCGGTCTATCTGGACGCCCTGCCGTCCGACGTGTCCCAGTCCGCTGCCGGCTCGGTGTACGACGCTCTCGTCCGGTATCTGCGCACCACGGTTCGCACGGTGGTCGCGCTCGGAATCGTGGTGGCCCTCGCGGCCTGGCTCACCGGCCCGGGGCGCTGGGCCGCCCTCGTCCAGCAGATGTGGCACACGGGCCTCGGTGCGGTACGGGCCACGGCCGCGCGGGCCGGGCTGCACACGGGTCCGGTGGGGCCGTGGGTGCGTCGCTACCGGCGCTGGGTCGTGTGGGTGCTGGTGGCGGGGGCGGTGCTGGCGTACGTGTTCTGGAGCTATCCGACGGCGTGGGTGGTGGTGGGGCTGGCCCTGGCGCTGCTGTTCGCTCTGGCGCTGGTGGAACTGGTCGCTGGGGAACCGGCCCCCGAGCGGAGAGGGGCGGGACGGTCCACGCCGCCGCCGTCACCCGAACGGCCGAACACCGATGGCGGTGGGTCGGGCACGGGCTGAGGCTCGAATTCCCGTCCGCGATGGGCGCACGGGGCAAGGAGCCAATGAAGGGACGTCCCATGAGCAGTGCATCGCAGCCGACCGGGACACCACCGCCGAGACCCACCACCACCTCCGGTCACGGCTCCGGCTATCGATCCGGCCGCAACAGCGGCTGGGCGGTCGGAGGGGTCGTCTTCGCGGGCATCCTGATGATCTGCAACGGCGTGCTCGCCATCCTTCAGGGCATCTCCGCCATCGCGAAGGACGACGTCTACACCCGGGTCGGCGACTACGTCTACAAGATCAATCTGACCGGGTGGGGCTGGATCCACCTCGTGCTCGGCATCTGTTTGCTGATCACCGGCTGGGGCGTGCTGTCCAACCAGTCCTGGGCGCGGTACACGGGCATCTTCTTCGCCTCGATCAGTCTGATCGCACAGTTCCTGTTCCTGCCCTATCTCCCGATCTGGGCAGTGATCATGATCGCGATCGACGTGTTCATCATCTGGGCGCTGGCCACGTACCACCCTGATGACGAGAGGGATCTCATCTGACGCGGATTCCTCCCGCCGGCCCGGTCCAGCCTTGGACCGGGCCGACGGGTGCGTCCGCCACCGGGACCGCAGAACTGGGGGCTCGGAAAGGGAGATCGCCCGGGACGAGAGCCTGGAGACGGGATACAGGCTGTCCCACGGGGGAACAGGTCCTGGCCCGCCTCCGGGCGGACGACGGGCGCCCCACGGACTGAGCCGTACGCCGGTGTCATCGGCGCGCGTTCGGGGGCGGTGCGCCGGGTGTCGGCGCGGATCGTGCTGGTTCTGCGGGTCGGGCTGGTTGTGCGGGTCGGCCTGGTTCTGTGGGTCGGGCCGGTTGTGCCGGTCGGCTATGCGCCGGTCGCGGCGCGCGGTTCGCGCCACATCGCCCACAGCACCGGTCCGCCGTCCGGCAGTTGGAGCTCGTGGCGGACGGTGAACCCGAAGTGCTCGTAGAACGGGAGATTGTCCGGCTTGGACGACTCCAGATACGCGGGCAGACCCGCCGCATCGGCCTTCGCCAGGCCCGAGCGCAGCAGCGCGGCCCCATGCCCCTGGCCCTGGGCCGCGGGGTCGGCACCGATCAGCGCCAGGTACCAGTGCGGCTCCTGGGGAGTGTGCTTGGCGGCCGTCTCCACGGTGTTCTTGAAGACCCCCGCGCGGTCGCCGAGGATGTTCAGGAGCTCCTGGATGGTCTCCGCATCGGGCACGGCCTTGGCCTGCCCCTCCGGCGGCACCCAGAACGCAGCGGCCTTGTCGGTGACCTCGCACACGGCGTGGCGCACGTACTGCCGGGTGAAGATCGTCGAGAAGTAGCGGCTGAGGTTGGCCTCGCGCGAGGCGTCCTCCGGGAAGAAGGAACGCATCATCGGGTCATCGTCGAATGCACGGGTCAGGACGTCGCTGACCAGCGCAGCATCGTCGACCGTTGCCGTTTTCGGGGTATTCGATATCGACATGGGTTCATTCTGCACGTTTCGTTTTCCGAGGCCGAGGCGAGGTCCCTTCGCAGGTCCGGGACCATCGTGCGAGGCTCATTGCGAGGTCTGCCGCAGCCGGGATCTCCTGCCGATCACACCGGCGATCCGGGTGCCGCGGCCCGACCGGGCACCCGTCACGTCGTCACGGAAAGATCGCTGGGTCCGTCCCCGAGCACGGTCCTCGGGCACGCGAGCCCAGCAAGATCCGAAAGAAGGGCCCTAGCCGTGCCAGCGGACGCGCCCCCGGTGCAACCTGATGAACAGCCAGGCGCCGGTGAATCCAATGAGGTTGAGAACGACGACCGCTGCGATGGCCTGCCATACGTGGTGCATGGGTACCCCCTGTTGCCGTCACGTACCGGGAGGAACGAGGAGAGTGCGGTGAACGGTGGGTCTCGGTGCCTTCGGCGGTCATCGGTGTTGGGTCTTCGGCGACCGTCGGTGAGCCGAAGCTAGCAGGAACGGTTCGCCGTCTACGGAAACCATGGATTCTCTGAGGAACATCTGAGCTCGGGCACGCTCAACTAGCCCTAACAGGCCAAGTGTTGGGTCGATATCGCCCCGAACCAGGGCTCCGAGGCGGCACCCTCAGCCGCCGCCTCGACCCCGCTCCGCACGTTCGGGTTTCAGCCGCCGGCCGGCTCGGCTCCGTGCTCGGCAGCCAAGGCGCTGATGCGGGCGGCGAGTGCGGTGTCCAGAGCGGTGATCGCGTCCCCGGCGTCATGGGTGTTGAGTGCGAAGCCGATCGTCCCGTAGAGGATGTGGATCGCGGCGTGATGGTTCGCCTCGTCCTCGGCGGCGGCGACCGCCAGATACAGCCCCGGCACGCTGGCCCGGTCAGCCTTGAAGTCCGCGGCGAGACTGCCGTCCCGCACGCTCCAGCCGGGTAGGTCGGTCAACACCTGGTCCAGCTCGCCGGGGGTCAGCGGAGTGGCGGGCATCGATTGCTCCTCGTGATAGCTGATGACACGACGGCCAGCCGGACGCACGCACCCGGCCGCCGACGCCGTGGGTGCCTTCAGCAGTTCATGCCCCACCACGGGGTGTCCAGCGCTCCGGGGCGGGGGGAGGGACGAATGCACCCGTTTGCGCGAGGGGCCCGCCGCTGGCGCCGGGCTTTGAACACGACAGCAGGAGGATCACCAGCCCAGGCGCTGACCTTCTGCCTCCACATGCAGTCGCAGCCTCCCGGACGAGGGGCGGCCCGCGTCGTACCAGCGAACGATCTGCTCGCTGATGTCATCCCACAACCGTGCGGGTCCACCTTGGCGTACGTGCCACTGTCCGCCGTCTTCGAACAGGACTGCCCAGGAGGCGGCTTCCACATCAATGACCACTTGCTCGTCACGGCTACGGCGGGTCAGGGAGAACCGTTGGGCACGCGGAGCCGCGAACTGTGCGACGAAGCGGGCCGTACTGTCGTCCAGTACCGTCCCGCCGATATCCGTGGGCACGGTCTCCCCGGCTTCGAGGTCCGGCAACATGCCCAACGCGGGCGGCTGATGCGTGCGGGCGAGCATGAACGAGACATGGCCGTCCAGCACAGGGCCGCTCGCCGTCCCATCGCTCGCCACGGTGAGACGCACCAGCTCGGAGGCGTTCATCCAGCCGCCGACCGTCGTCAGGATCTCTCCCCCGGGGCGGATCTGGTCGATCCATTCGGCGGGAACCGTGTGGACGCCACAGGTGGAGATCAGACGATCGTAGGGAGCTTCGGCACCGTGCCCGGCCAACCCGTCGCCGACGACGAGATGAGGCCAGTGGCCCAGTTCGCCCAGGGCCACCTGAGCGCGGGCGGAAATCTCCGGATCCACTTCAACGGAGTGCACGTGGTCCTCCCCCACCACGTGAGAGAGGAGAGCGGTCGAGTAGCCCGTGCCCGTGCCGATTTCGAGTACCCGCATCCCCCCGGACACATTCAGTTCTTCGAGCATGTGCGCCACGAGCCCCGGCCGGGTCGATGACGACGAGGGCGAGTGTGAGATGCGCCCGTCCACTTGGAGCGGAGTGACGGAACACGCAACCTGGGTGACGAGCGTCTCGTCCTCGTACACCCGGCCAAGCACCTGTGGTCCGTCACCGGGACCCACCGGCCGGTACCACCCTCCGTCTTCGTACTCGAACCACCCGCCCTTGAGGAACGCTTCCCGAGGTACGGCGGCAAAAGCCTCCTGCCACTGCGGACTCCGGAGGTCTCCGGACTCGGCGAGCAACTGCACGAGGTCTGCCCGGAGCTGTTGCGAGGAAGGGTGGTCGCTCACTTCGTCAGTCCGTTCTCCAGCAGTTCGGCAATTGCCATGGCGATGGGAAGTTGTGCAGCTTCTTCGAGCCAAGCCCATTGCCCGTTGGGGTTGCATTCAAGGAACCACCAGGCTTCATCGGCGGTCACGGAGAAATCGAATGCACCGAATCTGAGCCCGAACTCGGAGAGGAATCGTAGGATTGCTTGTTGAATCTCGACGGGGCATGGAACTTTCTCGTACGAGAGATTTCGGTACTGTGATCGCCAGTCCACTACACCTGGTGGAGCGGTGATCCGCGCACAGAAGAACCGTGAGCCCACGACCACAACTCGGACATCAGACGTCTTCGATACTTGTGCCTGAAAGAGATGGGCGCATTCTTTGACGCTTTCAGTGATCTCTTCAGGATCGACAGGGCTGGCCCAGATGCCCGCGGGCTCTCCATCGACCTCGTAGGAGCCAGCGTGTAGAGGTTTATAGACGGTCGGTTGCGTGGTAGAGAAGGCAACCGCTTCAGCTGGGTCATTGGTGATCAGCGTTGCGGGGACCCTGAATCCGACTCGGTTCGCGGTCGCTAACTGCGCCGGCTTGTACTCTGCCCGGGCAATGGCTTGCGGATGACTGAGATAGAGACAGTTGGGGAGGGCGCCCAAGACTCCTCCGAGCCCACGTCTGTTCTCTTGCATGACGAAACGCGCCACTTGTCCGTCGTCGCGCAGTAGATAGCTGCTTGGGCGACGATGATAAAGCGCTCGGACTTGGGATAGGTCCGCCGATCTACCTCCGACCGTTAGTCGTCCATCCCAGCCGCCGGAGTTCGTGCTGGCCGCAAGAACAGCGTTGGCAGGGAAATCGGTTCCAGGATCGAAGCGTAAAATTGGCACCTTTCGTTTGTTTAATTCTCCAATCACCAAGTCGGCAGTCGGGTCCTCAAATTCTGTGGCGATCAATACCGGATACTCGTGCATACTCTAATGTTATCCTTCGTCTGGAATTCCTTCGTCTTGCTGTGCGTCATGGCCGGTATCAGAATCGATCTTGCCGTCCTTACTGACCTGGGTAGGAGGATAGGTGTTAACGGACGTGCCGTGTTTCCCCAGTTCAACAGGGCGTGGTACTCCATCGTTTCCGACCCATCGGCCTGTCTGAGTCGCAGGGTCGATTCCAACGTAGTGGAACGTGGAGGGTTCTCCATTGCGAAGCGGCGTCATACGACCCATGCCCCATGGGACAGAAGAGCCCTGAGTTGAGCCCCGTGAGTTCATTCGTTTCTCTCCTCGTTAATTTCGGGACAACGGCGATGATGCGGGTGCTGTAGTGGTTGAGCACATCACGGCGCATCGCCCGTGATGCTTCGAAAGAGTGCGGCCACCAGCGCGCCGAAGAGGGTCAGCGTGGCGAGGACGAACACGATTCGGTCGCTGCGCGTGCTCGTCGGTCGGTTCTCGGGGGTGGTGCGTGTCATCGAGTCCGTATCCGTCTCCGTGGCCGTCATCGGATGGTCCCGGTCCGTACGGCCGCCGCAGCAGTGTGAAACGTGCAGGTCACGACCTTTCCCGTCGGTGTGGTGGTGGATTCCCAGTGCTCGGTCAGTGCTTCGACCAGGAGCAGGCCGCGTCCGGTCTCGGCGCAGTCGGAGCGTTGGCGCACGGTGGGCAGGTCGTGGACGGTGTCGCTGAGGCGGAGGACCAGTCGCTCACCGAGAGGCTCGATCTCCAGATGGCAGATGCCTTCGGCGTGCTTGTGGACATTGGCGAGCAGTTCCGTCACCACCAGCCCGACATCGGGGGCGGCCTCTGGGTGACCGACATTCTTGAGGCGATCCACGACGGCTCGTCGCACCACACCGATTTTGGACGGTTCCACGGTCAAGCTCATGCTCAGAAGAGTCTCCGTTCCGCTCGTGGCCACCACCACCGGGCCTGGCCCGAGGGGCTGTTCGGCGGTGTGATGGGTGAGATCGCCAGTTCCGGGAGGGGACGTGGGGCGGGCAACTGCGTCGCGTCTCATGCGTACGTCCCCCGATGGGCATACGGGTCGTGGTCCGCGCTCAGGGCGCGTAGTTGCAGGGTCTCTTCCGCAACGACGTACGGGCGGACGGTTCGGCAGTCTTCACCCCTAAGCGTGCGTTGCCGCTCCACGACGTGGGCGGGGGTCGGCGTTGACCACCAGCAGGCGGAAACCGGTGCCGGCTCGGGGGTGAATGTGGGCGGTGGTACGACTTCGTCCTCTGCCGGGAGTAACCGGCTCAGCACCCACAACAGGGCTCGGACGATGGCGGCGCGCATCGTGGGCTAGCTCCCTCGAAGGCTGTTCGACGAGCTCTGGCAGCAATGTCGTTGCAATGTTCGGAGGTCTCTTGGTGGGCGCTGCTCGACGCTGCAAGTGTCAGCCACCGAACTGGGATGCCCTCTGTACGTCGACCGAATCCGCATCCGCAGGAGCATCCTCTTCGGTCCGTGACCAGGACAGGGCCGAATACTCGTGGACGTGATCCCCTTTGTGATCGGGGTCCTTGACGGTGCAGAACGTCTTTTCACGGGACGGCATCAGTTCGCCGCACAGGGAAAGGCGCCTCAAGCGCTGCGTAACGCACTGGTTCATATGGTTCACCTCTTTTGACACCGGAGGCGGCCACCACGGGGGCGTGCAGGAACGCGCGAACGCGGAGAACCGCCGCTGCCAGGCATGTGGCCAGCAGCAGTTCGACGGTAGGACCGCTAGACATACGCCTCGGGTACAGTCCGTACCCGTTCGACTACGGGTACGGACTGTACCTATGCGGCGGGGACGTTCCAGGCTCGTGCAAGTGAACGGGCATTGCCGCGAATGGCTACCGGGCCGGACTCCACAAGGTCGGCAACAACTCTGCGCGCGAACAAGTTGTACTTGGCTGTCTCCGGTGACAGGTCATTGGCCTGTTTGAGGAAGTGCACGACCGCCACGTCTTCGCCGGCAAGACTGTACGCGCGTGCTTGCTCAATGGCGTGGAAGCCGCGACGCGTAGCAGAGGGCATGACGGAGGCATCAAGCCCTCTTGCCGCGGTCACCGCAGGGCCTGGCTGTGTCAGGTCGGTGTACATGGTGATCCGGTATGCGTCCACCATGCCTCTTCCGAAGATCAGGTACGGATGGGAGTACGCGTCCCCCAATGCCCTGGCTGCCTCGTCAGCCTTTTCCCAATGGTGTTCCGCACTTCCGACTTGGCCCACCTTTGCGTAGGACAGGGCCACTGCCAGATGCAACAACCCCCATCGGGCGGTGTCTTCCTCGCCTCGTTCACACCGCAGCAGACCAGCTGCGCTGAGGGCTAGTTCGGTTCGTGCCTGATGAGACTCTCCCGCGTCTCGGAAGACGTGATTCATGTACCAGGCCGCCACGGCGATGGCATGGGGACTGTCAGCGTCCTGGGCGGCAGCCATTGCTCTGTCTCCGGTCAGCATCACGAGCTCTGGGACCGGTTGGAAGCTGAGGTAGAGCTGGGCTAGGTGGTAGGTCTCGGCCAGAGCGGCAAGTACGCGTCGGCGTGCCGTTCCGTCCAAGGTGCGAGCCGCGTGCTGAAGGTCCGAGAGCAAAGCCGGAAGCACATCGGCGATGTGCGTGCGATGGTCTCCGATGCCGTGCCACAGCAGCCATGCCTGCCGCACGCGACTCATCAACTGCGTCTCGCTCTGGGGCTCAACATCGGAGTGGCGGAACGTGTACTTGGTGAGGGAGTCCTTGACTCTGCCGAGTGAGGGGTGAGATGTGTTGCTGTAGGCGGACGCGGTGACTCGGTCGTCACCTGTGAGGTCCGCAAGGGAATCGACCCCCAGCACGTCGGCGATCCTCATCAGCATGGGCAGCCGAGGCATGAGTAGCCGGCCGGTCTCAATGCCCTTCCACCACTCGTAGGAGTGGCCGACCCGTTCGGCTGCTGCTGCTCGGGTCATCCCCCGGCGTTCTCTGGCCTGCCGGACTCGTTTTGCGAAGGTGTCCGGCGCACTGCGTCCGTCATGTGGATCCGGCATACCGACACTCCGTTCTCGTAGACACTCAGAACGCTACTCCTCTGGGCAGCAGAGGAGATGGCGTCGGTGACCCTCCTGGGTTTTTTGCGCGGTCATGAGATTGGGGAACTTTGGGGCCGGCGTTGCTGTCTCTGGCAGGTGTTGCGCTCGGCGCGGGTGGGTCGCTGTTTGGCCAGCCCATGGTGTCGCGGGCGAGCACCCGGCAGCTTGGAATACAGGAGTCGGCCGCGCACCGCGCGGAGCTGAAGAACATGATCCTGAAGTTCCTGAGCAGTGCGTCGCAGATGGAGAAGGCCGAGCTCACCCGCGCGACGGCAAGAACCGAAGCCGCCCCCGTGCTTGACCAACTCGTCGATGATCTGTGGCTTGTGCAAGCTGAGATCGATCTGGCGGCCAGAAATGAGCCTCTGCGGGGCGCTACTTTTCGGAGGCTTGACATGATCACTTGGTGATCTATCCCTCGGTGACCATGCGCGATCTCGTTGTCGGTGACTGCCCTGCTGTGCATGCCTTCGCCAGCCTGCCGGAGGCATGCCGCTATCAGGCGTGGGGGCCGAACACCGAGAAACAGACAAGGGACTTCGTCCAAGGCGCGGTGGCTGCCCGGGCGCAGTCCCCGCAGACGCGGTTCGTCTATGGCGCCTGCCTCGACGGTGAACTTGTCGGCATCGGCGAGCTGAAGGTCCGTAGTCTGGCTCATCGCCAGGGCGAGATCTCGTATCTCGTCCATCCTCGGGTGTGGGGTCGAGGGGTGGGCACGGCCATCGGCTGGGAACTCCTCGGTAGAGGGTTCGAGCTGACAGGACTGCACCGGATCTACGCGACCTGCGATCCTCGCAACCTCGCATCGGCCCGGTTGCTGGCCAAGCTCGGCATGATCCACGAGGGCCGGCACCGGCACACCGCGCGGATTCGGGACGGCTGGCGTGACTCCGATGTCTTCAGCATTCTCGATGAGGAATGGACGTGCCGGCCGGGGCGGGAATGATCGGCTGAGCGCCCGCCGATCTTCCCCGGCCAGTGTTCTCAGCGCGGCCGTTCGCCCAGGAGCAGCGCATTGAGCGCGGCATAGTCGTATCCACCCTCCAGCGTGGTCGTCGTGCCCTCGGTCAGCAGTTCGTGGGCCGCCCGTCGTACCAGTGCGTACGCAGCTTCGGCGATGGCGGAACCCGCGCTGATGCGGGCGACCCCCGTGGTGGCGAGAGCGGAGACGGACGGTGTTCCCGGGCCGGCCAGGACGTTTACCGGCAAGGGGGTGGATGCGACGAGTGCACTGATCGCCGCGGTGTCCGGGGCGCTGAGGACGAAGATGCCGTCCGCGCCCGCCGTTGCGTAGGCGCCGGCGCGGGTGAGGGTCTCGTCCAGCCATGTCGCGCGGTCGCCCGGTGGCAGGCGGTGGGTGTCGATGCGGGCGTTGATGAACAGTGGGACGCCCGTCTCGTCCGCCGCCCTGCGGGCCGCGGCGATCCGGGCGACCTGCTCGGCCACGGGACGCAGGGTGTCCTCAAGGTTGATGCCCACGGCTCCGGCCGCCAGGACGCCGCGTACGGTATCGCCCACACCGGCGGGATCGGTCGCGTAGCCGCGCTCGACATCGGCCGTGACCGGCAGGTCAACGGCGGACGTGATGCGGGAGATCGCGCCCAACGCCTGCTCGCGGCTGAGCCGGTCCCCGTCGCCGTGGCCCAACGACCAGGCGATGCCGGCGCTGGTGGTGGCGATCGCGGCGGCACCCGCGCTCACCACCACCCGGGCGGAGGCCGCGTCCCAGGCGTTGGGCAGGATCAGCGGATCGCCGGGGACGTGCAGGGAGCGGAACAACCGGGCCTTGTCGAGCAGTGTTGTCATGCGTGGCATTGCACCATGTGTCCCCGATCGAGGAGGACTATTTCTCCGCGCCCTGGTGGGGGACGACCTCGAACGGAGAGCGCGCCAAGGGCTGAGTGTGTGTGCGGCTCATTCCCCCGGGCCGTTCGCCAACAGGTCCAGGAAGTCCACCTCTCGGACCAGTTGGGCCATGGTGCAGTCGGGCTTGCGGCGGGCCTCCTCGCCGAGGGCGTCGCGTAGGAAGGAAGCGAGGGACTGGCGCGGGAAGGTCTCCAGTGCCAGGTCCACGGTGGTCGGGGGGATCTTGTCGATGCGGAGGCCTACGACGTCCACTCCCGCCCCGAGGTGGATGCCCGCGACCTCGGGGCGGGGGTCGTAGGCGGTCGTGAGCAGGAGGTGGAGGCGGATGGCGTCGGCCACCAGATCGGCGAGCTCCGGACGGGCGCCCTGCTGGAGGAGGGCTTCGTGGGCGACCTGTGCGCCGTGTTCCTCGAAGGGCGTCGTGGCGTGCGTCCAGGTCGGGGTGAGGCCGAGGTCGTGCAGGGCGGCGCCGAGGAAGAGGGCTTCGCGGTCGTAGTCGAGCCCGCGGCGGTCGAGCAGGGCCGCCGCGAAGACATAGGTGCGGTGGCAGTGGGCGACGAGCGTGGGCGGGGCGGCGGCCCGCAGCATCGCGTCCGCGGTGTCGGCGAGGGCGGTGTCGGGGCGCGCTATGAGGGCGGGGGCTGCGGTCATGGTGGGCGGCCTTTCGAAGGCGGGGTGTCCGACGGGTGGGTCCTGGTGCTGAACCGCTGGCGGTAGGCGTGCGGTGTGATGGACGTGTGGTGTTTGAAGGTGCGGTGGAAGGTCTCGGTGGAGCCGAAGCCGCAGAGGGTGGCGATGGCGGAGACGGTGAGGTCGTTCTCCTGGAGCAGTTGGCGGGCCGCCTGGATGCGTTGTGTTTCGATGTAGGCGGCCGGTGTGCTCCCCGTCTCCCGGTTGAAGACCCGGGCGAACTGTCGCTCCCCCAGGCTGAGCCGGGCCGCCAGGGTCGGTACGTTCAGCGGCCGGTCGAGGTGGGCGTCGATCCACGCCAGGAGTTCCGCGACATCGGGGCTCGCGGTGCTCTGGCGGTGCAGTGGGGTGCTGAACTGGGCCTGGTTGCCGGGGCGCTGGAGGTAGACGACCATCCACTTGGCCGTGGACAGTGCGTGTCTACGCCCGAGGTCGTCGGCGACGAGCGCCAGGCTCATGTCGATGCCCGCGCTGACACCGGCACCCGTCCAGACGGGGTCGGACCGTACGTACACCGCTTCGGCGTCCACGGTGACGTCCGGGTACTGCTCGGCGAGCAGGTGGGCCGTCGCCCAGTGGGTGGTGGCCCGTCTGCCGGTGAGGAGTCCCGCCTCCGCAAGCAGATGGGCTCCCGCACACACCGACGCGACCCGACGCACCCGGGGCGCGACCCTCTTCACCCATGCCAGGACGGCCGGTTCGACGATGGGTTCGAGGCGGCCCCTTCGGGGGCGCAGTGCACCCGGCACGATGACGGTGTCGATGCCGGACGCCCCGGGCCCGTTGGATGCGTCGAGGTCGGCGAACGAGCGCTCCACCGCGAAGCGAACCCCGTCCGCGCAGCTCACCGCGCCTGCACTGGCCGCGGCGAGTTCGACGGTGTAGCCGTATCCGGCGCCGTGCAGCAGACGGCTGGCCGTCGCGAACACCTGGGAGGGGCCCGTCACGTCCAGGGACTCCACCCCGTCGAAGACGGCGATCACGACCTTGCGGCTGCGGCTCATGACCTCATCCTCTGCCGGACGCGCGGTGACTGCAATGACAGAGATATGTCAGATTCAGACATGCAACGGCGGGTGGCACTGGGTGAACCACGCTGTCGGGGGGTACCCCCACCCCGGCCCACCAGCCTCCTGGATGGGCGGGACGCCGAATGTCAACAACCCTCTAGAGATGACGACTTACTCCACCCCGGCCCTTCTCCTCGCGCTCTCCGCAACGCTCACCGGCGTCGTTTCCCCCGCCGCGCAGGCCGCTCCGACCGCACCCGCGCCCCGTGCTCTCCTCTGGGAGAACTGTGCGAGGGCGGGCGGACCGGAAACCCAGGAGTGCGCCACCCTGTCGGTTCCGCTGGACTATCGCGATCCCGGGGGCAAACGCATCTCCCTCGCCGTGTCCCGCGTCCTCAGCGACCGCCCCCAGGCACGCCGCGGCACCCTGCTGGTGATCGCGGGTGGGCCTGGTGGCTCGGGAGTGCAGAGGCTGGCGCAGAAGGGCGTCGCCCTCCAGCGGGAGCTGAAGGGCGCCTACGACCTCGTCAGCCTCGACCCGCGCGGGGTCGGCGGCAGCGCCACCGCCGGTTGTGGACTACGACCCGATGACCGGCGGCTGCCGAACCTGCGCTCCTGGCCTGCGGCCGACGGCAGCATCGATGCGAACACCGCCCGCTCACAACGGATCGCGGACGCCTGTCACCGCAACGGCGGACCGTTGCTGCGCAGTATGTCCACCGTCAACGAGGCCCGTGACATCGAGACCTTCCGCGTTGCGTTGGGCGTCGAGAAGCTGTCGGCCTGGGGCATCTCGTACGGCACCTACGTCGGTGCGGTGTATGCGCAGAAGTATCCGCAGCGCACCGATCGTTGGGTGCTCGACAGCAGCGGTGATCCGGATGCGCGGCGCGTCGCCCGCGGCTGGCTCGCCAACACGGGCCAGGCCGTCGAGGACCGGTTCCCGGACTTCGCGGCCTGGGCCGCGCACCCTGACCGCGATGCCGAAGGGCTGCGACTGGTGCAGCGCCCGCAGGACCTCAAACCCGCGTTCCTCCGGCTGGCGCGGGCACTTGACCTGGCGCCCCGGCCGACCACCACCCCGCACATTCCCCTGGACGGGAACCTCCTGCGGCAGTCCCTGCACCTCGCCCTCTACAGCGATGCCGCGTTCCCCCAGTTGGCGAGGCTCATCCAGGCCGTGCAGGACCCGACCGGCCGGCCGGTGCTCTCGGACGACCTGGTGCAGCCGATGGGCGACGAGGCGGCGGCGGTGACGATGGCGGTGATCTGCAACGACGTGCGGTGGCCCGGACACGTGCCCTCGTACCGTCGTGCGGTGGCCGCCGACCGTGCCGCCTTCCCGCTCACCGCGGGGCTGTCGCAGAACATCACACCGTGCGCGTTCTGGAAGGACGGGCCGGCCGAGCCACCGACGCGCATCACCGACGACGGGCCGTCCAACGTGCTGATGATCCAGGCCCGACGCGACCCGGCCACGCCCCACTTCGGCGGGTTGAAGATGCGCGAGGCACTGGGGGACCGGGCCCGGCTGGTGACGGTGGAGACGGGCGGGCACTCGGTCTACCTCGGTGCCGGCAATGCCTGCGGCGATCGGGCGGTGACCACCTTCCTGACCACGGGTGAGCGCCCGCGGACCGATGTCAGCTGCCCGAGCCGCTGACCGGTGCCTCCGGGGCTCATCCGGGGCTCGCGGTCGGGCCGCCCCGCCCCACGATCGCCGACTCCACGCCCGCCAGCCGCTCCGCCAGCACGCCCAGCGCCACCACGGCCCGCTCCAACTCGCCGCCCTGTGACTCCCGTACGTACACCTCCTTGATCCGCGCCCAACGGTTCGCGCCTGCGGTGTCCAGCAGCCCGCGGAGTTCGGCCAGTTTGAGGAGATTGGCCTCCGCGTCCGCCGTGAGGGTGCGGGCCTCGGCCGCGTAGTGGTCGTCGATCACGGCGGACAGTTCGGCGGGGTTCATCACCGGGCTGATCCGTTGGGCGATCCGGTTCAGATTACGGTACGAGCCCTGGAGGCGGAACGGTGGCTCGGTCCGGGTGCTGTCGGTGCGGCCCGCGGACTCGATGTAGGCGGCGTTCACCGCGAGCACGGTCGCGCGGGCGGTCAGCAGATGCCGCAGGACGTTCACGATCCGCTCCAGTTCCTCGGCGGCGTACGGATGGGTGAGCCGGTCGCGGTGGGCCGTCGGGTCGTCGGACGCCAGGCGCACCAGTAGTTCCAGATCCGCCCGGGCTCGCCCTGCCAGGGGAGCGAGCACCGGGTGTGAGGTGAGCGCGTTCTCGACGAAGCTGAACGCGAACGCGTCCTCCTTGCCGGTGAGCACATCGCCGAGGTCCCACACGTCGGCCCGGTTGGCGAGCATGTCGGGGATGCGGAACCGCTGACCCGACTCGGTGTAGGGGTTGCCGGCCATGCAGACCGCGAACCGTTTGCCGCGCAGATCGCGCCCGCCCAGGGTGCGGGTCGCATCCGTCAGCGGAATGAACTTCTGGAGGAGCTCGGGCGAGGTGTGCTGGATGTCGTCGAGGTAGAGCAGCACATTGCTGCCCGCCTCCAGTGCGAACGCGATCTTCTCCACCTCCTTGCGCGCTGCCGCGTCGGGCGCCTCCGCCGGATCGAGGGAGACGGTGTGCCGGCCGAGCGCCGGCCCGTCCACCTTCACCAGCAGCAGCCCGAGCCGCTCGGCCACGTACTCGACCAGCGTCGTCTTGCCGTAGCCAGGCGGGGACAGGAGCAGCAGCAGCCCGCCGCTGTCCGTACGTCGTGCGTCTCCGGCCGCCCCCAGCTGTTTGGCGAGGTTGTCGCCGATCAGCGGTAGGTACACCTCGTCGACCAGGCGGTTGCGGACGAAGGCGGACATCACCCTCGGCCGGTAGTCGTCCAGCCGCAGCCGAGCGCGTTCCCGGGCGGCCAACTCGCCGCGCAACTGCTGGTAGGCCCGGAAGCCGGGCACGCCGGTGGCGGCGAAGTCGGCCGTACGGGAGAGGAACTCGTCCAGCCGGACGGTGAGCGCACCCCGGACGATCCTCGGGTGCTCGCCCAGCAGCGGGCCCGCCGTGCCGGTCACGGACGCGTCCACGTCGTGGCGCACCAGCCCCGGTGTCAGCTCGATCGCCGCCGCCTCGGCGATGTCGCCCGCCGTGGTGTGTTCGCCGGCCGTCCGCGCCCAGGCCGTCAGCCAGCCTTCGACCAGCCGGTGCGCAGCCGCGACCTCCCCCTCGGCCAACTGCGCCCGCACATCGTCCTCGTAGGGGCAGGAGCCCACCGCCCGGGTGAACTTGTCCAGCAGGGCACGGGCCGTGCCGCTGGTCGTGAACGACTCTCCGGTGGCCAGCTCCGCGACCAGGTAGTCGGCCGCGCCGGGGTGGTGCAGCGGTAGCCCGGATCCGGTGAGGGCGGCGGCGATCTCGTCCCGCAGTCCGTCCGTCGCGCCCGTCGCGCCGAACACCTCCGCGGCCCGGGCCAGTGACACGGCCTGCCGTGACCAGCCCGTGCGCTGCACCCCGGTCGTGCCGTGCGCCCAGAACAACTGGGCGGCGGCCCGGGCCGCCGCCGGATGGCTCAGCAGCCCAGCGTCCGCGCGCAGCCGCAGGAGCAGCCCCAGGATCTTCTCGGTGTCGTGGTCGTGGACGCCCCGCTCATAGCCCTCGTCGTACGAGGACTGGGCGGCGGCCCGTACCAACTCCCGTACGTCGCCGCCGGCGATCGCCCCGGGAAGCAGCCGGGCGGCCAGGTGCTCGGCGCGGTAGACCTCGCGCGACTCGGACGGCAGGGTGCGCGCCCAGTAGGGCCGGGTGGCGGCGAAGGCGGGGTCGGTGACGGGGACGCGGTAGTCGGTGCCGGTGAGTGCGAACGCGAGGCCGCCGTCCGGTGCGCCGCCGTCCGGCACGACGGTCAACTCCGGGGTGCGCGTGGTGACGGCGAACCGATGGCTGCCGAAGCGGATGGTGTCGCCGCCGTCCGCGAACAGCTCGGTCCGGTCCCGGACGGCCCGTGCGGCCTCCTGGCGGGCCGCCTTCAGCCGGCCTTCGAGCTCGTCGGCGCGCACCCGGTCGCCGAGTTCCCGCAGCTCGTCGGCGGTACGGCGGACCTTGACCGGCAGCGGGTCGGAGGCGAAGTAGGCATGGGCGGCGTCCGCGTCGGGGAGGGTTGCGGCGCGTCGGGTGATCGCCTCCACCATGCGTTCCGCGGACTGCGCCAGCCGTTGGGCGCGCCGGGCCCGGGCGTCGTCGAGCGTCTGCCGGCGGGCTGTGAACGCCTCGTACACCTCGGTGCGCTTCTGCGCGATCCGGTCGAGGAAGTCGTCGTGGGTGGCGAACCGGGACTCCAGGGTCTCCAGTTGCGGCAGCAGGCGGGCGAGTTGGTCATCGCAGCCGTCGGGCGTGTCCGCGGCGGCCAGGGCGCCGGTGACCGTCTGGGCGAGCAGGGCGAACTCGGCCGCGAACTCGGCCCTGCCCTCCTGGTCGAGGAGTTCACGGCGGCGGGCGCGCAGGGTCGCCGCGGCCCGGTTGAGCGCGCCCATGGCCTCGGCGATCCGCTCCAGGATCGCCGTGCGGATCGTTGTGTCACCGCTCTCCAGCCCGGTCACGGACTCGGTCAGGGCCCGCAGCCCGTCGACGCGTTCCGTCAGCCGGGCGCCGGCCTCGTCCGCTTCGGCCACCGTCGCCGACTGGGCAGCCGCGGCCATGACCTCCTCGGCCTCGTCGTGGTACGGGGTGAAGGCGTCCTCGCGCTGGAGGAAGGCCATGGCCCGCCGCGCGGCGGACGCCGTGTCGTCCTCGATGCGTCGGACGAGCGCGTCGATCGCCTCCGTGTCGGCGTAGCGCATCTCCCGCAGACCTACTACGTGCCCGTGGCAGGTGCGTAGTTCGGCGATGCGCTCCACCCACTCCTCCGCCCCTGCGGGCGCCTCGCCCCGGATGCGGCGCACCAGCCGGCTGATCCGCTCCGTCATCCGCGCGAGTGCGTCGGCGGCCTGCGCGGTCAGGGCCTGGACGGTCCTGAACTCCCCCAACACCTGTACGGCGCTGGTGCGTACCTCCTCCAACGGGCCGCGCAGATCACCGGTGTCGGGGTCGTCCAGCCAGTGGTAGCGGTCGACGGTGCGGGAGCAGAGCGCCACCAAGGACTCGTACACCTCGGTGGTGGGGGTGGTCTCGACGGCCCGGCGGGCGATGGACAGACAGTCGGAGATCCCGCGGACGAGATCGGCGTTGCCGATGCGGGCCAGCGGACCAGAGCCGGCCGGTGCCCGGTGGCTGGCGCCGACATAGGGGCTGCGCCACAGCTGGATCTGATGGACCCGGGAGGGCTCGTCGGTCTGCGGATCGCGCAGCAGGATCAGCGTGCCGTCGTCGAACAGCGCGTATCCGATGCCCCCCAGCGGGCTCGCCGCCTCCTTGCGGATGGTGTTGTACGCCATCAGCAGGGCCCGACCGCCGCCCGGGTCCTGGAAGACGTACAGCACGTCCTCGCCGCCGGGGGAGGGCTGGGCCGTCTCGAACTCCAGCCCTGTGGCGTCGACGTCGAAGACGCGCACCTCACCGTCGGCGAGGCAGTAACCGCCGGGGAAGACGATGCCCTGGTCGTCGGGGAGCCGCCGAGGGGACGGGCCGATGGCGTCCAGTCGGGCCACCGTGCGGGTGACCGTGTTGAACACCAGATGGCGATCGTGCAGTTCCTTGTAGGGCCTGACCCGCAGCAGCAGGAGGGGGCCGACGCGGGCGTACGAGACATCCGCGTCGGCGAGTGCCTGAAGAGGCTCGTCGACCGGCTCGCGATGGATTCCGTCCGCGCTCTCGGTGTCGTTCTCCACCTTGAGGGTGAGCGAGCCGCCCACGGTGGAGACGTAGAGGTCGTCCCCGATGGCGATGTGCGGGTGGCGGCCCAGGACATGGCTGTCGCGCTGGAGGGCGGTCCACTCGATGTCGTGCGGGGGTGTGCGGGCGAGGTCGCGGTCACCTCGGCCGTCCAGGAAGCGGACCGTGCCGTCCGGGTCGAGCGCCCACCGCAGCACGCGCACGGCGTCGGCCCGCCCGCCCGTGCCGTCGCCCTCCGCGGCCTTCCGGAACACGGCCAACAGCCGGTCCTCGACCCGGTGCAGCCGGATCAGGCGGGCGCCTTGGAAGTAGCGGCACAGGGACGCGAACTCGGCGATGAACGCGGGGTCGTCCAACAGCCCCGGGACGGCGTCCGCAGGAAGCGGCTCGCGGGTGCTGCCGTGCAGGCTGAAGACATCGCCGACGGCGGTACGGGGGGTGAGCGCGGCGGACGGGTCGCTGCCGAAGAGGAACGTATCCCCGACGGCGACCAGATCGCGGGGGTGGCCGGGGGTCTCGACGGTGAGCGTCTCGGTGGCCGTCAGTTGCAGATCGGTCGAGCCGAACGCGGCGGTGCGTGCGGTGTTGAGCGCGTCGGCGCGGCGGGCGAGTTCGGTCGCACGGCCGCGGAGCCGGTCCCGCAGCAACTCGTAGGTGCCGGGGTCCAAGGTGCCGGAGCCCGAGGTGCCGGAGCCCGAGGTGCCGGGGTTCAAGGTGCCGGAGCCCGAGGTGCCGGGGTTCAAGGTGCCGGAGTCCGGGGTGCCGGAGTCCGAGCGGACCTCGGGCGGGCCGTCCGTGCCAGCCACTCGTCGCCCGCCCCCGCTCCCGCCCACCGCTCGTCGCCCGCTCCCGCCCACCGCTCCCTGGCTGTTCCCGCCCGTGCCGTTCGCGTCCGTCCTGTCCATCCCGATCTCCATCTGGTTCAGCTCCTCACAACACGGCTGCGGTACACGGGGACGTGCGCCGCAGCCGATCGAACGCGGGACAGGCCCGGGGTGGTCACGGGCGGATCGGAAGGCATAGGGGAGCAGCTGCCGCCCCCCGCGCGGCAGCTGCCCCCTCCCCGGCTCCGGGTCCCGCCCGAAGGCATCGACCCGGAACCGGAGCTCAGGTCTTCACGACCCCGTTCATCGGCCGCTGCCCGGTCAGCGACGCCAAGGAGGCGTCACCGATCCCCAGCTGCTGGGCGGCGTCCAGGAGCTGCCGCAACTGGCCGCTGTGCTCGCCGCCGCCCTTCATCAGCTGCATCAGCAGCGCGGAGACCGTCAGGTTCTGCACATCGGACGTGGACACCGAGCCCAGGACCGACGTCACGTCGTCGGTGAAGGACGACGAGCCGTCCAACCAGGGACCGGCAAGCGTCTGCGCGGTCTGCGAGTGCTGCACGAAACCGTCCAGGCCCTTGCCCAGGGAGATCGACTGCACGAGCCGGTCGAAGAAGATCGAGTCACCGCCGACGATGTCGATGTCGGCGTTCTCCAGACCTGTGGCGAGGACCGTGGCCTGCGCCTCGGCGATCTGCCGCTGCACATCGAGCCCCGCGAGCCTGATGTCCTTCTCCGCCTCCAACCGCAGTCGGTACTCCTCGTGGGTGCGGGACGCCTCGTCCAGTGCGGCCATCGCCGCGGCCTTCTCGGTCAGACCGGCCGCCTCCGCCTTCAGCTTCTCGCCGATCGCGGTGGCGTCGGCGAGCGCCTTGGCGCGGTTGCCCTCCGCCTCCGCCGTGAGCTGTGCGGCGGTCCCGTCCGCCTCCGCCTTCATGCGGGCCGCCATGGCATCTGCCTCGGCGCGGCCCGTCTTCTCGATGGCGGTCGCCTCCATCTCCCGGACCCGGACGGCCGCCAGTCCCTCGGCCGCCGCCTCCGCCTGGATTCCCTCGGCCAGCCGGATCTTGGCGCGGGCGTCCAGGTCGGCCGCCTTGGTGCGGGCCTCGGCGAGGGTGAGCTCCTCGGCCGCCCGGTGCACGGCGGCCTGCTCGGCGGCTTCCGCGGCCTTGATGTCTTTGACCAGCTTCTCCTGCGCCTCGGCCTCGGCCGCGATCACCACGGACTGCCGCTCCCGCTCGGCCTGTTCGACCGCCCGCAGCCGCTTGATCGACTCCTCCTGCTCGGCGACCGTACGGTCCACCGCGATCCGCTCCCTGATCACCTCGGCGATCTCGCGGCGCTCCGCCTCCAACTCCTTCTCGGCGGCGATCCGGTTCAGCTCCGTCTCACGCTCCCGGGCGATGACCTCCAGCAGGCGGTCCTTCTCGATCCGCTCGCTCTCCACCGCGATCACGCGCTCGCGGTTCTTCGCGGCGACGGCGACCTCACGGTTCTGGTTCTCCCGCTGGATGCCCAACTGCTCCTCGGTCTTGAGGAACGCGCTCTGCGCGCGCAACCGCTCCTCCTCGACCACCCGAGCCGTTTCCGCTTCCTCCCGGGCCCGTACGGTGTCGATCTCGCGGCGCTGCTTGATCTCCGCGTCGGCCTGCCGCCGCTCCAGCTCCAGGATCGCTTCCCGGGCGTCCACGTTCTGCCGGGTGATCTCCTTCTCCTCGTTGCGCTGGAACTCGTTGGTGCGCACGTGCTCGACCGCGGTCAGCTCGGTGATCTTCCGGATGCCCTGGGCGTCGAGGATGTTGTTGCTGTCGAGCTGGGCCAGCGGGGTCTGCTCCAGGTAGTCGATGGCCGCGTCTTCGAGGCTGTAGCCGTTGAGGTCGGTGCCGATGACCTGAATGATCCGATCCCTGAACTCGTCCCGCTTCGTGTACAGGTCGGTGAAGTCCAACTGCTTGCCGACGGTCTTGAGCGCCTCGGAGAACTTGGCGTTGAAGAGTTCCTGCAAGGTCGCCTGATCACTGGCGCGGGCCGTGCCGATCGCCTGGGCGACCTTGATGACGTCCTCCACGGTCTTGTTGACCCGTACGAAGAACGAGATGCGGATGTCGGCCCGGATGTTGTCCTGGCAGATCAGCCCGTCGCGGCCGGTGCGGGAGATCTCGATGGTCTTGACGGAGATGTCCATGACCTCGGCCTTGTGCAGGACGGGTAGCACGACCTGGCCGGTGAACGTGACGTCCACGGTGCGCATCTTGGAGACGATCAGCGCCTTGCCCTGTTCCACCTTGCGGAACAGTCGGCCGACGACGAAGAGCATGGCGACGGCGATCAAGAGGACCAGCGCGATGAGTAGGCCGATGCCCACGGTGATGGCGTCCATAGGGGTTCCCTGGTGAGGGCGGGCGGGCCTGGGCCCGGCGCGGAATCGGATGACACCGGTGGGGCGTGGCCCCACGGAGTCGGTGGTGGATCAGGCCCGTTGGACCGGGCTCGTTGGGTCAGGCCCGTTGGACCGGGCCCGGGAGGGAGGAACCGGCACGCGTACGGACGCACGGGACCGCCCTGCGTCTTCTTGCGTCCAGTCCTGCCGTACGGGTCGGTCGTGCCGGCCGAATCAGCCATGCCGTCCGGGCCGGCATGGCCCTCGGATCAGCGGTGCTCTTCGGACCTGCCGTGCTCTTCGGACCTGCTGTGTTCTTCGGATCAGAGGGGCGCGACCCAGAAGAACTCGCCGACCTCGTCGTAGGCGTACAGCAGACCCGTACTGCCGAGGGCGAGCGCGGCCGTCACGTCAAGACCGCTGCGGCGCACCTGGACCAGTGCCGTGGAGCCGTCCGACGAAGTGACCTCGGCCTGACCGAAGTCCTCGTCGACCCGCCTGGTGCGGATGGTGCAGGTCAGTCCGACGAAGTCGACGCGGGACGGCCCGGGTTCGTCGGGGAAGAGGGCGGCGAGTGGTCGGACGGCCCCTCTGGTCAGCCACCACGCCCCGAGGACCGACGCGGGCAGCAGGGCGACGAGGAGGAGTTGGTGCAGCCATCGGGAGGTGTTCAGATCGGCCAGCAGAACCGATCCGACCAGGCTGAGCGTCCAGGTGAGTGCGATCACCAGCGACGCGGACACGGCGACGGGCACTCCGCCCAGCCCCACTGTGCCGCTGTCCAGATCGGTGTCGAACGAGTCATGACCGACCGCGCCCACCAACACCATGAGCCAGAAGAAGATCACGACGACGAGGGCGGCACTGAACAACATGGTCGGGAAGCGCAGCACATGGTCCAGGAACTCGCCCATCTCTGATCCCCCTTCACCCCGGCCGTGTCCGGCCCCTTCGTCGTCCCGCCTCCGTCGGGCCCGCGCTCCGCGGGCAGCAAGGCGGAATCCCCATTTCCGCTGTCCGGCATGGAGCAGGCCCCCCGCCGTCCGTGGAGCTCATTCTTGTCGATTGGCACGCCTGTTCGCATTGCCGTGCTCCGGCAGTCTTTACGCGTCCTTAATGCCGGTCGCGGGCCGGTAGGTGCACATGACACTCTTGCCGGGAGAGCGTTAGGAAAGCGTCAAGAGGGGGAGTTGATCGTGGCGGACCAGGAGATATTCGAGGATCATCTGGCGGGGTATGCCCAGATCCTTGCGAACGCGTGTGCCACCGGTCGCCGTCTGAGCCGCGATGAGCTGGAATCGTTGCGCGTCCGGGGCGAGAGGGCGGCCGAAGCGGGCATTGGGCTACGACTCCTGGTGCGCG
Organism: Streptomyces sp. NPDC005963; assembly: GCF_040638655.1. Lineage (NCBI taxonomy): Bacteria > Bacillati > Actinomycetota > Actinomycetes > Kitasatosporales > Streptomycetaceae > Streptomyces > Streptomyces sp. NPDC005963. Next base: position 173,478 of record NZ_JBEXVD010000009.1, on the reverse strand, counting down.
CCCAACTCACCGCCGCCCAAGCGGTCCGCCCCGAACTGTCGAACCAGGCCGCCGAGCACCTCCTTGCCGTGGTCGAGCAGGCGGTGGACGCGTTCGCAGCCGGCCATGAGCGGGCGCAGCGCCTCGCCGTCCGCCAGGAGGAGGCGGCGCGCCGAGAGTTCATCGACGACCTTCTCTACGGTCGCAGCGATCTCGGGCGCCTTGCCCAGCGTGCCGAACGCTTCGGGCTGCTGCTCTCCCACGCCCATGCCGTGGCGGTGGCGCAGGGCCCCGAGCCGTACGAAGACGGCTTTCCGGTGTCACGGCAGGTGGAGTCCGCGCTGATCGCCCGGTTCGGGCACCGCAGCATCCTCCTCACCACCAAGGACGGCAGGCTGATCTGCATCGCACCTGCGGATCAGGACGAGGTGCTCGGCTTCTTCGCCAAACAGGCGTACGCGGCGACGGACGGTGGACGCGTGGCGATCGGCCGGGCCCACCCGGGGGCGGGCGGAGTCGTCCACTCCTATGAGGAGGCGCTGAACGCACTGGAGTTGGCGACCACCATGGACCTGCCGGATCCGGTGCTGCGGGCCGCGGACCTGCTGGTGTATCCGGTGCTCACCCGGGACCGACAGGCGATGAAGGACCTGGTGGAGAGCGTGCTCGGACCGCTGAGCCAGGCTCGGGGTGGTGCCCAGCCGCTGTTGGACACCTTGACCGCCTACTTCGACACCGGATGCGTGGCTGCGGAGGCGGCCCGCCGGCTCTCGCTGAGCGTCCGGGCGATGACCTACCGCCTCGATCGCATCCGCCGGCTGACCGGGGCCGACCCGGGCGATCCGGTGCACCGCTACACGCTCCAGACCGCGGTGATCGGCGCACGGTTGATGGGGTGGCCGGAACAGAAGTGGGGCTCGGCGCACGCAAACTGACGATCATTCAGCGTGCCGGCGGATGCACGCAGGGTGAGATGGTAGGGGAGTTCCGGCAGTCCTGCGGCGCACCGGCCAGGGCGTCCATGATTGGTCCAGACCAATCATGGGTAAGCTTCTGGCTCCCCGCGTCGGTGTCGATGGAGATCGTTCCGTCGGCTTGTCATGCCGTGACCCCTTCGCCCGGTATTCGGCTGCCGTGGAATGTATCCGTATCCGGAATCGGCGACCAGAGCGTCAATAGGGGACAAGCCGGATAAGAATGTACGACACACTCGGCATATGCCGCGTGCCTGTTCTGTCTGAAAGTGATTGGGCTTCCCAGTACTCAATGAAATCGATGAGTGTTCTCTCATTCGACAATCCATTGACATGGCCATTGGTTACTCATAGCTTCCAGGAAACCGGAAGAGCGGCCACCGCCGTTCACCCGATCACACTGGAGGTCCGTTATGGAACGCCTCATCAAGAAGCTGGCGCAGGAAGAGAACTGGCGCGCGTGGAACTCCGCGAACTCGGCCGCGGCTGACAAGTCGGGCTGTGTCAGCGCCAAGTCGGGCTGTATCAGCTCCGCGCCCAAGTCGGGCTGTATCAGCTCTGCGCCGAAGGCCGGCTGTATTTCCTAACGGATCCTTCGGGTAAGTGTGAGCCGGGCGGTGATTCTTCGTCGCTGCCCGGCCCACCCTCGGAATTACTTCCGTAACCCCGGTGCTTCCCTTCGATTTCCCCGAGCTCTCGAAACCAGCCGATCGTACGTCTCCCGCTCCGAACTTCCTCGGGCCGTTTACGTCGACGCGCTTGAGCGGGGCGATTCCAGCGAGCTCCCGAGAGTTCCCCGACATCCCGAGTGAGCCATATCCCCTTAGTGTTAAGTCCTTTTGAAGCCGATTGAAGGTCAACGTGGACGGTCAGCCGAGCTCCGAGATCATCGATGAGATCCGGGACATCCCGATCTATCAGAAGTCGATCGAGCAGGGTTTCTTCCCGATCTTGGAGAAGCCGGAGATAGCCGATGGGTTTCCGGACAACTGGATGACTCCACGGCTGGCCGAGGCGCTGGACGCCGGCGAGGCGGAGTTCGTCCTCTCCACCGGCACCAACCACGCCCGCATGCAGATCATTCGGCCGCCCTACTTCCTGCTGAAGACCTACTACCGGCTCTGGAGCGAGCACCCTGACATCTCGGATACCTGGGAAGAAGGGTGCCGCCGCGTCTCGCTCACCACGCTCCTCGCCACCGAACACGTGGCCCGCGTCAACGCCAAGAAGCGGGGAGGGGTCCCGGAGGGCGTACCGGGCCTCGACGACCGGCGGCTCGACGAGCGAACCATCTACCTGAACCTCCGGCTCGATCCGGAACTCTGGCTGCGCGAGGACGTCGAGCGGATGATCGGCGAGATCCGCACCGAGCAGCTGGCCCATCCGCTGGGGCGCTACCACCTCGACTGCTCCGGCTACCACTTGGCGCATCTCATCCGCAAGGCCCGCGAGTGGGGCCTGTGGGACGGCTTCCCGCAGCCGGCCAGTGTGATCACGGCCTACGAGTACACGCCGGCCAACGTCCGCGCCTATCTGGAGCAGTACATGGACTGCCCGGTGGTCGACCTGTTCGGCAGCACCGAGCTGGGCTACCTCTACTACAGCGACCACACCGGCCGCTACCACCCCCATCTCGACCGGATGAGCCTGGAGCTGGTCCCCGTCGCGCCGGGCAGTCACATCCACAGCCTCATCGTGACCAGCCTGCGCAGCCCCCACATGCCGCTCATCCGCTACCGCTCCGGCGACTGCGTCCGCACCATCGACGGCTCCACCGACCCCGCGAAGGTCACCCGCTTCTGCGGCCGGGAGAAGGAACTCCTGCCCACGCCGAACGGCCTGGTCTCCCAGGGGGACCTCGACGACGCCATCAGCACCGCGGCGCCCGAAGTCTTCCTCTACCAACTGCGCGGCGGCGCCGATGAGAACTTCCGACTCCTGTACAGCACTTTCGACGGGGTTCCGCTCGAACCCTCGGAGAGCGCCGGTCTGGAGAAGTTCATCGGCGAACTCACCGGATTCCGTTGCGGAACCGAACACCGCACGCATATACCGATTGGGACATCAGGCAAGTACGCCTGGCTCAAGATGGATTCCTAGACCCCCCAGGTTTCCGATCCGGCTCTCGACACCCCTGACTCTTGACTCCCACCTTCGGAGCTCTTCCCCGGAGTCAGGAAACGGTATCGGGAGCCGGAATCCGGAATTGCCCACGACCCGACGCCTCTCACCACAGGCCGCGCAAAAACCGGTCCACACCATGGGAACACCAGCGAGCGACACCGGATACCCGGTCATCGTGCTCACGGCCGAACGCCGAAACCCCTCTCTGGAGAGTCATGAAGACAACGGAACTCGTCACCGAAGCCGATCTCACGAACCTCCTCGGCGAAACCCTTCACGCCGAAGTCGTCGAATACTTCGTGAAGGACACGGGCGGTACGACCGAAGAGGTCGAACGCCAAGTGGTCGAGTGTATGCGTTATCTCTATCTCATTTCTTACTACCGGACCGAACTCAGCGGCCTGTTCCTTCCCGTTGAGCAGCACATCGACGAGATCTGGCACTACCTCATCCTCCAGACCCGCGAATACGTGGAGCTGTGCGAGGAGAAGTTGCCCGGCCGGTTCTTCATCCACCACCGCAGCATCGGCTACGAGGACTACGCCCAGGAGCCGGGTCGGGAGCAGTCCATCGAGGAGGCGTTGCGCTGGATTCCGCTGTACTGCAAGGAATTCGGCCCCTTCGACGAGGGCGCGCTGCCACACTGGACGATCGTCCGCTTCCTCCACCAGCGCATGGAGATGTCGTTGGAGGAGATCTCGGCCCTGGAGCCCGCAGCGTCGGCGGCGTAGCGCGCGCGAGCGCTGCCCTTCCCCGTGCCCCGGGGCCACCCCAAGCCCCCGGGGCCACCGCAAGCTCCGGGGGGACGCGAGGAGCGAGTAGATGACGTCCCCGACCAGCACCACCGGGCACAAGCCGACGGGCCCCACGGAACATCCCGCCCAACGCCGGATCCTCACCGTCCTGGTCTTCTCCCAGATCCTCAGCGGCGCGGGGCTCGCCGCCGGCATCACCATCGGGGCCCTGCTCGCCGAGGAGATGTTCGGCTCCACGGGGCTCGCGGGCATCCCCAGCGCCCTGTTCACGGCGGGTGCCGCCCTCGGGGCCGTCGCGGTCGGGCGCGCCTGCCAGCGCTGGGGCAGAAGGACCGGCCTCACCATGGGTTACATCGCCGGAACGATCGGCAGTCTGGGCGTGGTCCTGGCCACCGAACTGGACAGCATCCCCCTGCTCTGCGTCGGACTGCTCGTGTACGGCATAGGCACGGCGACGATCCTGCTCGTCCGCTACGCCGGTGCGGACCTCGCGTCGCCCGAGCGGCGGGCCCGTGCGGTCAGCACCGTCCTGTTCGCCCTGGCGGCCGGCGCCATCGCCGGGCCCAACCTGGTCGGCGTGACGGGCGATCTGGCCGCCGACTGGGGGCTGCCGCGACTGTCGGGCCCGTTCCTGCTCGCCGCCCTGGCCTTCGGCTCGGCGGCCGTGTTCGTATGGGCCTTCCTCAGACCCGATCCGCTGCTCGTCGCCCGCGCGCTCTCGGCCGAAGCGAATGCCCAACGCGCGGCGGACGACCAGGCGGGGACCGACGCGGCGACGGCGCGTGCCGCCATCCCGCCCGCGGAGCGCCGCATCCTCATCACCGGTGTGACGGTCATGGTCCTCAGCCAGATCGTGATGATCGCCATCATGACGATGACCCCGATCCACATGTCGGACCACGGCCACAGCACCCAGGCCGCCGGCATGGTCATCGGCCTCCACCTGGGCGCGATGTATCTGTCGTCGCCGATCTCCGGCATCCTCGCCGACCGCATCGGCCGCCCCTTCACCGCCACGCTCGGCACCGTGACCATGTTCGCCGCGGCCCTCGTCGCCGCCCTGGCCCCGGGCCACTCGACGCTCGCCATGTCCCTGGCGCTGATCCTGCTGGGGACCGGCTGGAACATGGGCTTCGTCAGCGGCACGGCCCTGGTCGCCGACGCCCTTCCCCCGGAGACCCGCGCCGCCACCCAAGGCACCGTGGACGTGGGACTCGCCATCGCCGGAGCCGCCGGCGGCATGGCATCGGGCCTGGTGTTCGCAGGCGGCGGCTATGACCTGCTGGCCCTCTCGGGCGGCTTCCTCATCCTGGTACTGGCCCCGCTGACGGCCCTGCTCAGGCTCCCGACGACCAAGGCCCCGTTCACGGCCCCCGCCCAGGACGACTCCGTACGCACCAGATAGACCGAACGGTCCCCAGCCCACCGTCTCGTACGGGGCCGGGGCCTGCGCGGTGCTGCGTCGGGCCTCACCCGATACGCGGCGTACCTGGTGTCCCTGGGGGACTTCAGTGATCGCTCACTGGATCAGGTCGGTGTGCGGATGCCCCGGGCCGAGGGCGTCCGAGCAGACGTAGAGCTGTAGATGGTTGGCATCCGAGACCTGAACCCCGGGCGGGTTAGCCGCGCTGTCGTCGTCGAGCGAGGCACGGCCTTGATCCTCGTACGGGATCCACCCTTCCTGATCACTGTTCCATTCCTCCGAGGCGATCGTCAGCAGCGGGTCCATCGCGGCGCCGCAGGTGATGCAGAACCGGGCGATGGGATCGGTGAGGCCCCACGGCGGCCAGCCGCCGACCTTCCAGCCGGGCGCAGTGGACAGCTCGTCCATGTAGAACTCCTGCGGAGCGATCTCATAGGAGTCGTCCACCGCGACGCCCGCCTCCCGCCACGCGCTCCAGTCACTCAGACGCTGCTGCAACTCCCCACTCAGTGCCAGAAAGTTGGGGTACTCGATGATCTGCTCGGGCGCGAGAACGCAAGGCTTCGGCAGATAGCCGTCGTACTCCGTTTCGGACGGCTCGGGTGGCGCGGCGAGGATGTCGGTGACGTCGGCTGCGGTTCGCCAGAACAGCTGGGTCGGAGGCTTGTACTCGGGAGGGTGCTCGAAAGGGCACCACAGCACCTGGAGCACATCGTGATGTCCGCCCGGCCGGTGGGGCGGTCGCAGCAGGGGTACGTCGCGCGTGTACAGCTGGGCCACGGGCAACAAGGGGCTGATGGGTCCCTCGTGCCACTTGTCGCAGTACGGCCACGGCTGCCCGGCGGGCCACAGAAGCGGCCCGCCGACCGAACTGTCGTGTGGTGAAGGGGTCCCGGAGCGGGGGTGCAACCGGGTCGCCGGGCGCGCCCATGGCGCCAGCTGCGGAAAGAGCGCGGTGATGTCGAGCGGTCGCGGAGGGGTGGTGCGGGTGATGTTCATCCCTGTGATGCTGCCAGCCGTCACTGACAGCAGGTCGCGTGAGCCCATGCCGACCCCCGGTCCCGAAGTCGCGGGTCGATCCGCCCACCGCGCAGCGACCGACGACCCACCCGGACCAACGGCCCACCCGGACCAACGGCCCGCGGGGACCGGCAGAAGCCCGCCCGAGCACCAGCCGGGTCCGGGTGGCAACGCGTCAGTGAGCCGACTGCGTCGCTTCCTCGACCCACCTACGGGCCTCAAACGCGAAGTCGACCTTGCCCACGTCGTGGTGGGCCGCGAGATAGCGACGGGCCGGAGGCTTGTCGCGCCAGTAGAACTGGTCCGGGGCGCCGGGCCGCAGATGGATCTCGCAGCCGACGGCGTTGGTGACGAACGCCAACTCCAACGATTCCGGACGGTCCGCCGTGCTCAACTGGTCCTTGAGGGCGAAGACCTGATGGCAGTAGAGGTGTGACTCCGTGTTCGGCACCCGCTCCTCCTTCACCTGGGAGAACTCCCAGGAGTAGCCCGCGCCAGCCAGAGCGTTGAAGACCACCTCGTGCAGGGGCAGCGCGGCGACGTGGACCAGGTCGTAGTCCCGCTGCTCACGCTCTCCGCCCTCCTCCTCAAGTTCGGTGTGCACTCCGAGCACCACACCGACCGTCTGACCGGAAATCTCGGTCAGCGGCGTCTCCCACTTCAACCGCTCCTCAAAGGTCTTGCGTCGCTCTTCACCGCTCTGAAGTGTCACCCGGCCGAATCCGGGATACACCCGGCCAAGGGACCGGTGTTGGTGTCCCCCCTGGTACTGATCGGCCTGAACCCCGAGGTCAAGGCCGAGGTAGTCGACTTTGAAGACCCCCTCCACCGCGCGTACGCACACTTCGCCCTTCAGCAGCCCGCCCGGCTGGACGGGGCCTGGAGCGAGCTCCGTCTCGACCTCCGCCGTAGTGCCGCTCTTACCGAACAGCCTCTTGAACACCATCTACGGGCCCTCCCCAGAACACCGTTGGCTGGTTCGCGCACAGTCGGCGCAACCCGGGTCATTATTGGCTGGATCTGCCGAGTTGCTCCACCTCATCACGTGGAACTCTCCGTTCGGCGGGGAGGGTTCGGGGCCGGGGGAACGCGCCCAACTGGAGATTGTCGAGCCCCGCTGGCCGGAACGCCGGGGTCCGGTGGCTTCGGGAACACGGCGGTGTCGATGTCGTGGTGGTCCTGGACGACGACGGCCTTCTGCCTCGGACCGACACCTTCGAGCTGATCCGGGGATCCTTCGTCGAGAACCCGCGCCTTGGAGTGGTGAGCTTCCGGATCGTGGACGAGGACGGTCTGACGCAGCGCAGGCATGTTCCCCGCTTGGGCTCGTCCGATCCGACCCGTTCAGGTGAGGTCACGACGTTCCTCGGAGGCGGGCACGCCATCAGAATGAGCGTGATCGACGAGGTGGGCGAGTTCCCGGAGCCGTTCTTCTACGCGCACGAGGAAACCGACTTCGCCTGGCGGGCGCTGGACGCGGATTGGGAGATCCACTACCGGGCGGATCTGCTCTTGCGTCACCCCAGTACCGAACCCTCCCGCCACGGCGCCTACTACCGGAACACGGGCCGGAACCGAGTGTGGCTGGCCAAACGCCATCTGCCGGCGGTCCTGATCCCGGTGTACCTCACGTCGTGGGCGCTCTACACCCTGGCCCGCAGGCCACCCCTGGCCGGTCTCGCCTCGTGGTGGGCCGGATTCTTCGAGGGAGTCCGTACTCCCTGTCCGCCGCGCCGCCCGATGCGATGGCGGACGGTGTGGCGCATGACCCGCCTGGGACGCCCGCCGGTGATCTGATCGTCTGCGCTGCTGGTGCGCGTCCGCGCTCGTGCTGAAGTCCGACCTTCCGGTGTACGGGGCCCGTACAACCATTCGCCCGGTTGATGGGTCTTCGCTTCATCGCAACGTGTGCTCTCTCGTTCGAAAGCCTCGGGGCCCGTCGGGGTCCCGCACCGCACAGGAGACTTCAGCCGTTCATGCACAGACACCTTCGGCTCACCCTCGCCACCGCCGTTTCCGTCGCCCTGACAGGTGGATTGCTGGCCGTCACTGCGGGAGCGGCGAGTGCCGCGACCAAGCCGGCCAAGTATCCCGATGACTTCAACGGCGACGGCTACCGCGACTTCGCCGCATTCCAAGACACGAACAGCCCGCGCGGTGGCGCGGTGAAGGTCATCTTCGGCACCGCGAAGGGACCTGGTACCAAGACCCAGGTGATCAGCCAGTCCAGCCCCGGTGTCCCTGGCACCGGCGAGACGGATGACGAGTTCGGCAAGCGGAGTGCCGCTGCTGACTTCAATGGTGACGGCTACGGCGACCTCGCCGTCTCAGCTCCTTCCGAGGACATTGGCCAGAACCAGAACCAGGGCACCGTAACTGTCCTGTGGGGTTCCAAGAACGGCCTCGACGGTGGTACGGCCGTCCCCAACAAGGTGGCTGTGGCGCCCTTCGCCACATTCGGGGTATCCCTGGCCGCCGGTGACTTCAACGGTGACGGCAGGCCGGAACTCGCCGTGATCGGACGGAGCAGGACCCACATCTACCAGGGCACGTTCACCCGGCAAGCGATCAGCGAGAAGGTGACGAGCCCGGACCACCCCACACTGTGGGACACCGGGCTTATCGCGGGCGCGGTCACCAAAAACAAGGCCACTGACCTGGTCGTACTGGGATTCTCGTCGGATCCCAAGGTGCGCGTGAGCGAAGCGTGGTTCCTCAAGGGAGGCACGAAGATCACCCCTGGAAAGTCCCAGCGGCTCGGAGCCGACAACAACGTCAGCCTCAACGGAGTGATCGCTGACTTCAACAAGGACGGCTACGGCGACATCGCCGTGGGCAATCCGTGGGACGCGAACAACTCCGGGTCGGTCACCGTGTGGAGGGGCGGCTCCAGCGGCCCCGGTACCGCGACTCGCATCACCCAGTCCACGTCGGGCATCACCGGCACACCAGGACGAATGGATCGGTTCGGCACCTCCCTCTCTGCGGGAGACATCGACCGCGACGGCCATTCCGACCTTGCGTTCGGTGCCTATGGCGAAACTGTTGGCGGCCGTTCGTTCGCCGGAGCTCTCCATGTCCTTCGGGGTGGCAAGGGCGGATTGTCAGGCACCGGATCGCAGTTCATCACCCGTTCCACGGCAGGGGTTCCCGGATCCGCCAGGGAGGACGACGAGCTCGGTGTGTCGGTTCGACTGCGTGACCTGAACGGCGACGGCCACGCGGACCTCCTCGCACGCTCCACGAGCTCCTCGCTTCTGATGCTGGGTGGCAAGAGCGGGATCTCCACCCAAGGGATCACCGAGGTCGCCCCGGAGTTGATTGACGGAAGCCTTCAGTAGCGCGTCGGGCCCAACCGGCGTGCTCGGTAGAGCGCCTCGCGCTGTACCGAGCACGCCGCCCGCACTGCGATATGTCACGCCTAACCGCACCACCTGCTGACGCCAGATCCGTGCTGAGCCTGTCCGGACCGGGTGGGTGGTATGAGTCGGCGACCCGGTCGGTGTCAGTCGAGGAAGTGGTCGAACTCGCCTGCTTTGACGCCTTGGATGAAGGCGGCGAGCTTGGCGCGGTCGGTGGTGATGACGGTGTTGGGGGTGTCGCTCTCGCGGATGAGGATGGTGTCGTGGTGTTGGGCTATCTCCACGCAGTCCTCTCCCTGGGCCCCTGAGTACGTTGATTTCTGCCAGCTAATGGGTGCGCTCAAGTCTCTGCCCTCACAGTTCTCGCGCGATGCTACGAATGATCTTGCGTGATTCTGTCGGGTCGAGCGAAGCGTGTGTTGCCATGTTGAGCAACACTCTGTACTTCTTCAACTCTGCTTCCGCGTCCAGATAGTGTCCACCGATCGCGCTATCGATGCGCACTGTGTCCAATTGCGGGACCTCGGCGTCTGCATAGAGCACGGGCTGAGTGGCCTCGGTGAAGCTCTCGTTGGCGAAGAGGATCACTCGTACGGTCACCTCGGGCCGCTCAGTCATGTCCAAGAGGTGGTGAAGCTGTTCGCGCGTAACATCCCGCCCGCCGAACCGCATTCTGAGTGCTGCCTCATGAACAACCGCCATCAGGGGCGGTGGCTCTTTGCTATCGAGGATCGTTGCCCGCCTCAGCCGATGTTCCACGCGGGCCTCAAGCTCGTCGTCGGGTAGACGCGGCCACACGCTGGTGAAAAGGGTGCGTGCGTAGCTTTCGGTCTGGAGTAGACCTGGCATGGTCACGCTCTGGACGGAGCGAAGTGCTCGGGCGTGCCACTCCAACTCTGCTATGTCCAGGAAGCCTGGGGCGAGGACGCCTCGGTACTCGTCGAACCAGAACTGGCCGCGCCGTTCCTTCGCGATCCCGCACAAGGAATCGATCAGGCGCTCGTCGTCGCATTGGTAGAAGGTCGCCAACCGCCGTAGGCGTTCTTCCGTGATGCCGACCCGCCCGGATTCGGTGTGGCTCATCCTGGTCTGGTCGATCGAGAGCAGCGCCGCAGCTTCGCGCGCAGTCCTGCCCGCCGCCTCGCGAAGCTTGCGTAGTTCCGCGCCTAACCGGATTTGACGGGTGGTCGGATTGTCCCTCGGCGGCATGAGTTCCTTCCTCTTCCTCGCTCCATGCGTTCCGTAACCGTGCCATGGGGTGGTGCCTCTCCGCGACCAATGGCCAAACCTTGCCCGGGAAAACATTTACCCCTATGGTCACTGACAGCACCGCGTAGCCAGCCGGTAACTCACCGCAGTGCAGTCTCTGCCGTGTGCCCTCGCGGGTCCGGCAGCGGCCAAGCCGCGGTGGCGGGCGCGCGGGTACCAGCGGCGTTGGGAGACACGGCATGACACCCTCATCAGCCTTAACGCTCGAATCCGCCCGTGGCATCGGGCAGTTGCAGTTTCAGATCCCCAATACACCTGTCGCGTCCAGACATGCGCGCGAGTGGCTCACCGGGCCGCTGCGGGCATCGCACCCGGTGATCGCCGATGATGTGCTGCTCTGTCTCTCCGAGGCGGTCGCCAATGCCCATCGGCACACCACCAGTTCGATGATCCGCGTCGACAGTCTGATCATCGAGGCGTCCGTGCTCGTCCAGGTCCACGACGATCGCCCCGGTGGGCTGCCCGCGCCCGCCGATCCGCGGGCGGACGCGGAGCACGGGCGGGGGCTGACCCTCATCGAGGCGTGTTCCGACGCCTGGGGCGTGGTTCCTCGTGGTGGGCCCCGGAGCAGGGGCAAGACCGTCTGGTTCGTGGTGTTGACGCGAGGGTCGGAGGAGGGCTGATGTCGCTCACCGTGCCCCTATGTCCTGCTGGCGGAGGCCCGTTCGCGGAGTGAGGAGGCGCGGATGTGCAGTCGGGCGGGGACGGTCACCGATGCGGGTTCCTGTTGGGGGTGTTCGATGAGGTCGATGAGGGCCGTCACCGCCGTACTGGCCGTGCGGCGCGGGTCGAGGGAGACCGTCGAGACCGCGGGCGCGGTCGGGGTGTCGGTGGCGTAGGACGGGTCCTCGCTGGCGCAGACCAGCAGCAGATCGGCGGGGACGGAGAGGCCGCAGCGCGCGGCCGATGCCAGGACGCGCCGTCCGCACGGGTCGTAGAGCCCGTAGATCGCGTTCGGGCGGTCCGCGCCCGACAGGACGGTGTCGTACGTGTGGCCGTCCTCGTCGCCCACGGCCATCGGGAGGACGCGCGGTGGGACCCCGCGCCCCGCACACCACTCCCGGTAGGCCGCCACACAGGTGCGCGTGTAGTGGTCGTCGGCGACTCCCGCGATCAGTGCGACGCGGTCGGATCCCTGGGCCGCGAAGTGGTCGAGGACTTCATGGGTGGTGGCCCGGTGGTCGTTGTCCACGTACACCTCTCCCGTGCGCGGCTCGGTGGGGTGTCCGTCGAAGGCGAGCGGTAGGCCCCGCGATCGCAGGATCCGTACGACCGGGTCGTCGCCGGGGCTGTCCAGCACCAGGACCCCCGCCACCGGCAGCGCCGACCACATCGAGTCGTCGGGTGCCGAGGGGAGTGCGGTGAGGGCGTAGCCGCGCTTGTGGGCGGCGGCGGTCGCCGCCGCGATGGCCTGGGCGAAGAAGGGGACGTCCGCGAAGTCCCAGCGCCGGTGGCCGTAGGTGGTGACGGTGAGCGCGAGGGTGCGGGAGGCGGTGGGGCCGCCGTACCCGAGCGAGGCGGCGACGGCACGTACCCGGGTGCGCGTGGACGCGGTCAGTCGGCCGGTGCCGTTGAGGGCGTTCGACACCGTAGCGGTGGAGACCTCGGCGGCACGGGCGACATCGGCGATCGTCACGCGGGACACGCGCTCAGGGTACGGAACCGGCCAGCGGTCCGGAACGTGCGCACCGGACGGCCCGAGCGCTGTGCACGGTCCGGGTACGGATGAGGAGGAAGCCCGAGCTCAGCGCGGCGCGCTGCGGAATTCGTCGTGACAGAGGCTGATATGGCCGAAATTCGCCGCGGGAGGGCGATGGTGGTTACGGGGTTAACCACGAAGGATGCGGTGCAGCCGAGCACTTGGAGGAGTGATGAGCCCCGAGCTTTCCCGTCGCCGTCTGCTGGTGTCCGCCGGAGGTCTGGGCGCCGCCGCGGCCCTGGCCCCCGCGACCACCGCGTCCGCCGTGTCCTGGCCCAAGCGGCACTCGGCGGCGTACGTCGTCCACAACGCCAAGGTCCTGACCGGCGGGAACGGCACCAGGACCGCCGAGGCCATCGCGGTGGGCCGGGACGGCAAGGTCATCGCCACCGGTCCCTCCGGGGTGATCCGCAAGCTCGTCGGCCGGGACACCGAGGTCATCAACGCCTTGGGCGGCACGGTGATGAACGGGATCGTCGACGGCCACGCCCACCCGCTGGAGGCCGGCGCCAGATCGCTGAATCCGAGCCTCCACCACCAGGAGGTGACCGTCCCGCAGCTCCAGGAGATCCTGAAGGGCTTCCTCGCCGACAGCGCGTCCAAGGAGCCGGACGGCTGGCTCGTCGTGGAGGACTGGAACCCGATCGGACTGCTGCCCACCGGCACCGTGCCGAGCCTGGGCATCCTGGACGCCCTCCCCACCCGTCGCCCCATCGCACTCATCGGCAACGACGGTCACAACACCTGGGCCAACCGGCGTGCGCTCGCGATCGCCGGCGTCACCGCGAGCACCCCGGACCCGGCGGGCGGCGAGATCGTCCACGGGCCCGACGGCTCCCCGACCGGGCTGCTCAAGGACGAGGCCCAAGGGCTGGTGCGACGGCACATCCCCGAGGCGACCGAGGAGCAGTTGCTGAACGCCTGCGCCACGACGCTGGCGTACGCCGCGTCGCAGGGCATCACCACCTTCATGGACGCGGTCGTCGGCGACTGGGAGCTGAAGACGTACGCCGCTCTCGCCGCATCGCGAAGGCTCCCGCAGCGGGTCGTGCCCGCGCTGCGGCTCAGCGCCGACCAGGCCAAGGACCCGGCCGCGGCCCTGAAGTACGTCAAGGACCTGCGCAAGAAGTACGGCGGGGTGAACCGGCTGTACTTCGGCACCGTGAAGGCGTTCCTCGACGGGGTGATCGAGTACCCGGCGCAGACGGCCGCCCTGCTCGCCCCCTACCTCGACGAGCAGGGGAGGCCCACCGGCAACCGCGGTGATCTGTATGCCACATCGGCCGAGTTCGGACGGCTGGCCACCGTGCTCGACCGCGCCGGGTGGCAGCTCCACGCGCACGCCATCGGCGACCGTGCCGTGCGGACGGCGCTGGACGGCTACGAGACGGCGGTGCGGGCGAATGGCCGCCGGGGCAACCGGCACACCGTCACCCACCTGCAACTCGTGCACCCCGACGACTACAAGCGCTTCGCACGTCTCGGCGTCGTGGCGTGTATGCAGTTGCAGTGGGCGACCCGCAACGCCTGGACCCTGGACGCCCTGCTGCCGTACATCGGCAAGGACCGTCACCGGCTGCTCTACCCCGCGCGCAGCCTGGAACGCAACGGCGCTTTCCTCTCCGGGGGTTCCGACTGGCCGGTGGACCCGCTGGGGAGCTGGAACCAGATCCGTACCGCCATCGACCGGCAGGGCCACGACGGCACCGACGGCGCCCTCTACCCCGAGCGTGAGGCGCTGAGCCGGGCCTCGTCGCTGCGGATGCACACCGCCGGATCGGCCCATCAGCTGCGGCTGGAGGGCATCACGGGCTCTCTGACCCGTGGTCGCGCTGCGGACCTGGTGATCCTGGACCGCGATGTGACCCGGGTCCCGGTACGGGAGATCGGTACGACGCAGGTGCGGTTGACCCTGGTCGACGGCAAGCCCGTGTACGAGGCCGACTCAGCCGCCGGCAAGGCCCTGCGCGCGTCCCAGGCGGTGGGCGCGGTGGCCCGGCCGGCGTCCTTGCAGCAGGTCCACGGCGACCGGCACAAGGCGTGCGGGTGCGGTTCGGACCGGAGCGCCCGGGTCTGATCGGTCCAGCGACGGCCGGGGAACCGGTTCCCCGGCCGTCGCTGCGCGCTCGCCGTCAACGCGTCGCGGAGTTCCCCCGACGGGACGCGAGGGAGAACTCCGCTGCGAACGCCTCCTGACCCAGCGCCGCGATGACCCTGGCGGTGATGCGGTCCACATCGCCGCGCTCGGCCTCCGGCAGCGGAGCACCGGACAGCGCCCGTGCACGGGCCGCCGTGCCCAACAGCCGAGCTGCCGCCACGGGCTCGCCGCCGAGCGCACGGGCGCCCGCAAGGCCCTCCTGTGCGAGGGCGACGGCCCGCGGGTCGCCACTGTCACGGGCCACGGTGAGCCCCCGGGCATGGAGCGAACGGGCCTCGGACGCATCGCCGCGCTGCTCGGCGAGGAAGCCGAGTTCGGCGAGGAGGAGCGCGGGCCCGGGCCCGAACTCGACCTCGCGATGCCAAGCCAGAGTCTTGCGGAGCAGCGTCTCAGCGCGGTCGAAGTCGCCTTCCCGGCGGGCCCCGAGGGCGAGACCGATCTCGGCGTGGACCTCACCAGCCGCATAACCGTGTTCCGCGGCGAGGGCCATGGCCTCGTGGTGGAGTGTGGACGCACGGGCGAAGTCCCCCGTCAACAGGGCCACCCGGCCGAGCCCGGTGAGCCGATCCGCGGCATCCGGCCAGAACTCCAACTCCTGGGCCAGGCGAAGCCCCTGCTCGTGCAAGTACGCGGCACGGGCGTAGTCGCCGCTGATCGAGGCCAGCGCCGCCAGGGGGTACGAGGTCTGAAGCCGGCCCCAGGCGTCCCCGTACCCCTCGAAGACCGCATGGGCTTCCGCCGCGCTGTCCCGGGACGCGGTGAGGTCACCCCTCAGCAGTGCATGGATGGCCCGGGTGCTCAGCGCCGCGGCGCTCCCCCAACGGTCATCGGACGGGCGAAAGCCGGTCAGGGCCCGGTCCACCAACGCCTCACTGCGGGCCAGGTCTTCGCCTGCGGTGAGGGAGGCGTAGCCGAGGAACCACACGGCGCGCGCATGGTCGGCCCGGTGGTCGACGCCCTCCATGGGCAGGCGTGCGCGTTCGCTGTGGACCCCTCCGACCAGCAGGGCGAAGCCCGCGTGCCACAGGGCGGCTCGGGACCGCACGTCGGTCCGGTCGTCACCGGTGATCCGCAACGTCTCTCCGAGCGAACGCACGGCCTCGCTCAGCCGGCCGCGTAGGAACCAGTACCAGGTCGAAGCGAGCGAGATGCGCGCTGCTGCGGTGCCGTCCCCGCTGCGCACGGCACACTCCAGGGCGGTGCGCAGATTGGCGCTCTCCCGGTCGAGGCGCGTCAACCAGTCCTGCTGTTCGGCGCCGTGGAGCATGGGCGCGGCACGCTCGATGAGGTCGGAGTAGACGCCGTGGTGACGCCTCCCGACGGCCTCGGACTCGCCCGCCTCCGTCAGTCGTTCCCGTGCGTAGGCCGCCACGGACTCCGGCAGCCGGTAGCGCGGCCCGTCGGCCACCGTGACGAGCGAGCGGTCCACCAGCCGGATCAGCGGGGTCAACACGTCCTGCTGGTCATCGCCGCACACCGCTTCGGCCGCTTCGAGGGTGCAGCCGTCGGGGAAGACCGACAGTCTGCGCAGGACGGTCCGCTCGTCGTCGCCCAGCAGCTCCCAACTCCAGTCGATCACCGCGCGCAGTGTCCGCTGGCGTGCAGGTGCACCGCGGTGGCCGCCGGCGAGCAGCCGGAACCTGTCGTCCAGCCGGGCGGACAGTTCGTGGACGCCCAGCGCGCGGACCCGGGTCGCGGCCAGTTCCAGCGCGAGGGGGATGCGGTCGAGTCGGCGGCAGATCTCCGCGACGGCCGCCGCGTTGTGTTCCGTCACGGCGAATCCGGGTGCGGCGGCGGTGGCACGCTCGACGAACAGCCGCTCGGCGTCGGCCTGGGGCAGGGGCGGCACCGTCCACACGGCCTCGCCCGCCAGCCCGATCGGTTCCCTGCTGGTGGCGAGGACGGTCAGCCCCGGTGCTGCGGCCAGGATTCTCCGGATGACGTCGGCGGCCGAGTCGATGACGTGTTCGCAGTTGTCCAACAGCAGCAGGAGCCGCCGGGGGCGCAAGGCGTCCTCCAGGCCCGCTGCGCCTTCCTCGCGTATCCCGAGAGCCGCGCTCAATTGCTCGGCCACCTCCGTCGAACCGGCGAGGCCCACCATCCGTACGCCGTCGGGACGGGTGCCCGCGAGTCGGGCGGCGACCGCCTCGGCCAGTCGGGTCTTTCCGACCCCTCCGGGGCCGGTGAGCGTGACCAGCCTCTGCACGGCGAGCAGTCGGCTGATCGCGGAGACCGCTCCCTCCCTGCCGACCAGACCCGTGAGCGGGGCCGGCAGGGCGCTCTCGTTCCGTCTGCGGGCGACGGTCGCCGTCTCCAACGCCCCGTCGTGCTCCAGGACCGCCTGGTGGAGGGCGACCAACTCCGGGCCGGGGTCCACTCCCAGCTCATCGGCCAGCAGCCTCCGCAGTCCGGTGTACGCGGTCAGCGCCTCGGACTGCCGGCCGGACCGGTACAGCGCCCGGATGTGGACGGCGCGCAGCCGCTCCCGCAGGGGGTGCCGGGCCGCCAGCTCTCCGAGTTCATCGGCGAGCGCATGGTGTTCACCCAGCTCCAGCCGGGCTTCGGCGAGCGCTTCCCACGCGGTGAGCCGCTGTTCCTCCAGGCGGCTGACCGCGGTGTGGAGGAACTCGACGTCCCTCAGATCGGCGAAGGCGTCTCCGCGCCACAGGGCCAGGGCGTCCGTCAGCAGGTCGGCCCGGGTCCGCGGGTCCTCGACGTCGTACGCGGCGGCGGTCAGGTCGGCGAACCGCTGGGAGTCCACCTCGCCAGGACCCGTTCGCAGCAGGTATCCCGGGGCCCTCGATTCGACCAGTTGCCCCGCGCCCGGCTCGCCCCGTGCGAGGGCGCCGCGCAGTCGGGAGACCTTCGTCTGGAGGGCACCCGCCGGATTGCGGGGCACCCGCTCGCCCCACAGGTGGTCCACCAGCCGGTCGGTCGACACCGTCCGTCCCGCATGGACGAGCAGAGCCGCCAGCAGCGCGCGGACCTTGGCCTCGGGGACGTCGACCGGAGTGCCGGCCGTCGTGGAGACGGCGAGTGGACCGAGCACGGAGAAGCGCATCCCGGAACGGTAGCCGGGCTTGTGCCGGAGCCGAACCGTCCGCAGGCCAACGGTGGCCGGGCGCCTCCCGGAGCCGAACCGTCCGCATGCCGGCAGTGGTTCCGACAGCGGTCCGGCAGTGGTTCCGACAGCGGTCCGACAGGGGTCCGACAGCGCGGGCGGCGACAGTGCTGTCAGCCGGATGGACCGGCTCGGTGCAGTCGACCGAACAGCAGCAGGAGTAGAAGGATGACCGTCTTGGAGAACGAGAACCACGAGCCGTCCACGGTGTCCGTGATCGGTCTGGGGCAGTTGGGAACCCGGCTCGCCCAGGCGTTCCTCGGCGCAGGCCACGTGACGACCGTGTGGAACCGCAGCGCGGCGAAGGCCGACGCCCTCGTCGCCCAGGGGGCGGTCCGGGCGGACACGGTCGAAGCGGCGCTCGCCGCGAGCCCCCTCGTCGTGGTCTGCCTGCCGGACTACGCGACCGTCGAAGACCTGCTCGGGCCGGTGGCTGACGGTCTGCGCGGCCGGGTGCTGGTGAACCTGACGTCCGGCACTCCGCAGGACGCGGCGGCGATGGCCGACCGGGCGGCGGCGCACGGCGCCGGCTACCTGGACGGTGCTGCCATGAGCGGTACCCGGCTGGTCGGACGACCCGAGGCACTGTTCGTCTTCAGCGGCTCGCGCGATGCCTTCGGGACCCAGCAGGAGGTGCTGGCGAGCCTGGGCAACGCCGTGTACCTCGGCACCAGTCCGACGCTGGCTCCCGTGTACGACACCGCTCTGTTCGGCCTGGTGTGGGGAGCGTTGGCCGGCTTCTACCACTCCGTCGCCCTGGTGGGTGCGGCGGACGTCGATCCCACGGCCTTCGCGGCGGTCGCACAGGGGCACATGCCGTTCGTGACCTCGCTCATGGTCGAGCACGCACGTCAGATCGAGGACGGAGGGTTCCCCGACGACGACGGCACCGTGGAGGTCCACCGTGCGGCGATGGAACATCTCGTGCACACCAGCAGGGCACAGGGCATCGGCACCGATGTGCCCGACCTGTTCCAGTCGCTGCTGAAGCGGGCGGTGGCGGGAGGCCACGGTCAGAGCGGTATCGCGAGTGTCGCGGCGACGATCGCGAAGGGGGAACAGAATGTCTGAGTCGACCCGAAGGACCACGACGGTGGACGGAGTGCCCGGGTCGCATCTGCGGGTCGACGGAGCGCCCGGGCCGACCAAGCCGCGCGTGACGGTCATCGGGCTCGGCCGGATGGGCACACCGATCGCCGTCGCCTTCCTCAACGCCGGCTACTCGGTGACCGTGTGGAACCGCACCGCCGAGAGGGCCGAACCGCTCGTCGCCCGCGGTGCCGTCGTCGCGGCCACCGTCGCCGATGCCGTGGCGGCCAGCCGCCTGGTGATCGCCCCGCTCCTCGACCACGAAGCGGTGCGGCAGGCCCTCGCTCCGGCGGTCACCGCGCTGCGCGGCCGGACCCTGGTCAACCTCGCCAACACCACCCCCGACCAGGCCCGGGAGTTGGCGGCCTGGGCGGTCGGACACGGCGCCGACCACCTCGATGGGGCGATGATGGCCCTTCCCCAGACCGTTGCGACCCCCTCGGGGTTCTTCCTCTACAGCGGTTCCCCTGACGCCTTCGCCGCTTTCCGACCGGAGTTGGAGGTGATGGCTCCCGCGCACTACTTCGGTGCGGACCCCGGTGCGGCGGAGATCCACGATCTCGCCGTGCTCGGCACCGGATACGCGGCTCTGGCCGGCTTTCTGCACGCGGCGGCCCTGCTCGACTCGGTGGGCACCGGGCCGGATGTGTTCGCCCCGCTCGCCGCCCGATGGCTCCACGGCATGGCCGACTTCCTGCCCGAGTTGGCACGGGAGGCGGGATCGGGGGCGTACGCGGAGGGGGTCTCCACGGTCGATTTGAACCGGGCCGCGGTCAGCAACCTCGTAGACCTCAGCAGCACCCAGGGCATCGCCGCCGATGTGCACGCTCCGCTGAAGGCACTGCTCGATCGACGGGCGGCCGACGGCCACGGGCAGGACAGCTTCTCCAGCCTGTTCGAACTGCTGCGGGTACGGGGCAGTGCGGCGGGGTGAGCGTCGGGGGAACCCCGGACACACTGGCCGGGACCTTGTTCTTCCCCGTTCTTGCCCGTTCTTCCCTGTCGGTCTGGTCGGGCAGGACCCCGGACGCCAACTGGCCGGTCAGCTGGCCTAGGTCGTCTTCCTGGTCGTCACCCTGTCGGTCGGCTGGCCGAAGCCACTGCTTCGGCTGCCGCAGTGGATCCTGCTGCTGCCGGTCGCGGTCCTGGCGGCGGCGGGCGCCGGGTAGCCGCAGCGCCCGTGTGCGGGCGCCGGAATCACTTCCCGGTGCCCGCGGCCGTGCCGGCCGTGCGCTCGTCCGGCGGGCCCGCCGTCCCCTCCGCGTGGAGCGTCGGCAGGATGCGGTCCAACCAGTGCGGCATCCACCAGGCCGACTTGCCGAGCAGCGTCATCACCGCGGGCACCAGCAGCAACCGTACGACCGTGGCGTCGATCAGCACACTGGCCGCCAGGCCGAGGCCCAGCATCTTCACGACGATGTTGTCGCTGATGATGAAGGCCGCGAACACGCTCACCATGATCAGTGCCGCGCAGGTGATGACCCGGGCCGTGATCTCCAGGGCATGGGCCACGCTCGCCTTCGGATCACCCGTGACCAGCCAGGCTTCATGGATGCGGGAGAGCAGGAAGATCTCGTAGTCCATGCTCAGCCCGAAGACGATGGCGAACATCATCATCGGCACATAGCTCTCGATGGGCACGTCGCCCGAAACCCCCAACGCCGGGCCGCCCCAGCCCCACTGGAACACCGCGACCACCACCCCGTAGGAGGCCGCGATCGACAGCACGTTGAGCACGGCCGCCTTCAGCGCGACCAGCAGTCCTCGGAAGACGACCAGGATGACCAGGAACGCCAGTCCCACGACGACCGCGATGATCAGGGGCAGCCGGGCCGAGACGATGTCGAGGAAGTCGACCTGGGCGGCGGTCGTACCGGTCACATAGGTCTGGGCGTCCGTGCCGGAGACACCGTCGGGCAGGACATCGTTCTCCAGCCGGTTGGTGAGCTGTGTCGTCTTCTCGTCCTGCGGCGCCGCGACCGAGTAGGCCGTGCCGATCAGTACGTCACCGTCCGCGGTGGGTTGGAGCGGGGTGATCGTGGCCGCGTCCTTCACCCCCGTCAACGACTTCTGTAGTTGCCCGGCGAGGGCGGCCCGGTCCGACTGGGGCACCTTCGACTGGTCCACCACCAGGGTCAACGGGCCGTTCGAGCCCGGACCGAACGCGGACGACATCAGATCGAAGGCGCGCCGGTCCGTGAACGACTTGGGGTCGGCGCCGTCGCCGATGTGGCCGAGTTGGATGAAGAACACGGGGAACGACAGGATCAGCAGCACCACCACACCGCCGGTCAGGAACCACCAGGGCCGGCGCTCCACCCGCTGGGCGTACCGGTGCCAACCGCCGTGGGCCGGCTCGCCGGGCTCGGCATCCGTTTCGGCGATGGGCCTTCGGACGCGCAACTTGTCGATGTGCCGTCCGACGAGACCGAGGATCGCCGGTACGAGGGTGAGCGCGCCGAGTACCGCGGTGACCACGGTGACGGCCGCCGCCAGCCCCAGTTTGCCGATGAAGCTGATGCCGGATACCCACAGCCCCGACAGGGCGATGATCACCGTGCAGCCGGAGAGCAGAACCGCATGACCACTGGTGGCGGCGGCCTTCCCGGCCGCGGTGACGGGGTTCTCGCCGTTCATCAGGTTCTGCCGGTGCCGGGTGACCAGGAACAGCGCGTAGTCGATCCCCACCCCGATGCCGATCATGGTGGCGAGGGTGGGGGAGACGGTCGCGAAGGTGGTCGCGGCGGCGAGCAGCCCCAGCAGCGCCAGCCCGCAGATCGCACAGATCAACGCCGTGACCAGCGGCAACACGGCCGCGATCACACTGCCGAACCCGATGAGGAGCACCACGATCGCGACCCCGAAGCCGATGGCCTCACTGAGCCGGTCGTTGGGTTCGGGGCGGGCGAGTTCGCCGAGCGGCCCGCCGTACTCGACGTCGACGCCCGCCGACCGCAGCGGCTGCACCGCGGAATCGACCCCGTGGAGGTAGGAATCGCCGAGGGTGGACGGCTGGACGCTGAAACGGATGGTGATGTACGCGGTCTTTCCGTCGGTCGACAGGGGGCCGACACCGCCCGTGGACGGTACGGCGAGCGGGTTCTGCGCCGACAGCACGTCCGACAGCTTCGTCAGACTGGTCACGGCCGTGCCGATCTGGCTGCTCACGGCGGTCAGCGGCTGGTCGTCGTGCAGCACGATCTGTGAGCTGTAGCCGCCGGCCTGCGGTTCGTGCTCCTTGAGGACGTCGACGCCTTCCTGCGACTGGGTGCCGGGCAGGGAGAAGTCGTCCGAGTAGTCGCCTCCGTAACTGTGGTGGAGCACCTGGAGGCCGGCGAGGGCCGCGATCCACAACACGATCACCACCACGGCGTGGTGTGCGCACCACTCGCCCGTTCGACGCAGGGCGCCCTTGTGCTCGGTGGGGGACGGGCGGTCGGGGCTGTGTGGCATCGACATGCGTACTCCCGGCCCTGGGCGGTGCTCGCGCGCCCGTAGCAAAACCCCATCGGATACACCTCGGACACTCCGCATTCAAGATCGGTCATCGCCGCGGGGCACGTCGGGGCGGGGGAACGGGTGATGTGCAGGGGCCGGACGGTGGACGCCCAGGTCGGTGGTGTCGAACGGCGGATGCGCCGGTCATGGGGGCGGGCCGGGAACTCCCGGCGGTGATCGCACGACCACTGGGGTGATGCGTTCGCTCAGGGAGGCCGGTGCGATGACGAGTACGGACGGATGGACACCCACCAGTACGGTCGACGACCTGCACCCCGTGGGGAGCTGGGAAGGGGAGTGGTACGGCGACGACTCCCTCTGGGTGGACTTCGCCCCCGCCATGTTCTCCCTGGACCGCGCCGAGTCCGTCGCCGCCCTCGTGCGGGACTCCGCACTGCTCGACCATCCGCCCGGCACCCGCGTGCTGGATCTGTGCTGCGGCCCGGGGCTGTTCCTGGGACCGCTGGCCGAGCGCGGCTATGACGTCACCGGTGTCGACCTGAGCTCGGCCATGCTGGTCCGGGCGCGCGAGGCCGTCGACAGGGCGGGGGCAGCCGTGCGGCTGGTCCGGGCCGACATGCTCGACCACGTCGAACCGGACGCCTACGACCTCGTCCTCAGCCTGTTCACCTCCTTCGGCTACTTCGCCGACCCGGCCGACAACCTCCGGGTCCTGCACAACGCCCGGCGCAGTCTCGTCCCCGGCGGGCGGCTGCTCGTGGACGTCATGGGCAAGGAGGTCCTCGCCGGTTGGATCGGGCGCCCGCAGGTCGTGGACCTGCCGGACGGCTCGTACGTCATCCAGCGCGACACCGTTCTCGACGACTGGCGGCGGCTGCGGACCGACTGGACGCTCGTCCGCGGGGACCGTGCCCGTACCGCGTCCATCCACTGCACCCTCTACAGCGCCGCCGAACTGCACCAGCACTTCCGCGAGGCCGGGTTCACCGAGGTCGAGGTGTTCGGGGACTTCGACGGAGGGCGCTACGACCAACACTCCCGTCGGCTGATCGTCCAGGGCAAGCGCCCCCACTGATCCCCCCCCACAGCCCAACAACCCACGGAGGACCCACCCCCCATGCCCCCCACCACACCGGCGATCCCCCGACCGGCCCTGCCGCCCACGGCCGCACCGCTGGATCCCGTACCGCTCGATCCCGCACCGCAGGAACGTGTACCGGGCGGTCCCGTACCGGTTTATGCGCACATCACCGACGCACTGAAGTCCCCCGCGTTCGTCCGGCTCTCGGGCTCGATCGTGCTGGCCCGCTTCGAGACGATGAAGGTGTACGCGGCGCTCGGAGCCGTGCGCGCCCTGCTGGAGTCCGGGCGGATCACACCGGGGCAGACCCTGGTGGACAGCTCTAGCGGCATCTACGCGCTGGCCCTGGCGATGGCGTGCCACCGGTACGGGCTGCACTGCCACATCGTCGCCTCCACCACCGTGGACACGGTGATGCGGGCCCAACTCGAAGTGCTCGGGGCGACCGTGGAACAGATGCCGCCGTCCCAGAGCCTGCGGCTGGACCAGGAACGACGGGTGCGGCGGGTCCGTGCGCTGTTGGCACGGCGGCCGGACGTCCACTGGATGCGGCAGTACCACGACGGCGTGCACCACACGGGCTACCGAGAGTTCGCGGAGTTGGCGTCCGCCGCACTGCCGAACGGGCCGTTGACCGTCGTCGGTTCGGTCGGCACCGGGGCGTCCACGGGCGGACTGACCACGGCGCTCAGGGAACAGGGCCGGAAGGTGCGACTGGTGGGCGTCCAACCCTTCGGAAGCGTCACCTTCGGAAGCGAGGAGTTCAGCGACCCCGAAGCCATCATTGCCGGCATCGGAAGCTCCATCCCCTTTGGAAACGTACGGCACGAGCTGTACGACACCCTGCACTGGTTGGACTTCCGCCATGCCATGGCGGGCACGGTGGAACTCCTGCGCCGCCATGCGGTCTTCGCGGGGCTTTCCACCGGGGCGGCGCATCTGGTGGCGCGTTGGGAAGAGCAGCGGACGGAGACGCGGGCGGGGAAACGGGAGGAGGGGCGGGAGGAGGGGCGGGGGCACAACACCACCCATCTCGTGCTCGGGGCCGACACCGGCCACCGCTACACGGAGAGGGTGTTCGGGCGCCACGAGGAGGCACAGGACCCGACCGGGTTGCGACCCGAACGCATCGAATCCTTGGAGCAACTGCGTCCACCGTGGTCCGTCATGGAGTGGGCGGGCAGGCCGGCACCGCCGGGCGCCCGGTTCGCCCCCGACGACGCCCTGTGGACGGCGGAGGGGGTCCGATGACGATCGCCTCGCTGGAATCGCTCTCCTTCGGCCTGGCCAGAACGGTCGAGGCGGCCACCGCCGCAGGTCATCGGCTCTGTCTGCTCACCGGAGACCGCGGCTACTACCACCACGAGTTGACCGAGCTGCCCCCCGGGGCCGCGCTCGACGTGGTGGACGTCGACACCACCGACCTCGACGCCGTACGCAAGGTGCTGACGGCGCTGCCGGACCTCGCCGGGCTGATCAACACGACGGACACCTGGAGCGTGCCGGCCGCCGACCTCGCCGCCGACCTCGGACTGCCCGGGCCCGATCCGGCGTCCGTACGGGTGCTGAGGGACAAGGCGCAGGTACGGGAGGCGCTGCACCGGGCCGGGCTCAGCCGGGGCACGTCCACGGCCGTGCCAGATGCGGTCATCGCAGCCGCCCGCACCGGTCGTACGGAGGACCTGGCACGACTGCTCACAGCCCTGCGTCCGGCACTCGTGACCCCCGTGGTGCTGAAGGACTCGGCCGGCACGTCGTCGCGGGGCGTCTGGATCGCGCACGACGAGCAGGGGCTGTGGAGCGCGCTTGCGGCGGCGGGCACGCTCGACCTCCGGGGCCGACTGTTCGCCGAGCCCTATCTCGCCGGGCCCCTGTACAGCGCCGAGACCCTGAGCTGGGACGGCGAGACCCGACTCCTCGGCGTCACCAGCCGGCACACCTCGCGCACTCCGGCGGTCAGGGAGGAGGCTGCGGCCTTCCCCGTGGCGCTCGACGACGACGAACTCAGCGCCATTGAGCAGCGGATGGCCGCCGTCCTCGCCGCGGTCGGCCACCGGGACGGCTTCGCTCACATCGAGTTCATCCAGAGCACGCACGGCCCGGAGATCGTCGAGATCAACCGCCGCATCGGCGGTGCACTCCTCGGTGAGGCACTGTGCCGCTCCCTCGGCGTCAACGTCTACGAAGCCCTGATCGCCACGGTGTTGGGGCGGCGGCCGGAGCTGATGGACATACCGCTGGAGCCGAGGCAGGGGCCGTCGGTCGCGTTCGTCCTGGTCTACGCCGAGCGGCCCGGTGTGGTGGAGGGCTTCAACGGGCTCGACGGGCTGCGGACGTTTCCCGGCGGGGCACGGTGGTACCCGGTGCGCGTACCGGGAGACACGGTGTCCAGCGTGGCGGACCAGCGGGGTTGTACGGGAATGGTGCTTGCCGAGGCGCCCACCGCCGAGCTGGCACAACACCGGGCATGGAGCGCCGCAACCACGGTCCACCCGGTGCTAAAGACGGTCCTCGGCCCCTGAGTTCGGGCCGGAAGGTGACCCGGAGTAAAAGGTGACCCGTTGCAATAGGTCATCTGGAACGAAGGGGCATCCGGAGCAAAGGGTCATCCGAAGCAACGAGAAAGGCAAGGAGAGCGCTCTCCTTGCCAGGCTCAACGTATAGCGCACTGGGGGGCTTGCCACAAGCCCCCGGTCTCAGCGGAAAATCGTCGACCGACGCCACCAGCAGGTGGTTCGACGGAGCGGGAGGCGCCGGTCGCGATGGCTGAGACGTACGTGCTGGATCTTCAAGAGGTCGACGAGACGTGGACAGCGGTCGTCGGTGGCAAGGGCGCACAGTTGGGCGGGTTGTTACGGATCGACGGCATCCGTGTGCCGGACGGCTTCTGTGTGACGACGGACGCCTTCCGGCGGGTGATGGCGGACGTCCCGTCGATCGGTGACCGGCTCGACCGGTTGTCGCGGGTCGACCCCGACGACCGGGAGGCGATCCGCACGCTCAGCGCGGAGGTCCGGAGGGCCGTCGAAGGGACCGCAGTCCCGCACGATCTCGCGGAGGCGGTCACCGGCGCGCTCTCCCGGCACGGCGACCCGGCCGCCGCCTATGCCGTACGGTCCAGCGCGACGGCGGAGGATCTGCCGACGGCCTCCTTCGCCGGACAACAGGACACCTATCTGAACGTGGTGGGGCCGGCAGCGGTGCTCCGGCACATCAGCCGATGCTGGGCCTCGCTGTTCACCGAACGGGCCGTGGTCTACCGGCGGCGGAACGGCATCGACCACCGCACGGTCCACATGGCCGTGGTCGTGCAGCGGATGGCCTTCCCGGTGGCGTCCGGCATCCTGTTCACGGCCGACCCCGTCACGGGCAACCGGAAGGTCGCCACCGTGGACGCCGGCTTCGGCCTCGGCGAGGCGGTGGTCTCCGGTCTGGTGAACCCGGACGTCTTCGCCGTGCGGGACGGTGAGGTCGTCGCCAGGACCATCGCCGCCAAAGAGCGGGCCGTCCACGCCCTGCCGACCGGCGGCACCCGGGACGTGCCGGTCGACCCGCAGCGGCAGCGGCAGCCGGCGCTGACCGATGCGCAGGTCGTACGGCTCGTAGGGCTCGGGCGGCGGATCGAGGCGCACTTCGGCCGCCCGCAGGACATCGAATGGTGCCTGGTCGAGGACGGTTTCCGGATCGTTCAGAGCCGGCCGATCACCACTCTGTACCCCGTTCCGGTCGCCGAGGCCGGCGACCCGGAGAACCGTGTCTACGTCTCGGTCGGCCATCAGCAGATGATGACCGACCCCATGAAGCCCCTGGGCCTGTCCGTGTGGCAGCTGACGGCCATGGCACCGATGCGGGAGGCCGGCGGGCGGCTGTTCGTCGACGCCACCGCGCGTCTGACCTCGCCCACGAGCCGGGCCGCCCTTCTGGACCTCATCGGCAGGGAAGACCCGCTGGCCAGGGACGCGCTGGAGACCGTCCTGGACCGCGACGACTTCATCCCCCTGCTCCCCGACGCCCCCGACCCGGCCCCGGGTGGCCCGCCCGGGGCCGGCACTCCGCCCGCCCGGATCGAGACGGATCCGGCCGTCGTCACCGAGCTGGTCGAACGCAGCCGGGCCTCCGTCGCGGCCCTGGAGCGCGAGGTCGGGACGAAGACCGGGCCGGCGCTGTTCGACTTCCTGCTGGAGGCATTCGAGGAGCACCAGCGGGTGATCGCCGATCCGCTGTGCCTTCAGGCGATCATGGCGGGGATCGAAGCCACCTGGTGGCTCAACGACCGGTTGCAGGAATGGCTGGGCGAGAAGAACGCGGCTGACACGCTCACACTGTCCGCCCCCGGCAACATCACCTCCGAGATGGGACTGGACCTGCTCGACGTCGCGGACGTCATCCGCCCGCACCCGGCGGTGGTGGAGTTCCTGCGGGGTGTCGGGAACGAGGACCTCCCTGACGGACAGATCGGACTGGGTGGACTGGACGGGCTGGACGGCCTGGGCGGATTGGCCGGGCTGGCGAAGCTGCCGGGTGGGGCCGAGGCGCTCGACGCCCTGGGGGGCTACCTCGACCGGTACGGGATGCGCTGTGTCGGCGAGATCGACATCACTCGACCGCGTTGGTGCGAGCGGCCCGCCGCACTCGTTCCGGCGATCCTCGACAACGTCAGGAACTTCGGCCCTGGCGCCGCCGGTCGACGTTTCGAGCAAGGACGGCAGAAGGCGCAGGAGAAGGAAGCCGACGTGCTGTCCCGGCTGCGGGCCCTGCCGGACGGGGACCGGAAGGCCGACGAGACCAAGCGGATGATCGACCGGGTGCGGACCTTCATCGGCTATCGGGAGTACCCGAAGTACGACATCGTCAGCCGCTCCCTCGTCTACCGGCGGGCGCTGCTTGCGGAGGCCGGACGCCTGGTCCGGGCCGGTGTGCTGACCGAGCGGGAAGACGCCTTCTTCCTAAGCTTCCCGGAGTTCCACGAGGTCGTGCGCTCGCAGCGGGTGGACCACGGGCTGGTCCGGCAGCGCAAGGAGGAGTTCCGTTCGTACGAGGCGCTCACCCCGCCCCGGGTGCTCACCTCGGACGGCGAGGCCGTCACCGCGTCGTACCGGCGCGAGGACGTGCCGGCCGGTGCCCTGGTCGGCCTGCCGGTCTCCGCGGGGACCGTCGAGGGGAGGGCGCGGGTCGTCCTCGACATCGCGGAGGCCGATCTCGAAGCGGGCGACATCCTCGTCACGACCTTCACCGACCCCAGCTGGTCGCCACTGTTCGTCGGGATCGCGGGCCTGGTGACGGAGGTGGGCGGGCTGACGACCCATGGCGCGGTGATCGCCCGGGAGTACGGCCTGCCGGCCGTGGTGAGCGTGGACCGCGCCACCCGGCTGATCCGGGACGGGCAGCGCATCCGCGTGCACGGAACCGACGGATACATCGAGTTCCTGTCCTGACCGCCAGCGGGGCCTGAGCCTCATGAGTGCCGACCGCCCCCACATGAAGCCGGGGGACGACCGATGGGGCGGCACTCGGGAAGGGGACCCGAGCGCCGCCCGTGGGCGCGTCTGCGGCGCGGTGTCCTACGCCGCTGCCAGGGCCGCCGTTTCGGGTTGCTCCAGCCACACCCGGGCCAGATCGCGACGGGCCCGCGCCACGCGTGACCGTATGGTCCCCACCGGGCATTCGAGGAGCTCAGCGGCTTCGGCGTACGACAGACCGAGTAAACGCGTCAGCACGAACGCCTGTCGTCTGCCGGGCTCCAGCGCGCGCAGTGCGTCCGTGAACGCCACCGACTCCTCGAAGCCGGGCAGATGGCGCGGTTGGGCACGGTCGGCGGCGCCGAGCCAGTCGTCCGTGTCCGAGATCCGGGGACGCGCGGCGGCCCTGCGGTAGCGGTCGACGACCACGCGCCGGGCGATCGCGAGCAGCCAGGAGCGGGCACAGGCCCGGCCGGCGAACCTCGGCAGACTGGGCAGGGCGCGTTCGAAGGTCTCCTGGGTGAGGTCCTCCGCCGCCCGTACGTCCGCCGTGAGGTGGGCGACGAAACGGCGTACGTCGTCGTAGGTGGCGTGGACGAAGAGTTCGGTGGCCTCCCGGTCACCGCGGCCTGCCGCTAGGGCCCAACGAGTGATCTCCGCATCCCGGTTCAGGGCAGCGCGATCCGATCGAGAATATTGAGAAAGCATGACAAAACGTCCTTCACGTCCGGGCGGAACCGGAGGGGTGACGCCCGTTAAGGGTGTTGAGGTGACGAGTTCAGGACGGAAGGAGCGGTGGGCCGCGCCGGGGCAGCGTGCGCAGCAGTTCCACCGAGACCGGCAGTTGGATCGGTCGGCGACCGGCCGAGGGCGCGGGCGGCAGGGGGGACGGCGGCCGTACGCCCAACAGCACGGTTCTGAGGAACCGCAACCCGTGGGCGCCGAACAGGGACAGTGCCAGGGCGAGTTGGACCAGGGCGCGCTCGCCACGCCACAGCCACCAACCGCACACCGCTCCCGCCAAGAGGTGCGCGAGTGCCATTCCGCTGGTCAGCGTGGCGGAGTCAAAGGCCCCGGTCAGGAGGTCCAGTTGCATCGAGGACGGCCCGGAGGGCAACTGCCCGACCGGGTATCCGGCGTCGAGGAGCTCTGCACCGGGGCTCGAAGGGGGGCCCGACCCGTGCGCCGACCCGTGTCCGCCGGGGGGTGCGATGGCATGTCCGGTGGGATGTCCTGTGCCGTGGGCGGCCGTGCTCGCAGGGGCGTGGTGGGAGCAGTGGCCCGTGCCGTGGCCGGCGCTCCGGGCCCCGCCGCCGTGGGACACCATCCCGAACAGGGCGTGTAGGAGGGCCTGTCCGGCCGCACTGACCCCCATCACAAACGCGGCGCCGCGCACCTTGGCGGTCAGCCGCCAAGCAACTGCGCACACCGGGGGTAACGCCAGTGCATATCCGGCCACGGACGGTGGGACACCGGACGACAGATCGTGTCCGAGCCCGGACACCACGACGCACACAGCGGCCAACACCGCGGTGTGCGTGAGGCGGAGGAGGCGTCCGGCTCCCATGGCGGTCATCGTGCCAGGGCCCCCCGGCCTTCGGGGAAGCCCAACCGATGTGGATACATCGGGTGATCGAAGGGTTTACCCGGACACCGATGTCAGGTGATGCACGTCACATCCGCTGGTGGGGAACTATTCCCTCCTCGCCACCGACTGCTCCAGCGAAAACCAGCCGAGGAGAAGCGAACGAGAGCGGAGCCCAACCCATGCAGGCGAACGAGGCGGGTGCGGAACACGCTGCTCCCCCAGCGGAGACCCACCCCGAGGAGCCGGGCCGATCGACACCCGAGGAGTCGGCCCGGTCGTCGAGCGGTGCGGCCGACCGCAGCCGCCCGGCACCGGTGACCCTGCGCTCCGACCTCAAGGCCAGCCTGCTCGACGGGGCGATCGCCTTGGTGGTCACCGCTGTCGTCTTCGGGATCCTCTATGCGCGCATCAAGGCGAAGACGTCGTCCACCGTGACGGTCATGCCCTTCATGGCCGACGCGGGCGCCTTCTGGATGTACTTCCTCAGCCAGGCGTTCGGCTGGTCGGCGTTGCTCTGGGCATGGGGGACGGTCATCCTCGGCCTACTCCTGTCCGGCCCCCGCCCGGGGCGACTCCCCCTGTCTGTGCCCCGACTGGAACGGCTCCACCGCACCACGAGCCTCAACACCATCGCGCTGATCTTCGCCCACGCCCTGTTGTTCGCGGCCGAGTTGGTCCGTCACGACAAGGACGGTCTGCTCGGCGCAGTGGGCACGGCCTTCGTCGAAGCGTTCGTACCCGGTGGTTATGACTCGGGCACCGGCCGGATCGCGATCCCGGTGGGCCAAGGAGCCCTCTACCTCGCCATCCCGCTCGGTCTGCTCTTCTACGTCCGCCATCGCATCGGCCCCAAGACCTGGCGGATCATGCACCGGTTCGTCCTGGTCGTGTACATCCTGAGCGTGTGGCACACCCTGCTCTACGGAACGAACGTCTGGTACGACGGATGGTTCCGCACCTCGATCTGGCTGCTGCAACTCCCCATCGCCGCACTCTTCCTGCTGCGACTGCTCCGCCCTGCCCGGCGCTCTCAGCAACTCCGCCCGCTCGGCGACCGTACGGGGTCGGCGACCGGCTGGAGCCTACGGCTGACGGGGCGCATCGCTGCGGTCGCGGTGGTCGTCGCCCTGCTCGCCGTGGTCTTCACCGGGAGGGACGGCGGCCGGGCCGAACCCCCCGAGGACACCACCTCGACGCACAACCACGACTGAGCACCCGGCGCGGGGCGGATGCACCGCGCCCGGTCCTCAGCCGAGCGGGTCCTTCTCGCGCTGGGCCGCCATCGACTTCTTCCGCCACTGCTTGGCCCAGGCCCACAACAGGACCACCACCCCGATCGCCAAGATCGGAGCGACGTACATCAGAGGCGAAACCGCCGCTTCGGACGCTGCCATGCCCTTGCCACCTTCTCCCACTGTTCCTGCCGGTCGGCTTCGTCCCGTCCGGTGTCTTGACAGCCAGTGACTCACACCGGCCGCCTCAGCGCGGCATCGGGTGGCATCACGCGGCATCGGATGGCGTCCGGTGACCTCCGGTACAGGAAGCCGCTCGCCCGGAGGCGGCAGCACACTGATCACCGACTGATCACCGACTGATCGCCGGCCGGGCTGTCGGGGCGGCGCTTGTAGCATTCGGCCGGAGTGCAGGTGTTCGTAGACGCTGAGTGTTCGTAGATGGTGAGTAGACGGTGAGGAGACCGGTGTGACCAGCACCGACGCGCCCCAGGGCGCCACCGCGGGGCCCGTCCGGGCGGGGGAGCGCAAAGGCGAGCGCACCCGGCGGCGCATCTTGGAGGCGGCCCGCCGGCAGTTCGCCGAGGTCGGGTTCGATCGCGCCACCATCCGGGCCATCGCCACAGAGGCGAAAGTCGATAAGTCGTCCGTCATCCAGTACTTCGGCTCCAAGCAGGAGCTGTTCCGGGAGGCCGTCGACTGGGAGATCCCGGTGGCCGCGCTGACGACCGACGATCCCGGTGAGTCGGTCGAGAACTACCTGCGGACCATGCTCGGTGCCTGGTCCAAGGATCGCGACAGCATGACCGCGCTGCTGCGGAACAGCTTGACCAGCGAGGACGCCGCCGAACTGCTGCGGCAGCGCGTCACCGAGCAGGCGATCGACCCGGTCGCCGCCCGGCTCGACGACCCGGACGCCCGGCTTCGGGCCGCCCTGGTCGGCGCGATGATGATGGGCATCGCCACCCACCGTCACCTCCTGCGGATGCCGGACCTGGCCGAGGCGGACCAGGACGACGTCCTCAGACTGGCGGTGCCGGTGCTGCGCGCGGTGATCGACCCGGCCGAGGCGTCGGACGAGCGACCCGAGACCTCCGACTGAGGTTCTGTACGGTCCCAAGCAGACCGGAGGGGCTCGACCCCCTGGGGTACGCCTTCACTACCGGGGTCCCCCTCAGTCAAGCGAGACGGCCAAGCGAGACAGCCAAGTCAGATAGTCCATTCAGGCAGCTCATCGAGGCGCGCTACGGATAGCCGTGGCGGGCCTCCGTGCTGCCCGGACCGTGCCCGTGTCCCTTTTCTCCACCCTCGTCCCGCCCCCGGTGAACTTTTCTCAACGCCCGGTGAGAAATAAAACTAAACAGCTGTTTAGTTTTATAGGGTGGCGCTTCCGCAGCGCCCCCTGAACCCACCGGGAGAACCATGTCCAGCGACAGCACGGCAGCGGCCACCAAGGCCGCACCGCCATCCGGCACCCATCCACACCTGGGGCTCGCACTCATCGTCATCGCCGCAGCGCAGCTGATGGTGGTCCTCGACGGCACCATCACCAACATCGCCCTGCCGAGCATCCAGGCCGACCTCGACGTCTCGGCCTCGACGCTCGCCTGGATCGTGAACTCCTACGCCCTCGCCTTCGGCGGTCTGCTGCTCCTCGGCGGCCGGGCGGGCGACCTGTTCGGGCGACGCAGGATGTTCCAGGTCGGCATCATCGTCTTCACCCTCGCCTCCCTCCTCGGAGGAGTGGCGCCCAATGAAGAACTGCTGATCGGAGCACGTGTCCTCCAGGGCATCGGCGCGGCGATCGCCGCCCCCACCGCGCTCTCGCTCATCGCGACGAACTTCCCCGAGGGCAAGCCGCGCAACAAGGCCATGGGGGTCTACGCCGCCATGGCCGGTCTCGGGTCCACGGTCGGTCTGCTCCTCGGCGGCATCCTCACCGACTATCTGGACTGGCGCTGGGTGTTCTTCGTGAACATCCCCATCGGCGTGGCGATCCTCGCCGGCACCCGCATCCTGGCCGAGGGCGAGCGCAACCGCGGCAGCCTCGACATCCCCGGAGCGATCACCGGCACCGGCGGTCTGATCGCCCTCGTCTACGCCATCACCCGTGGCGGAGAGCACGGCTGGAGCGACTCCCTCACCCTGGGTTCCTTCGCCGCAGCCGCCGTCCTGCTCGTGGTCTTCCTGGCCCTCCAGGCGAAGACGGACCACCCGATGATGCCGCTGCGCCTGTTCAAGGACCGCAGCCGCTCGGGCGCCTTCCTGACCATGCTGTTCATGGGCTCGGGCATGTTCGCCACGTTCTACTTCCTCACCCTCTACATGCAGCAGATCCTCGGCTACAGCCCGGTCAAGACCGGCTTCGCCTATCTGGCGTTCAGTATGGGCATGGCCATCGCGGCGGCCCTCGGATCCAAGCTGATCAGCCGCTACTCCGCCCGTCAGATCGCAGCTCCCGGACTCCTGATCGCCGCGGCAGGAATGCTCTGGTTCAGCGCCCTGGAGCCGGGCTCGTCATATGCGACCCATCTCGCTCCGGCGATGTTCGTCACCGGTCTGGGGCTGGGCTCCGGCTTCGTCCCCATGACCCTGGGTGCGGTCAGCGGCGTACGTCCGCAGGACACGGGCATCGCGTCCGCGCTGCTGAACACCGCACAGCAGGTCGGTGGCGCACTGGGCCTGGCCGTTCTGACCACGGTGTCCACGGCTGCTGCCGACGACCGGTTGCCCGAGGCGGCGGGTTCGCTGTACCGGGCCGCGGCAGAGGGCGATCGTGCACTGCTGGCGCGGGCGGCCGATGCCCTGACGCACGGCTACACCACGGCGTTCACGGTCGGTGCCGCCCTCTTCGTGGTGGCCCTGGTGATCACCCTGACCATGATCAACGCGGGTCGTCAGCAGGGCCTCTCGGACCCCTCGTCCGGTACGTCAGGTACGTCCGACGGTGCCGCCGGTACGTCCGACGGTGCCGTGGCCGGCACTCCGGCAGCTGCTCCGAACCCCCGCGTCACCCCGGAGGCGCAGCAGTAGCCGCATCCGTATCCGCTGTCTCCCGGCCCGTTCGCTTCACGCCGATGGCGAACCGGCCCGGGAGACAGTCATGCGCGCCGGCCGAACGGATGGACGACGGGCAGACCCGGGAGGCCACTCAGACTGCGACGGCCGGCGTGGGGCGCTCGCCGTACGCCAGGCCGATGGTCGCGGCGACCAGTTGGTCCAGCGCCCTACGGGTCTCCGGGCCCGGCGCATCCCCGCCCGTCTCCATCATCAGCCCCATGCACAGGCCGTCGAGCCCGGCCAGCAGGAACCGGGTCAACTCGGCCGGCGGTACCGCGTACTCCACCCCCGTCCGCCGGCCGGTCTCCACGAGTGCGGTGATGGCGATATCCGTGATGCCCTGCTGGTACTTCTGCACGACGTGGCGCAGGTCCGGCCGTCTTACGGCGAAGGTGATCAGCTCGAACCAGAGCAGATTGAGCTCGGGCCGCTCGCACATGTCCACCCAGAAGACCTCGGCGGTCGCCCGCAACGCCTCCTCCAGGCTGGTGGCGTTCCGCACGCCCTCCTGGACCTCGGCGATCAGCCCCTCGGTGAGCGATTCCAGCACCGCGCGATAGAGGTCCGCCTTGGTGCCGAACGTGTAGTGCACGGTCGCCTGCGCCACGCCCAGTTCGGCGGCGATGGCGCGCGTACTGCCTGCCGCCACTCCCTCGCGCGCCATGAGTTCGATGGCGGCGGCGATGAGCTGAGGGCGCCGTTCCGCGGCGGTCACATGTGCCATACCAGCCACTATAGCGACGCAGTCAAGCGTTCCAGTCGACTGACATTGTCATGCGACAAGGTCACTTGTATGGTGAGGACGGGACGGGCGGTGAACCACGGTGCGCTGCTGTGCGTGCCAGGCATTGCCACCACTGAGGACCAACGAGGACCACCGAGGGGCAGGGACCGATGAACTCCACGACACTCCGCCGACCGACCGCGACCGCGGTGGCCGTACCCGAACGCGGAGCGATCCCCGTGTTCGGCCATGCGCTGCGAGTGCCGACCGACTCCTTCACCCGGTTCGCCATGGACGAGGCCCGGGCCCTCGGACCGATCTACAACCTGCGGATATTCAGCCGCGAGATCCTCATGGTGTCCGGCGTCGACCTCGTCGCCGAACTGTGTGACGAGACCAGGTTCCGCAAGTCGGTGGACGACCTCGTGACGGTCCGGGAGTTCGGCGGTGACGGCCTCTTCACCGCCCTCAGTCACGAGCCGAACTGGCGCAAGGCACACAACATCCTGATGCCCGCGTTCTCCTTCAACGCCCTACGGGCCTATCACCCCACGATGCTGCTTGCGGCACGACGGCTTCTGGCCAACTGGGACGCACGTAACGGCACTCCGGTCGACGTCGCCGAGGACATGACCCGGCTGACCCTGGACACCATCGGACTCTGCGGATTCGGCTACGACTTCGACTGCTTCGGCGGCGATGAAGAGCACCCCTTCATCTCCACGATGGTCCGGGCCCTCGCCCACGCACAGAAGAAACTCGGACACATCCCCGGACTCGACTTCCTGTACGCGAAGTCCGAGAAGCGTCACCAGGCCGACATCACCGCCATGAACGAACTCGTCGACGACATCGTGCGCCGCCGCCGTGGGGAACTCACCGGCCGGACCCACGACGATTCGGCACCCGATGACCTCCTGTCCCTCATGCTCCAAGCGACGGACAAGGACACCGGCGAGACTCTCGACGACACCAACATCCGCTACCAGGTGATCACCTTTCTGATCGCCGGCCACGAAACAACCAGCGGTGCACTGTCCTTCGCCCTCTACTACCTGCTCAAACACCCCGAAGTCCTCGCCGCAGCCCAGGCCGAAACCGATGCGTTGTGGGGGGCCGACCCCGACCCCCACCCTTCGTACGAGGACGTCGGACGGCTCACCTATCTGCGCCAGGTGCTGAACGAGAGCCTGCGCCTATGGCCCACAGCCCCCGCGTTCTCCCTCGAACCCCTGGAGGACACCCAGATCGGCGGGGGATATCCACTGCGGCTCGGACAGAACGCCGTCGTGGTCACACCGATGCTGCACCGCGACCCGGGCTGGGGCGACAACCCCGAACTCTTCGATCCGAGCCGCTTCACACCGGAACGCATGGAGCAACGCGCGGCCCATCTCTACAAGCCCTTCGGCAACGGCGAACGCTCCTGCATCGGACGCCAATTCGCCCTCCACGAGGCCACCCTGCTCCTCGGGCTGATCGTCCACCGCTATCGGCTGCTGGACCACGACGACTACCAACTCAAGATCAAGGAAACGCTGACGCTCAAGCCGGACGGCTTCTCCCTGACCCCGGTACGACGGACGAACGACGAACGCCGCGCGGCCACGCTCGCCTTGACCCCCACGGCCAACACCGCCACAACGAGTACCACCGCCACACCGACACCGCCCACGACCATGGGCCTGCGCGCCCCCGGCACCACCCTGACCGTGCTCTACGGCTCCAACCTCGGCACCAGCCGCAGCCTCGCCGAAGGCTTCGCCGAGCAGGGCACCCGCCACGGCTTCACCACCACCGTCCGGAAACTCGACGACGCCGTGGGACGGCTCGACCCCGACAGCCCGCACCTGATCGTGGCCGCCTCCTACAACGGACGCCCCACCGACGACGCCGCCCGCTTCATCACCTGGCTGGAAACCACCGCAGCGGCCGAGCTGCCCGCCATACCGTACGCAGTCCTCGGAGTGGGCGACCGCAACTGGCCCGCGACCTACCAGCGCATCCCCACCCTCATCGACGAACGCCTCACCGCCGCCGGGGGAACGGCCATCGCCCCCCGGGCAGCCGTGGACGTCTCGGGCGATGTCGCGGCCGAAACCGACCGCTGGGGAGAACGGGTGTGGTCGACCCTGCTCGACCGCTACGGCCTGCCCGGCACGGGGGACGACACCCCGCCCGGTACGCGCTACACCATCGACCCCGTACCCGGCCCCGAAGGCCCGCTGCCACAGACCGAAGGCCTCCAGCCGCTGCTGGTCCTGGCCACGGACGAACTCTGCGACCTGGAGCATCCGCTGGGCCGCTCGAAACGCTTCCTGCGCCTGCACCTCCCGGAAGGCACCGAGTACCGCAGCGGCGACCACCTACTGATCCGGCCCGTCAATCCGGCCGCCCTGGTGGAGCGTACGACCGGACTCCTCGGACTCGACCCGGATCGGGTCGTCCAACTGTCGTCGACCACCGAAAACCCGCCGCTGCCCGTGGACCAGCCGGTGAGCGTACGGGCGCTGCTCACCCACTTCGTCGAACTCGGCCAGCCCGCCACCCGCCGACAGATCAACGCCCTGGCGGCGCTCACGCCCTGCCCACCGGAGCGCATCGGCCTGGAGCACCTGCCCGAAGGATCGACGTCCACGCTGCCGGACCTGCTGGAACGCTTCGCCTCCTGCCGCCCCACCCTGCCCGAACTGCTTGACGTCCTCTCCCCGATGCGGATGCGCTACTACTCCATCTCCTCCTCACCGGCGCGGGTCCCGGACTCGGTGGACCTGATGGTCGCGGCGGCCCCGGTGCCGCACCGCGGCGGACAGGGCACATGGCTCGGCGCGGGCGCCGCCTATCTGGCCACCCTGGAAGCCGGAGACGTGGTGGACGGCAGGGTCACCCCCTGCCAGGAATCCTTCCGCCCGCCGGCCGACCCGACGATCCCGTTGATCGTCATCTCGGCCGGTACGGGCCTGGCGCCCTTCCGCGCACTGATCGCGGACCGCGCCCTCGCGGCATCGGGGAGCGGAGCCGTACCAGCCGTGCCCCTCGACCTGGCCCCGCTGCTCTGCTACTTCGGCTGCGACCACCCGGACGTCGACTACCTCCACCGGGACGAACTGGAGGCCGCCGAGCGCACGGGGACGGTCAGCCTGCGTCCCGTCCACTCCCAGACCCCGCGCGACGGAATGCGATTCGTCCAGGACCGCATCGCGTGCGAGGCGGACGAGGTCTGGGCCCTGCTCGCAGCGGGCGCACACGTCCGCGTCTGCGGCGACGGCCGCGCGATGGCCCCGGCCGTACGGGACGCCTTCCGCACGATCTACCGGGACCGTACGGGCGTGAACGCCGCAGCCGCGGAGGATTGGCTGAGCGCGATGATGGCGTCGGACCGCTATGTGGAGGACGTCTGGACCGGGTGAAAACCCCAGCTCCTGCGCGCGGGGGCTCAGCGCCGGGTGAGCGGCTCGCAGCCCTGCACGGTGACCACACCATCGGCCTTGGTCAGGATGATGATGATCCGCTCCTTGGCGTTCGCGGTCTTGAACTGCGGGAACTTATCCGCCGACGTGGGGTCGGTGGTGATCGTGCACAGCTCGAACAGCCCGGGCGCGGCACCCTTGCTGGTGTAGGTGCCGGCGGGGATGTCCTCCCCGACGATGTAGTCGCCGTCGCCGTACTGCTTGGCCTTCTGCGCTTTCTTCGCCGGCGCCTTGGTCGGCGTGGGCTTCGGCTTCGGCGGCGCGGGCTTGGGCGCCGCCGATGTGGCGGGTGCGGTCTTCGGAACCACTGCCTTCTTGGGCTCGACGGGCTTCGCGGTGACCGTCACGGTCGCCGTCGGCCCCGCGGCGGTGATGGTCACCGTCGCCTGCACCGCCTTGGCCTCACTGGCCACGGTCCCCTTGTCGTCACCGTCGATCGTGGACCCGATGAGCCCGAGCAGCATCAGAAACCCGAACAGACTCCCCACGCTGATTCCGACGATCGCCCACGGCGACATCCGCTTCTTGACCGGCGGCGGCTGATACGGATACGGCACCTGAAAACCGCCCGGCTGCGTCTTCTCAGGCTCCGGGTACTGCTGGCTCATGCGCCGATCCCCTCGTACGGGTGGTGTGTTCGGAATGTGGGGGGATGGTGAACATACCGGTGGTACGGGAGATGCGGCCGGGCCTGGGCTGATTTGTTACCGGCCCGGTACGCGGAGGGTCTTCCTGAACTCGACCTCGTCCGCGCCTACTTCACCACCCGAGCGCCCCACCACCACCGCGCCCGGCGCCACCCCCGCGAACGCGGGGACCAGAGCGCGCCGGCGCCCCTCATCTCCCCGAGGTCGGAACCAACCCCGCCTTGCGGGGACCACCCTTGGCACATGGTGTGGGTCATCGCACCCATCGGACCAACCCCGCACGGCGGGGACCACGTTCCTATTGCAACGCTCAATTCAACGCAATCAAGCGCGAGGGCCTTCTGCGTTGTGTGGCCGGATGCGAGAGCCCCGTCTGGTCGGTCACCGGTCGGGGCTCTCAAGGTGCGTGTTGTTGCTCAGTTCATGTCTGTGCTGCGTTGTGGTGTTACAGGTTGGCGGCGCGGGCGAGGGAGACCAGGCCGGCGAAGGCGTCGGTGGAGACCATCAGGACGGGTCCGCTCGGTCGCTTGCTGTCCCGGAGGGGGACGATGCCGGTGGCGGAGGCGTGCGAGGGAGACCACTCGACACATTGACCACCGTTGCCGCTGTATGAAGACTTGATCCACATGGGGGGTTCGGTCGTGGTCGTCACGGGGTGCCCTTTCGTACCTCATTGATCATGGACACGGAGTCCGCCTGCGGAAGCGCGTACTTCTGCAGTTGATAGTAGGCCGACAGTGTGGGGTCCACGAAGCGGCTATCGCGCTCCAGATGGCCCCGGTGTGCGCTCTCCGCGTACGACATGACAGAGCGGCCCGGCAGAGTCAGGATTGTTACCGGTAGGTTGAAGGGGCGGCGCTCTCCCATGGAGAACGGGGCGATTTGCAGCATGGCGTTGGGCTGCTCCGCGAACTCCAACAGCTTGTCGAATTGGGCGTGCATGACCTCCGGGCCACCCACGTACCTGCGAATGCAACTCTCGTCCAGCACGGCGTGGATCAGTGGGCGAGGGGTCCGTTCGATGGCGGTCTGCCGGTCGGCAACTATCGCTACTCGTTCGCGTGCGTGCTCAGGTGTGATCGCGCCACGCGCCACGCTGTGATCTTCGATGGTTGCTGCGTACTCAGCGGTCTGAAACAGCCCTGGGATAACCCCGACCTCGTACAGTCGGATCTCTACGGCTCTGCCTTCGTACCCGATGAACCCCGGGAATCCTTCGAGAAGTGCGCCGTATTTCATGCCTAACCACTCGCGTTCGAACGATTCTTCGGTTCCAGCTAGGCCGAGTACAACGTCGGCGCGGCGACAGAATGGCAAAGTCGCAATCTTCAGCCCAGTTTCGACGTGGGATACCTGGGTCGGCGAATACTGCATCTCGGCGCCGAACTCTCGCTGCGTCCATCCACGGTGTTCGCGCTCGCGGCGAAGTCGGGCCCCCAGGGACGCCTGTGGACTTGCGTCCGGATTGAGTTCCTTCCGGTTGACCATATGCTCCCCAACTTAGCTTGCTGGATTCCCTAGTTGAACCGTTCTTCACCCTAGGTCAACCTGAATTCGCCCGGTAGTGGTTTCGCTACGGAGAGGAGTGGTCATGTCTGGCAGGAACCTAGCGGATCAGGCGGATCAGGTGCCCTGGCTTGGCGTTGGTGAACTGGTGTTTGACATCGCTGAGAATGCGTTGGGGGTGGTC
Source organism: Streptomyces sp. NPDC005963 (assembly GCF_040638655.1). Classification (NCBI taxonomy): domain Bacteria; kingdom Bacillati; phylum Actinomycetota; class Actinomycetes; order Kitasatosporales; family Streptomycetaceae; genus Streptomyces; species Streptomyces sp. NPDC005963. Next base: position 132,095 of record NZ_JBEXVD010000009.1, on the reverse strand, counting down.
ATGGACACGGACAAGGTGGATGGTCGCTTTTCGCTCCGTCCGCCGAAAGGCGGGGTTGAGTAGACCGCTGTGAGAGCGGACCTTCGACCGGCCGGTGTGATTGACCATCTCCGCCCCGTGCTCACTGAGTTGAATGCGCGCAGTAGCGGGGGCTCCTCGCGGGGATGACCCGCGTATTCCAGTTCTGAAAGTGTCCGCTCCCGTTGTGTGGGGCGGTCAATCCGGTCCGTCTGACGGTGCCTTGGACAGCGATGGTCAGGCGGGCCGGGCTCCATGAACCCCCTCGGTTGGTAGGTCGGTCCGTCCAGCCGAGGGAAGAGAGGGTGCTCCGCATCCTCTGGCTCCGGTCGTCATCGGTGCCCGGACGGCCGGGGCCGCTACCTCTCACGGCAGGAAGCATGACGAACAAACCCAACACAACTCTGGACGAACTACGAACCGCACTCGACACCCTGGCCACGTGGCCCGATGTGAGTTGGGCGGATGTGACCGCACTCGCGGGCAAAGCCGTACCGCTCGTATGGGCCGCACTCAAGGAATCGACGGTGTGGGACGAGCTCTGCCCTGCGGACCGTGCCGCCCTCTACTGGTCACTTTTCGCGGGCCACGGTATCGAGGCGCAGCGACATTCCACGGCTGCCAACGGACAACCAGCGGTCCATGACCTCATCCGCGAATGTGCCTACTTCGCCGTCCACTGCGAACGGGCGCGTGCCCGATGGCCCGAAGCTGAGGGACGGTACGAGGAGAGGGAAGGGGCAGAACAACACCTTGAGTGGTACAGGAGTTACCCGCCCGAGTGGCGTGCCGAGGTCTTCCGAACGCTGGAAGTCGAACACCAGCTGATACGGCACTCCGATGAAGGCCGCCCATCCCTTTCACACGTGCTGGGTCGCGTTCACGATCGCGTCTTTGACCACGACACGACCCGTATCGACAAGGGGTACGGAGCTGAAACCGCTGTGCGACTCGCAGCGCTGCCCGAGGGATGGCAGATCGAGACCATCCGACGCGTTGCAGCGGGCACCCTGCCCGGCCACGCGGTGAGCGCTGCCTATGACGCAATCAGCGCACTTCCCCGCTTTGGCGTGGAGCTCTGCCCCATGCCCCCGCCGTAACCGGCCCATGAAACTCCGCCCCTGCCATGCCTTCCCGCACACAACCGGCGGGGGCGGTTCCCAGCACCACGACCATTCGTTACAACAGGAGGTATCCCTGTGGGAGCCAACGGGCAGATCGAAGAGGCGAACGGGTACGACCTCGGAGCGAACGAGACGATCGTTCCGGTAGACCCGCCCGCCGAGGACACGAACGACGAGGACAGCGACGGAGATGGACGGTAGCGGCGGACCTCCAGAGGACTCGGGCGTGCGCAATACCTTGCGTATGTTCCTGAAAGCGGATCTCCCCGAGGACTCCGAACTGTCATGGGTCTGCCCGGTCCACCAAGACCTGGACGCCATGAAGCTGCTCCTGCGATCCCGATACGTATGCGGCCACTGCACCAGGACCAGCGAGAACCCGGCCGCCTGAGCGAGTTCGCCGCCAACTTTTCCTGGGGGATGCCGTGCTGGCGCGGTTCACCTGTGGTGATCCGCTGGCCCAGCACATCGGCAATCGATCGCAACTCCGGGCGCGAGGTGCCCAACCCCATCAAACGGCGGACGCATAGCCCTGCCGTTGAACGTGAGACGCCCCGGTGGACCGCTTAGGACCGGTCCACCGGGGCTCGCCAGAACAGCTTTCTTAGGAGCTGAACGACGTATGCGCGACCTTATCGCGTGCGCCCTTGCGTGGGTGCTGAGCCCCTTCAGGGCCAAACGCCGACCCGGACGACACTCCGCCGGGTATCTCGCCCATCGCATGACCAGTACCGTCATCCCGCAGCAAGCACCGGAGGATACGTCCAGCTCCCAGGCGTGGGCCCGACCGTGGAGCGGCCCGAGTGCAGCGCTCGCCCGCTCGGTCTTCCGGGCCGAAGAAGCAGAGGCGCTGACGCCCGAATGTCGAGAACGATTCTTCGCCACAGCGTGGGCCGAACTTGGCTACGACTACTCGTACGTGGCGGACGGCGTTCATCAAGTGTGGCCCGGGGCGGCAGCATGAGGCGGGATGGGCTCACACGCCGAGTGCCCAAGGAGGTCGGCGCGCTGTGCTGCATCTGCAACCGCTGGACGCTCGCACCCTTGCCGGTCCGCCACGTCGAACGCATGAGTGGCCCACCGGTAACCCTCCACGCGTGCCCCACCCACGCCGAGACCCTGACACCGGCACCGCCGTTCCACGAACTCGATCCGGACAACTGACCACCACGCCGCCCCACCCCCGCGCCCGCGGGGACCACGACCCCAGAGGCGACGTCCTACTCCCACCCCATGGACCACCCCCGCCCCGCGGGGACCACGGACTCGGCGCCACGATCGCCGCGTTCAAGGACGAACCAACCCCGCACCCGCGGGGACCACCGACAGACATACGCCGATGTGAGGTACCGCCCCGGACCACCCCCGCACCCGCGGGGACCACACGCTGGAGAACAGCAGTCGGGCCCGGTAGTGGGGACCACCCCCGCACCCGCGGGGACCACGCTGCTATCGGTCCGGCCTCGCACGAACGAACCGGACCACCCCCGCACCCGCGGGGACCACTCCCAGATCCGGGTCCAAGCACCACGGATCGCGGGACCACCCCCGCACCCGCGGGGACCACACCGCGCTGGCGGTGGGGGCGGTGATCTTGACGGGACCACCCCCGCACCCGCGGGGACCACTACAGCCAATCTCAATACGGCGAATATTCGGCAGGACCACCCCCGCGCCCGCGGGGACCACGCTACCCCGGACCCGTACGCCGACCCGCTGGCAGGACCACCCCCGCGCCCGCGGGGACCACCCCCGTGCCACCCACATCGACGCCAGTGCTCTCGGACCACCCCCGCACCCGCGGGGACCACAACGCTCGTCGTCGCCCGATGGCCCGGAACCACGGACCACCCCCGCACCCGCGGGGACCACACTTCCTGAGCTGCTGCGATGTTAGCGATCATGGGCCGTTTCCTTTAGTTGGAATCCGGCTGCCCAATCTCTGCACATCGTCCCTGCCCCCTCCACCCCCGCCAGTTCCAGACAGGGTCTATCCGCCCCTATCGATCGCACTTGGCATCTAACTGGACAAGAACGGTCAACTCCCGTCCGCTGTCAGTGTTGCGCTCTAGGCTCCGGAGTCAATCTATCGAGGGCGGAGGAGGCGACATGTCCGGATCGAACTTCAAGGGTGAGGAGTTCATCGATCCCGTTGAGCCTGTCCCGTCCGGTGGTCGTGGTCGAGGCGCGCAGGAGGGCGCAGAGCGCACCGAATTACGTACCGCACCTTCCGCCGCTGCCCCGGGTACGGCGGGTTCCCCAGGGCTTGAGCGTCAGGGCCGGGATGACCGCTATCTCCTTCTGTGGGGCAAGTCCGAGGAGAAGGCCGGGGGGACGGCCAATCCTCTGCTGTCGCATCTTCTCGACACCGCTGCCGTTGCCGAGCAGCTCTGGGACACCTATCTCGCCCCCGCCACCCGGCGAATGCTCGATCACACCGCGACCGGGGGCGTGGCGGGTAGCGGGCGGGCGTTCTTCAGCTGGCTCTGTGGGGTGCATGACATCGGGAAGGCCACACCCGCCTTCCAGCGGTTGTGGCCCAAGGGGGCAGAGGTCGTTCGTGCTGCCGGGCTCCGGTGGAACAGGCATGTCGTCGATAGGGTCCGCTGGCGGCACGACCGGGCCGGGGCGCATCTGTTGTGGCGGCTGTTGCCCGTCGGCGGTTGGCAGGACGAGCACATCGAGTGGGTGTGGCCCCTCGTCGCAGGGCATCACGGTGCGTTCCCCGGGCTGTACGCCACCAAGCCGAAGTCCCGCGACCTCGTGGGGCGTGCGCCGTGGCCCGCGGTGCAGTCGGCGCTGCTCCGGCACTTCACCGAGCAGTTGGGGTTCCCGGATCTCGCCGCGGTGCAACCGGCGAACGTGCCGTCGCGTGCCGATCAGCTCCACCTCAGCGGCCTGATCGTCATGGCGGACTGGATCGCCAGCGACGAGCAGCACTTCCAGGGCGTGGACGACATCGAGCGCGTGACCTTCGACCATGCGCGGGAGCGGGCGGCCCTCGCCTGGAAGTCGTTGCGCCTGTCCGGTGGCTGGGGCCAACTGGCCGTACCGGGGCCCGAGGTGTTCACCGACCGGTTCGGCCATGGCGCCCGCCCGTCGCAGACGCTCGTCATGGACGCGGCCCGCCGCATGGAGGCCCCGGGGCTGCTCGTCGTCGAGGCCCCCATGGGCGAGGGCAAGACGAAGGCCGCACTGATGGCCGCCGAGATCCTCGCCGCCAGGTTCGGCGCCGACGGTGTCTTCGTCGGGATGCCCACCCAGGCCACCAGCGACCCGATGTTCAGCAATGTACGCGCCTGGACCAGGGCCATCGACGACGATCTCGCCGATCGTGTCGCGCTGCTGCACGGCAAGCGGATGTTCAACAAGGAGTGGCGCGAGCTGCTGGAGGGCGCATCGGGTGACCCGGACGCCCGCTTCCGCATCGACGAGTACGGCGACTGCTACGACGAGGATCAGTACGGCCTCACTGCGCCGGCCGAGGGATGTCCTCGGCCCCGCGGACCCGCCGAGTGGTTCCTCGGCGCCAAACGCGGACTGCTCTGCCCCTTCGTCGTGGGGACCATCGACCAGTTGTTGTTCGCCGCCACCCGCACCAAGCACGTGATGCTGCGCATGGCGGGACTGGCCGGCAAGGTCGTCGTACTGGACGAGGTCCATGCCGCCGATGTCTATATGTCCCAGTTCTTGAGGGAGGGGCTGCGTTGGCTCGGGCAGGCCGGCACCCCCGTCGTCCTGCTGTCGGCGACCCTCCCGCCCGCGCAGCGCCGTGAGCTCGTCGACGCCTATCTCGCCGGCGCCTCCACCCGTGAGGAGTTCACCGCCGACGCTCTGCCCGAACCGTCCGGCTACCCCTCCGTCACTGCGGTCTGGACGGCCCCGGACGGCTCGGGGCCGCGCTATGACGTGGATAGTGGGACGGGTTGGCGACGCGAGGACCTGAAGGTCGCCGTCGAGCTGCTGCCCGAGCGCATCCCCACCCAGCGGACCCCCGTCGAGGACCGCCAGGCCGCCCTGGCGGACGCCAATGCCTCCCTCGTCGAACTCCTCGGGCGCGAGGTCGGAGCCGGAGGCTGCGCGCTCGTCATCCGTAACACCGTCGAGCGTGCCCAGACCCTCTACAGTGCCTTGCGCGAGCACTTCGGTGACGATGTGCACTTGCTGCACGCACGACTCGCGGTCGGTGCCCGCGCGGATCGCACCGCGACCTGTCTGCGGCTGCTCGGTGCGCCCGGTGCCGAGACCTCGCGGCCCCGGCGGTTGATCGTCGTGGCGACCCAGCTCGCCGAGCAGTCCTTCGATGTGGACGCCGACCTTCTCATCAGCGACCTCGCCCCCATGGACCTCCTCCTTCAGCGCATCGGCCGCCTCCACCGACACAACGGCACCAGCCGACCCGAACGTCTCCGTGATCCCCGGGTGGTGATCACCGGGTTCGAGCACGACCCGGGCAGCGCGGAGTCCTTGCCGCGGTTCCACGGCGGCTCCGAGTTCATCTACGGACGCCATCTGCTGCTCCGGACCGCCGCCCAGGTCTTCGATGCCGTCGGCCGTGCCGTTCCCTGGCGCATCCCCTCCCAGGTGCCCGGGCTCGTCGCCGACTGCTACGACCTTCCGTCGACGTCCGCCCGAGCCGCCCAAGACATCGCAGAGCTACCCGAACAGGGCACCGAGACCGAGGCAGACCCGGAGGGCGCCGAGACCCATGGCGGCACGGACGTACCGACCGAGCCGGAGGACGGTCTGATCCCGTCCGCGTGGCGGACCGCAGCCCGGAAGTTCCAGGCGGATTGGGAGACCGAGCAGCGCGAACGGGCCGAAAAGGCGGCGGTCTACCTCCTCACCCGGGCCGGTGACCGCGAGGGCGAAACCCTCGCAGGACTGCACTACGCCTCGGTACCCGGTGGCGGCCGGGACACCGACCTCGATGCCGTGGTCCGCGACGGTGAGCCCAGTACGGAGGTGATCCTCGTCGTCCGCGACGGTGACACCTATCGCACCCTCTCCGGACGGGCCCTGACCGTGAACGGCGATGTGTCCGACGAACTGCTCGACGACGTCCTCGGCGGTACGGTCCGCCTCCCGTCCCGCTACACGGACGAAGCCGTTCGCCTGCCCCCGCTGCCCGGCTGGCTCGGTCATCCCCGCCTGCGCTACAGCCCGGCCCTCGTCCTCGACGCCGAACACCGTTCGGCCGCTCTCGCCGATCGAATACTCCGCTACGACCACGCCCTGGGCTTGGTCGAGGAACGCCTATAGCGGCTCCGCCCGCACGGTGATCGGGTCTTTACGACAATATTCAAACTTCCTGTCAAATCCCTTGTGGCTGAGTAGAGTTACTGCCGCCTCACAGGGAGAGGCAGTGCTTGGGGGGAACCAAGTTGTTCAATCTGCTGGATGAGCCATGGCTGCCCGTGCGCCATGGTGATGGAGCCGTGTGCGGTGGCTCCGGGGCGGTCGAGGACATCGGAGTACGTCGGCTCCTGCTGGAGGCCGATCGGTTCCAGGACCTCGTCGTCGACCTGCCCACGCAGAAGCCCGCGCTCTACCGCCAGGTGCTGCTGCCCATCGTCGTCGACGCGTTGGGCAGACCGACGAAGGCGGGCGAGTGGACCGCCCTGTTCGAGGCGGCGGCCTTCACTCCGGCCCAGCGCGCACAACTCAACGACTACCTGGACGAACACCGCCACCTCTTCGACCTCTTCGACGTCGAGCACCCCTTCGGCCAGGTCGCCGACCTCCGGACCGGTAAGGACGAGACCAAGGGGTCGGCGCTGCTGGTGGCGACGGCGGCCACCGGCAACAACGTGCCGTTGTTCTCCTCGCGCACGGAGGGCGATCCGCTGGAGTTGACTCCGGCGCAGGCCGCCCGCTGGCTGCTGCACACCCACTGCTGGGACACCGCGGCCATCAAGACCGGCGCGGTCGGCGATCCGCTGATGAAGGCCGGAAAGACGACGGGCAATCCCACGGGGCCACTGGGGCAGCTCGGTGTCGTACTGCCCCGGGGCCGGACGGTCTACGAAACGCTGCTGCTGAACATCCCGTTCGGTCAGGCGCTCCTCTCCACCGATCAGCCGCAGTGGCGCAGGCGGTCCCGGGACGGCCGGGCGGAAGACTCCTGCGGCACGGCCGTGTGGCACACCAGGCCCGCCCGCGGGCTGCTGGACCTGTGGACGTGGCAGTCGCGTCGGATCAGGCTGGTCCCGCAGGAGACCCCTGCCGGGACCAGGGTCACCAGGGTGATCGTCGCCGCCGGCGACCGGCTGACCGTGACCCCCGACATCGAGCCGCACACCACCTGGACCACTCCGCGCATCCCGGCCCGCCCCAAGAAGGCGACCGCCTCGCCGAAGGCCGCGAAGGCCGCCAAGTCCCCGGCATCCGAACGGCCCCGCCAGCACCGCCCCGGGCAGGCCGCCTGGCGTGGTCTCGGGGCACTGCTGGCCCTCGGCAGTGTCACCGACGACCGGGAGGCGACCACCAAGACCGCCGGGTTCCGTACCAGTGTCCTCCTCGGCAACCTCACCGAGGCCGCGGACCGGATGTCGAATGCGTACCCCCTCCAGGTCGAGCTGACCGGGATCGTCTACGGCAATCAGTCCGCCGTCATCGAAGACGTCTTCTTCGATGAACTCCCGCTGCCCCTGGCCGCGCTGGACCCGGAGGGCGAGGTCTGTGAGGTCCTGCTCCAGGTCGTGGCCGAGGCGGAGCAACTGGCGACCGCGGTCAATCACCTTTCGGCTGATCTACGGCGTGCGGCCGGCAGCGAGCCGATCCCGTGGGACAAGGGCCAGCGCCCCGGCGACACCCTGCTGCACGCGCTCGACCCGGTGGTGCGCCGACTGCTGGTCGGCCTGCGGAAGGTCGACGCATCCACGGATGGGGACGGACCCGGCGACGACGAGCACGAAGAGGAACGGTACGAGGAGGAACGGTACGGAGAGGAGCAGTACGAGGAGGAACGGTACGAGGACGACGCGGAGGAAGGTGATGAATCCGGGCGGTTCGAGCCGGGCCGATTGGCGTGGGAGCGGAAGGCCGGGCAGCTCACCTGGACCGTTGCCGAACAGATCTTCTCCACCGCATCGCCCGGAGTCTTCGTGGGGCGAAAGAGCGGCAAGGAGGGCAAGGAGATCGTGCACCGCCTCAGCACTGCCGAACGGGCCTTCCGTATCCGGGTGAACAAGATCCTTCCCCGTCGCGCAGCGCACCTCCGCCCTCCCCACCACAGTGCCGAATGACCCGGTCCCGGACCGGGCGGCGTGACCGGAGCTCCGATCGGAGCCCGTACCGCCGCGCGACCTGATGGGCCGGGACCGCCGAAGCCCGGTCACCTGCCCGCCCGGTCACCCGACCTCCCTGCCATCCGCCCGCCCGGTGTTCGACCCTGACCGCGTCGAGCACCCCACCGAACACCGACCCGCGCCCCACCCCCAGAGCGGCCACTTCCCGAGTGACCACCGCCTGACCGACCAATGCCTGACCGACCACTGCCCTGACTGACCGCCACTCGAACGACCACTGCCCTGACTGACCGCCACTCGAACGACCACTGCACGGACGACCGCTGACCGAACGGGGTCAGAGCGGGGTCAGAGGCGGGGTCAGAGCGGGACCACTCCCGGAGTGACCCGCACCGGAACCACCCGATGCCGGACATCCCGGCAGCCGAATGACAGTGCCTGCCGTACGCCAGAACGATCGAAGGGGGACCGACCGCAGTGCCCACCAATGCCCGCGCCGATACCGATACCGCCGCCCGGGTTGCCCGCCGCTACTGGAACCAGCACGTGACCGGAGACGGCCACTGGCGCAGGGACGCCTTCACCGGGTCCGAACTCCGGGCCGCCGGTGAGGATCTCGCCGCCCTCCGCTCAGGCTTGGGACGCCCGGCCGCAACCGTCCCCGCCCTCTGGCGCTACTACACCTCGCCCGTCGACGGCCGGGTCACCCGCGAACTGGAGGCGGAGCACGCGGCGCTCGCCCTCTACGGTCTGCACCAGCAGAGCCAGAGCGTCCCCATGCACCGGCGCGGCATCACCATAGGTGCCGCCCTACGCGCCCTCCACCGCAGCGGCCGGTTCAGCGAAGAGGCCGTGGACCGCCGTGTCGCCGCCGCCGTGCACACCACCGCCGTACCGGCCCTGCTCTATCGACTGCGGGGGCTGATCACCCAGCTCCGATCCGTACAACAACCCATCGACTACGACCAGTTGATGTCGGACGTCTGGCGCTGGAGCCACCCCGAACACCGGCAGCGGGTGCGCCGCGAATGGGGGCTCGCCTATCACGCCTGGGGGCCCTCCTCGCAGGACCAACCCGGTGAGCGGAGCCGCTCCCGTGAGTCCGAGGCGGCCGGCAAGGACGGCACCGGCCCGGCCCAGCGGCCCACGTCCGCGCCTTCGACCCCGTGATGCGACCCGAGAACACCCCGGAGGACCCCATGGCGCTCCCCGCGTCCCGCACCTACATCGACGTCCACATCCTTCAGACCGTCCCGCCGGCCAACCTCAACCGTGATGACCAGGGCAACCCGAAGGAGGCGTACTTCGGCGGCGTCCGCCGCTCCCGGGTCTCCTCCCAGGCCTGGAAGCGCGCCACCCGTACGCACTTCACCGAGCGACTGCCCCGGCAGGACCTGGCGACCCGTACCCGCAGGGTGGCCGCCGCGCTGGCGGAGCAGATCGCCGACGGCAAAGCGTGCGACGACGAGTCCGCAGCCCGCCTCGCGAACGCCCTGCTCGCACCGCTGAAGATCAGCGCGGGCAAGAAGGAGGGCGACACCGCCTATCTGTTCTTCTACGGCCGCAGCCAACTCGCGGCCGTCGCCTCCCTCGTACGCGACCGGGCCGCGGAACTCGCAGCCCTGGACGACACCGCGTTGGCCGAGGAGATCAAGAAGCTCCCGGTGCAGGAGAAGTTCAGCTCCGGGCACCCCGTGGACGTCGCACTCTTCGGCCGGATGGTCGCCGACATCCCCGCCCTCAACGTCGACGCGGCGACCCAGGTGGCGCACGCCCTGTCGACCCATGCGGTGGAGCTGGAGTTCGACTACTTCACCGCCGTCGACGACGAGCAGAAGAAGGGGGAGGAGACCGGCGCCGGCATGATCGGCACCATCGGCTTCAACTCCGCGACCCTCTACCGCTATGCGTCGGTGGGGCTCCACCAACTCCGTGAGAACCTCTCCGACGACGAGTCGACGGTCAGCGCCGTGGAGGAGTTCCTCACCTCCTTCGCCCGCTCCATGCCCACCGGCTACGGCAACTCCTTCGCCCACCGCACGCTGCCCAGCCTGGTCGCCGTCGTCGTGCGCACCGACCAGCCGGTCAACCTGGTCTCCGCCTTCGAGGAGCCCGTCGCCGTCACCTCCGGCATCGCCGCCGCCTCCGCCCGCAGCCTCGCCCAGGAGCACGCCAGAGCCGTCAGGGCCTGGGGCGACACCCCCGCGCTCACCGCCCTCTGCCACACCTTCGACGAGTCCGACGACACGGCGAAGCTGCTGGAGAGCGCCTTCGGCGAGGCCGTCGCCTTCCCCGAACTCCTGTCCCGGGTCCGGGCCCACCTCGCCGAAGTCCCCCAGCAGGCCGCACGATGACCGGTCCCGACGACGGCCCGGCGGTCCTGCTGCTCAGATTGGCCGGACCCCTCCAGGCATGGGGCTCACGCAGCGCCTTCAACCGTCGGGAGACGGGCGCGGAGCCCACCAAGTCCGGGGTGATCGGTCTGCTGGCCGCCGCCGCGGGATACGCCCGCGAAGACCCGCTGGACGAGCTGCTGCCGCTGCGTCTCGGCGTTCGCGTCGACCAGCCGGGCACCCTGCTGCGCGACTACCACACGGTCAGCGACTACCGGGGCCGCCCGTTGCCGCAGGCCGGGGTCACCGCCAAGGGCGTCCAGAAGCCGACGGCCCCGGCGAAGAACACCCATGTCACCACCCGCTACTACCTTCAGGACGCCGTCTTCCTCGCTGCCGTCGCCGGCCCGCGCGAACTGCTGACCGGCCTGGACGGCGCGGTGCGCGCGCCCGCCTTCCCGCTCGCACTCGGCCGTCGCTCCTGCCCGCCCACCCAGCCCATCTCCCTGGGGCTGCGCGAAGGCGAACTGGAGGATGCCCTTCGCAACGAGCCCTGGCAGGCGTCCCGGCGCGCCCGTGAGCAGTACGCCAAGCAGTGGGGCCGCGACCGGGGGCACGGCAACCCCCTCTACCCGGCGCGCGTCGACCGCTCGGTCACCGTCGAAGACCCGGACGGCGATGACGTACTGCACGACGCACCCGTCTCGTTCGACCCTCACGCCCGCCGCTTCACCAGTCGTCGCGTACGGCACGGCTGGCTCAGCATTCCCACCGGCTTCCCGCACACCGACGACCTCGACCCCGAGGGCGCCACGGACGACGGCGCCACAAGCGCCGGCCACGACCCGTTCGCCCTGCTGGGCTGGTGACCCCACCATGACCTATCTGTCCCGTATCAGGATCAACCCCCTCCGGGCGGAGAGCCGCCGACTGCTCTCGAACCCGCGCGCCCTGCACGGCGCGGTGATGGGGGGAGTCCCCGGCGCCGCAGATGCGGAACGACTGCTGTGGCGGCTCGACGCCGACGACCCACACCGACCGCATCTCTTCGTCCTCACCCGCTCCAAGCCCGACTGGACCCACATCGTCGAACAGGCGGGATGGCCGGACGCCGACGGCGAACACGCCGCCGTACGCGACTACGCCCCGCTGCTCGACCAGATCGCGATCGGCCGCGAGTTCGCGTTCCGCCTGACGGCCAACCCCGTACAGAACTCCGCGGCCCCCGTGAAGCCCACCGTCACCCAACGCTCCCGCCTGGACGCGGCGACCGAAGACCAGCGGGTACGAGGCTTCCGACTGGCCCACCGCACGGCCGCGGCCCAACTCGACTGGTTCCTCAAGCGCACCGAGCGCTGGGGCTTCACCGTCCCCGAGGCCCGCACCGACCCACCGGCGGCCGGCTTCCTCCCACCACCGGCAGCCGAGCCCGACCCCCGGCCCGAAGCGTCCCCGACCGCCCGAGAGGTACGCATCACCGACCGCAACCGCCACTCCTTCGTCAAGAATGGCCGCGGCCCGCGGGTCACCTTCCACGCGGCGACCTTCGAGGGCCGCCTACGCGTCGCCGACCCCGATGTCTTCACGGCCAGACTCCTCGGCGGCATCGGCCCCTCGAAGGCGTACGGCTGCGGTTTGCTCACCCTCGCCCCGCTCCCCGGAAGCCTCGGGAGCTGAGCCATGGCGGACATCTGGTGGAAGGCACACCCACAGGACCTGCACCGGCTCGTCGACCGCGTGTCCAGCGTGTACGTGGAGCGCAGCCATCTGGACCGCGACGAGAACGCCGTCGTTGTGATCAACAAGCGCGAGACGGTACGCATCCCGGCCGCGATGGTCGCCGTCATGCTGCTCGGTCCCGGCACGCGCGTCACCCACGGCGCCATGGGACTGCTCGCCGACTCCGGAACGGCGGTGTGTTGGGTGGGCGAACAGGGCGTACGGATGTACGCGGCCGGCCTTGGCCCGAGCCGTGGCGCCGGCCTGCTCCACCGCCAGGCATGGCTGGTCACCCGCCCCAAGGAACGCCTCGGTGTGGCACGAGCGATGTACGGGATGCGCTTTCCCGGCGAGGACGTCTCCACCGCGACGATGCAACAACTCCGCGGCCGGGAGGGCGCCCGCTTCCGCAAGCTCTACCAGGAACACTCCCGGCGCACCGGAGTGCGCTGGGACGGCCGCGTCTACAAGGCGGGCGAAGCCTTCACCGCGGGCGACGATCTCAACCGTCTGCTGTCAGCGTCCAATGCGGCGCTCTACGGCATCTGCCACGCGGTGATCACCGGCCTGGGCGCCAGCCCCGGGCTGGGCTTCGTCCACACGGGCTCGGCGATCTCCTTCGTACTCGACATCGCCGACCTCTATAAGGCGGAGTACACCGTGCCGTTGGCCTTCGATCTCATGGCGAAGGGGCTCACGGACGAACGCGACGCCCGTGTCGGACTGCGCGACCAGATCGCCGAAGCCAAGCTCCTGAGCCGGATCGTGACCGATGTGAAAGAGCTGCTGAATCCGCCCGGCACCGACTTCGACACCCCGGAGACCAGCGAACTCTGGGACGAACGCGTGGGCACGGTGTCCGCGGGAGTCAACTACGCCGCCACGGCGACGGACTTCGCGGATGCGGTCCTGGGGGACGAACACATCGCGGTCATCGGTCCGGAACTCGACGACGAGACGGGCGGGAGGCGATCGCAGTGACGGTCATCGTTCTGATCGCCGCCCCCGAGGGCCTGCGCGGCCACCTCACGCGCTGGATGGTCGAGGTCAACGCCGGTGTCTTCGTCGGCAACCCCAGCCGGCGTGTGCGCGACCGCCTCTGGGAGCTGCTGGCGTCGCGGATCGGCGAGGGCCAGGCGGTCCTGGTGGAACCGGCCACCAACGAACAGGGCTGGGCGATCCGCACGGCGGGCCGCGACCGCTGGCGCCCGGTGGACTTCGACGGGCTGATCCTCTCCGCCCGCAACCGCCGTTGAGAAATGGTGCCCACCCTTCCGCACCGACGACGGGCGCGGTAACAGGGCGCGCAGGAAGGGTAGTTTCACAGGGACGTAGGGAAACGAGGAACAGATGGCCGAGATCAGGTCGGGTCGGACCTTCAACACTTTCTTGGACGGAAGTCCGGTCGAACTGCCCGCGACCATCAACGGGGTACGGGCGGCACTCCCACCCGATCTGCGCATCACGTTCGACGCCGAACTCGGCGACGCGGCAGCGGAGGACCTGTTCGTCCTGATGGCCGAATGGGCCCAGAAGACCCGCCCGGACCTGCTCGCCGCGAAGGAAGCCGTCTTCAAGCGCCTGGAGCGGGGCGACCACTCCGGGCTCATCTCTGCGGAAGAGGTCATCGACTTCTTCGGCCCGGGGGAGGTGGGTACGGAGTGAGCACCCTTCGCGTCGCGTACACGGATGTGGCGTTCGACGCCCTGAAGAAGATGAGCTGCGACCGCCGCACCCGCTTTGGCCAGGAGATCAGCCACCTCGCCGGCACCCCGTACATCCACGGCAAACCGGTGGACGACCTGCTGGACAAACGCCGGGCGGTCCTGGCGGGGACGGTGACGGACTACTGGGTCAGCGTCACCGTCCTCACGGTCACGGTCGTCTCCATCGTCCACACGGACTGACCCATACCGAACGGGCCCCGGGGCTGGGCGTAGAGGGGAGCCCCGCGAGTGCGGGGACGACGAGCAGATCACCCTCGCCCACGAGGGTTGGGACGGAACAACCCCGCGAGTGCGGGGACCACAGGCCCTCGGCGATGCGGAGCGCGGTCTTGGTCGGACCACCCCCGCGTCCGCGGGGACCACCTTCGATACGCGGGAGATAGGCATGTCGTGTCCGGACCACCCCCGCGTCCGCGGGGACCACTCGCTCTCGTGGGCGATGCCATGTCGACTCCGCGGACCACCCCCGCACCCGCGGGGACCATGGTCCGGGCGATGTTGGCGTAGTGGCCGGACTGGGACCACCCCCGCACCCGCGGGGACCATACTTTCTGACCTGCGATGATTCTAGCGATCATGGGCGATTTCATTTGGTTGGAACTCAGCAACCAGCGCGCCCATTTCGTCCCCCTGACCGCTCGGCGAACAGACACTGTCGACCCCGCCTCCCGGCGCTTTCCCTCCGGCTGGCCGCACCGTACACCGTCAGCGGACCAGACCCAGGCGCAGGACCAGGGCGAGACCCGCGCTCTAGAACTGGTCCGGGTGCGAACTGGTCCGGGCTCGGACCGGGGCCTGCCCGGACCGAGTTCAGCGGAAGTCACCGATCCCAGCCCGGGCGAGGTGCGCAGGCCCTGCGCCCGGGGGCGCTATCCCGTCGCGCCGGCTTCCGTCACCGCCGTGCGCAACACCCGCAGCACCGCTTCGAGTTCGTCCGCCCGCACCCCGCCCCCCTGGGCGGATTCCGGCGAGCCGCCGCCCCGGCCGCGTAGTGCCGCCTTCACCAGGGCGTCCGCCGAGAGGCCCAGTTCGCGGGCGCGGGTGTTGAGGGACACCGCCAGGATGCCCTTGCCCTCCGTGCGGGCCGCCACCGCTGCCACGGACGGTTCGGTGCGCGGCAGGGCGTCACGGATGGCTTGGGAGAGGTCGCGGGCGTCCGAGGCCGTGCCGTCGATGAGGGTGGTGGCGAGCAGGGTGCCGGCGAGGGTTTCCGCGGATGCGGCCAGGTCGTTGGCGCGGGCCAGGGCCGCTTCCCGCTTGAGGCGGGCGTTTTCGCGGTCGGCCGCCTTGAGGCGGGCCAGGATGGCTTCGATCCGGTCCGGGAGTTCGGCGCGCGGGCCCGGGACCTGTTCGGTGATGCGGGTGACCAGGTCGCGTTCGCGGGCCAGGTAGTCGAAGCCCTCCAGCCCCACCACTGCCTCCAGTCGGCGCATTCCCGCCCCCACCGAGGACTCCGCCGTCAGCGACACCACCCCGATCTGCGAGGACCGCTCCACGTGCGTGCCGCCGCACAGTTCCCGCGACCATTCGCCGCCGATCTCGACGACCCGGACCTTCTCCCCGTACGTCTCGTCGAACAGCGCCAGCGCGCCCCGTCGTTTGGCCTCGGGCAGGGTCATCCACTCCACGCCCACCGGCAGGTCCCGCCTGAGCGCACGGTTGGCCGCCTCCTCGATGTCGCCGCGTACGAGGGGCGAGAGCCCGCCGCGCCAGGGGAAGTCGAGACGGAGGTAGCCGGGACGGTTGTACGAGCCGGATTGGAGCGCGGTCGGGCCGAGGACCTCGCGCAGTGCCGCGTGGAGCACGTGCGTGCCCGAGTGCGCTTGGCGGGCGCCCAGTCGCCAATCGGCGTCGACGGCCGCCCGCAGGGTGTCGCCCGGGGCCAGATCGCCCGCGGTGACCCGGACCTGGTGGGCGACCAGGCCGGGCAGCGGGCGTTGGACGTCCAGGACGTCCGCTTCGACCGAGGCCCCCGTCAGCCGGCCGGCGTCGCTCTCCTGCCCGCCCGACTCGGCGTAGAAGGGGGTGCGGTCGAGGAGGACGGTCACCACCGCGCCCGCCCTGGCCGCCTTCACCGGACCATCCGGCCCCAGTACTGCCAGTACCCGGGAGTCCGTGGTCAGCGTGGACCAGGCCAGCCAGTCGGTGGGCCCGTGCTCGTCCAGGACCGCGCGGAGGGCTGCGGTGTCCAGTGGGGCGGCTCCCTTGCGGGCGCGGGCGTCGGCACGGGCCCGTTCGCGCTGGGCCGCCATCAACGCCGTGAACCCTTCGCGGTCCACTTCGATGCCCTGTTCGGCGGCCATCTCCAAGGTGAGGTCGATGGGGAATCCGTAGGTGTCGTGCAGCAGGAACGCCTGCGCCCCCGGGAGCGCTCTGGCGCCGCTCTCCTTCACCGCGGCCACCGCCGTGTCGAGCACGGTCGTGCCCTGCCGCAGGGTCGCCCGGAACGCGTCCTCTTCGGCGTCCGCCTGGTCCGCGCTGCGCTCGTACGCCTCGGCGACCTCAGGGTAGCTCGCCGCCATGCAGTCGCGGGCGGCCGGCAGCAGTTCCGGCAGCGCCCGGTCCTCGTACCCCAGTTGGCGCATCGAACGCACCGCCCGCCGCAGGATGCGGCGCAGGACGTACCCCCGGCCCTCGTTGCCGGGGGTGGTGCCGTCGGTGAGGAGCATCAGGGCGGTGCGCACATGGTCGGCGACCACGCGCAGCCGTACGTCGGCCTGTTCGTCGGCCCCGTACCGTACGCCCGCGAGTTTGGCGGCACGGTCCAGGACCGGGCGGGTCTCGTCGATCTCGTAGAGGTTGTCGACGCCTTGGAGCAGGGTCGCCATCCGTTCCAGGCCCATGCCGGTGTCGATGTTGCGGCGCGGCAGTTCGCCGAGGATGGGGTAACCGGACTTGCCGGGGCCCTCGCCGCGTTCGTACTGCATGAAGACGAGGTTCCAGAACTCCATGTACCGGTCCTCGTCGACCTCCGGTCCGCCTTCGCGGCCGAGCGCAGGGCCGCGGTCGTAGTACAGCTCCGAGCAGGGTCCGCAGGGGCCGGGCACGCCCATGGACCAGAAGTTGTCCTCGTCGCCGCGGGCCACGATCCGCGCGTCGGGCAGCCCCGAGAGCTGCCGCCACAGTCCGCGCGCTTCGGTGTCGGAGTGATGCACGGTCACCCAGATGCGGTCCGGGTCCAGGCCGTACCCGCCGTCGGTGAGGGGTTTCGTCGACAGTTCCCAGGCGTAGGCGATGGCCTGTTCCTTGAAGTAGTCGCCGAAGGAGAAGTTGCCGTTCATCTGGAAGAACGAACCGTGCCTGGTCGTCTTGCCGACTTCCTCGATGTCGAGGGTGCGGATGCACTTCTGCACACTGGTCGCCCGCGGCCAGGGAGGTTCCGCCGTACCGGTCAGATAGGGCTTGAAGGGGACCATTCCCGCATTGACGAACAACAGCGTCGGGTCGGGCGTGGGGAGGGGTGCGCTGGGGACGACGGTGTGGCCGCGCTCGGCGAAGTAGTCGAGGAAGCGGGTCCGGACTTCAGCGGTACGCACGGTTGCTCCAGAGGTGTCAGGGTCGAGAAGGTCCAGAGGGTTCAGGGTTCAGAGGGTTCAGGAGGGGGGTTCAGGGTCTAAAGGGGGGCCGGGTCCGGAGGGGAGTGGGGATCGTGGCCGGGTGGTGCGGGCCCAGGAAGACCGCCACGCTCGGACCGTCGGGTGCGGGGTGGGTGACCTGCCGCCAACCTGCGCGCCGGTAGAAACGCAGGGCGTCGGCGGCGCGTACGGACGTCAGCAGCCAACTCCTGCCGTCCGGCGCGTCTGCCGTCACCGTATCCAGCAGGGCCCGCGCGACACCGCGGCCACGCGCACGCCGAACGACGGCGAGTTCATCGACTTCGACGGCTCCGCACAGCCACTCCTCGGTGCGCACCGGCCCGAGCGCGGCACGCACCTGCGGGTAGCAGCGGACCATCGGCAGGGCTTCGGGCGTGGTCCACGCGGTGGCGAACCCCACCAACGCCCCTTCGTCGTCGAGGGCCAGGGCGTAGCCGAATCCGGGGCGGTGGGCATCGGCGAGGAGCCGGGCGGGGTAGCCGTCGGCCTCGGCGTCGTCGGCGTACCAGGGCGGTCCGCCGAAGGCGTCGCGGTAGACCTCGCGGACGGCTGGCAGCCAGGACCGCAGTTCGGCCGTTGGGCCCGGTGACACCGTCGCCTTCATGCGACCGCCGTCCGGGCGGACGGTTGGAGCGCGGCGTACTCCAACGGTGCCGACGGGTCGATGGACACGTCCAGCGATGCGGGCTCGGCACCCGCCCTGACCAGGAGGTCCCCGACGGCCGCGATCATCGCGCCGTTGTCGGTGCACAACCCCATGCGCGGTACGCGCAGGGTGATCCCGACCGCCCGGCAGCGCTCCTCAGCCAGCGCCCGGACACGGGAGTTCGCCGCCACCCCGCCGACCACGACGAGCGTCGGGACGTCATGGTCCCGGCAGGCGGCGACGGCCTTGCGGGTCAGTACGTCCGCCACCGCCTCCTGGAGCGCCGCGGCCCCGTCGGCGACCGGCAGGGGACCGTTGCCGTGCTTCTCGGCCCAGCGGGCGGCGGCCGTCTTCAGCCCGGAGAACGAGAAGGCGTACGGGGCGTCCCCGGGGCCGGTGAGCGGACGCGGGAACGCCACCGCCCGCTGATCGCCCCCGCGCGCCGCCCGGTCGATGGCCGGACCGCCCGGGTAGGGCAGCCCGAAGACCCGCGCGACCTTGTCGAAGCACTCGCCCGCCGCGTCGTCGAGGGTGTCCCCGAGGTGCACGATCGGGTCGCGGGCCAGATCCCGTACGAGCAGGAGCGAGGTGTGCCCGCCGGAGACGATCAGCACCATGCAGGGGTTGGGGAGCGGCCCGTGGTCCAGGGTGTCCGCGGCGACATGGCCGGCGAGGTGGTGCACCCCGTACAGCGGTACGTCCAGGGCGTACGCCAGCCCCTTCGCGCCGGCCACCCCCACGTGCAGCGCTCCCGCCAGACCGGGGCCCGTGGTCACGGCGACGGCGTCGATGTCCGCCATCCGCAGCCCGGCTTCGGACAGGGCCTGGCGTACCACCGGGGCGAAGGCTTGGACATGCGCACGGGCGGCGATCTCGGGGACCACTCCGCCGAACCGCGCGTGCTCGTCCATGCTCGACGCCACGACATGGCCCAGGAGCCTGCCGTCGCGCACCACACCGGCCCCCGTCTCATCGCACGAGGACTCGATCCCGAGTACCACCGGAGACGCCATACGTGACTCCTTCTGCCGGTTATCCGTAGTTGCAAACCTTGTGCAATAAGGGTACGGGGAGACCCACCTCACGGCGGTCGCGAAGGGCATGGACAGTAGAGTTCCGGCATGTCAGACCCCCTCGGCCTGACCCCGCCCCCGCAATTCCCCGTACCCCAACACCGGGACACGCCGTGACACCAGCAGACCCAGCCCCCACCTCCGCGCACCCGCCCGCGGTCACCGTGGTCGGCATCGGAGCCGACGGCTGGGACGGACTGCCCGCGGCATCGCGCACCGCGCTCCTCGAAGCTCAGGTGCTGATCGGCGGCCCACGCCAACTGGAATTGCTGCCACCGGACTGTGCCGGCGAACGGGTCGCCTGGCCCTCACCGCTGCGCCCGGCCGTCGCCGGACTCCTCGCCGCCCACCGCGGACGTACGATCGCCGTACTGGCCAGCGGAGACCCCATGTTCTACGGGATCGGGCGCGCCCTCACCGAGGAGTTGGGCACCCCCGCACCGGACGGCAGCCCGGCCGGGCTGCGGATCCTGCCGCACCCTTCGTCCGTGTCGTACGCGTGCGCCCGGCTCGGCTGGCCACTGGAGGACACCGAGGTCATCACCGTCGTCGGCCGCCCCACCGCCCGACTGGCAGCCGCCCTGCACCACGGCCGCCGACTGCTGGTGCTGAGCGCAGGGGCACACACACCCGACGAGGTCGCACACCTGCTGCGCGACCTCGGCTACGGCCCGAGCCCGATGCGGGTCCTCGCCCAACTCGGCGGCCCGACCGAGTCATCGACCACCGCGACCGCCGACACCTGGACCCACCCACGCGCGGACGCCCTCAACGTCGTCGCCGTCGAATGCGTCCGCGCACGGGACACCCCGCACATCGGAGCCGTACCGGGCCTGCCCGACGACGCCTACGAACACGACGGCCAGCTGACCAAGCGCCACGTCCGCGCGGCCACGCTCGGCGCGCTCGCCCCCGCACCCGGTGAGCTGCTGTGGGACATCGGCGGCGGGTCCGGATCGATCGCCATCGAGTGGATGCGTACGCACCCGTCCTGCCGGGCCATCACCGTCGAACGCGACCCCGCACGGGCCGAACGCATCGGCCGCAACGCCGACCGGCTCGGGGTGCCCGCACTGCGCGTGGTCACCGGCCGAGCCCCGGCGGCGCTGGCGGACCTGCCCGTACCGGACGCGGTCTTCATCGGCGGCGGACTGACCGCGCCCGGCCTGCTCGACGCCTGCTGGGACGCGCTGCCGGAGGGCGGGCGGCTGGTCGCCAACACCGTGACCCTGGAATCGGAAGCGCTGCTCGCCGACCGCTACCGGCGCCACGGCGGCGAACTCGTCCGGCTCGCGGTCGCCCACGCCGTACCCGTCGGCGGCTTCACCGGCTGGCGGCAGGCCATGCCCGTCACGCAGTGGACCGTCACCAAACCCTCATCCGTCATGGGAGACCACAGATGACCGTGTACTTCATCGGCGCAGGCCCGGGCGCCGCCGACCTGATCACCGTGCGCGGCGCCCGTACCCTCGCCGCCTGCGGCGTCTGTCTGTACGCGGGCAGCCTCGTTCCCCGCGAACTCCTCGACGAGTGCCCACCGGACGCCCGACTCGTGGACACCGCCCAACTCGACCTCGACCAGATCGTCGCCGAAGTCGTCCGCGCCCACGAAGAGGGCCACGACGTGGCCCGCCTCCACTCGGGCGACCCGTCCGTTTTCAGCGCGGTCGCCGAACAGATGCGCCGCCTGGACGCCGTGGGCATCCCGTACGAGGTCGTCCCGGGCGTACCGGCGTTCGCGGCGGCGGCAGCGGCACTGGGGCGCGAACTGACCGTGCCCACCGTCGGCCAGACGGTCATCCTCACCCGCGTCTCCCAACGCGCCACCCCCATGCCGGAAGGCGAGGACCTGGCGACCCTGGGCCGCAGCGGCGCCCTGATCGTGCTCCACCTGGCGATGCGCTACGTGGACCGCGTGGTCGACGAACTCCTCCCGCACTACGGCGCCGACTGCCCGGCCGCGGTGGTGGCGTACGCGTCCCGCCCGGAGGAAGTGATCCTGCGCGGCACGCTGGAGACGATCGCGGCCCAGGTGAAGGAGTCAGGCATCCTTCGCACGGCGGTCATCATGGTCGGCCGCACCCTCGGCGCCGAACAGTTCAGGGACAGCCACCTTTACTCGCCGGAACGGGAACGAGGAGAACACGTCTGCTGAGGGGTGGTCAGCCCGTCGACTCACTACATTGGGACACCGGCAGCGCATGACCGGCCGTACCCAGCCGTGGCAGGGGGCGTTGTCCCTGGAACGGGGAGGTTTCCGATGATGGCTGAAGGCGACAGGCTGTGGACCATCCGCGGTGGTGAGAAGGTCAGTGTTCCCGCCACGGTGGCGGGCATCCGAGACGTTCTCCCGGACGAGGCGCGGAAACAGTTCCTCGACGAGGTCTTTTCTGCGAACGTACACACGATCGAACAAGTCCTACGGGAATGGATCGTGCGCATCGCCTCCGAACCGGAGGACGACGACACCTTCGCCGAGCTCCGAGCCCGCGACCAGGAAAACCCATGAGCCGGTACCAGATCGCGTACGCGCCCGTGGCGGACACGGCGCTGAAGCACATGCAGTCGGCGTACGAGTTCAGGGCAGAGATGTCCCGCACCCTCGGCCGCGACCCGTACGGCCACCGATCCCACCCGGTGGGCGGGGAGAAGGACCGCCGTCAGGCGATCGTGGCCGGGGTGATCGTCGTGTACTACGTGGCTCAGTCGGTCCTCAAGGTGACGGCGGTGCGTCTGATACCTCCACCGTGAGGGGTGTTGGTTCGGTCGAAGCTGGGGCCCTGCCCTTTCACGCTGAGCCTTGAGCTGAATTACGGTCAGAGGCCGTCGGGATAGGCGCAGATGTTGTGCTGGGTTGCTAGGTTGGGCTGCGGCTCGGTCCGAGTCCAACTGAGTGAATTCGTCCATGATCGCTGGTATCGCCGCAGGTCAGGAAGTGTGGTCCCCGCGGGTTCGGGGATGGTCCCGCGGTCAGGAGCGAGTACACCCACGGTGCCGCGTGGTCCCCGCACGCGCGGGGGTGGTCCCAGGTCCCGCCCGGTCTGGGTCGTCGCGTGTTTGTGGTTCCCGTGGGTGCGGGGGTGGTCCGAAGGCGGTTGGCACCGACCCAGGCGGAGCGAGTGATCCACCAGAGCTTCAGCCGCCCGGTACCGTGCCGGGCGGCTGTCGCCGTGAATAGGAACGGAGGGATAGTGAGTGACGCTCGCAGCACCGCATGGGACATCTACTCGCAGAGCAAGCCTCAGCGACGGAAGACGAACGCCAGGGGCGAGGTGACGTGGTTCAACTGGACCCAGTACCCGGACCACGGCCCTGGGGCCGACGTGCTCAACCTCCACCTGGGAGACAGTGCGCTCGACCTCGGGTGCGGTGCTGGAGGGAACGCCGCTCATCTCGCAACGCTGGGCGTGAGGTCGATGGGGATCGATCTCTCAGCCAAGCAGCTCGCCAAGGCACGCGAGCGATGGCCGGATGTGGACGACATGGAACTGCACCAGGCCGACGCCCTCACCTATCTCAAGGACACGTCCACGATCTTCGATGCGGTTTACAGCGTCTTTGGCGCTGCCTGGTTCACCGACCCTGGGCAACTGCTGCCGTCTGTCCGCACGAGGCTGAAGCCAGGCGGAGTGTTCGCCTTCTCCCAACGACCTGCGGTTGAAGGGTGCTACGGCTGCCAGGCGTCGTACATCCCGCGCGGTCCCGATGAGGACCCCGCAATCGTCAAGCGGTGGGACTACGACCCTGGCGTATGGGAGCGAACTCTCAAGGAACATGGTTTCGTGGACGTCTCCGCGTCCATACTTACCCCACCCTCGGGAAGCCGGCGCACGGGCACCTTGTTCGTACGCGGTGTTCAAGGAGGGTAGAGGAAGCGCCTTGACCCGAATCATGATCAGAGGCCGTCGGGATAGGCGTAGGTGTTGTGCAGGGTTGCTAGGTTGGGGCTGCGGCTCGGTCCGATTCCAACTGAATGAAATCGTCCATGATCGCTAGTATCGCCGCAGGTCAGGAAGTGTGGTCCCCGCACGCGCGGGGGTGGCCCGTGGTCCCGTTCCCCACGGACGCTTCCTACGAGGTGGTCCCCGCACGCGCGGGGGTGGCCCCTCCACCCGGGCGACGACCGCCAGCAGCTCGCCGTGGTCCCCGCACGCGCGGGGGTGGCCCGCGCGGTGACACTCTTTCCGCGATAGCAAAAAGGTGGTCCCCGCACGCGCGGGGGTGGCCCGCTCCGCGAGTCGGTCATCAACGGCTCTGACAGGTGGTCCCCGCACGCGCGGGGATGGTCCGACCCACCCGTCGCTCCTCCAGCCCTGGTTGTAGTGGTCCTCGCACGCGCGGGGGTGGTCCGTCGGGGTCGGCCCCGGCAAGGTGTCCACGCGCGTGGTCCCTGCACGTGCGGGGGTGGCCCCTCCGCCACGAATGGCCCCGGTGATACCCCGTACGGTGCCTGCCGGACGGGGTCATTGCACGTCGACGCCATGCGCGCGGGCCAGGGCGTCGAGGCCGTCGGCCCAGCCCTGGCCGATGGCGCGCAACTTCCACACAGGGGATCCGTCCAGGGTGTGCCGGTACAACTCGGCGACGACCATGGCGCGTATACCCGGGTCACTCGGCGGATGGAATGCCCAGGCAGCACCGCTGCCGCACTCCATACGCAGGGAGGCATGGGTGAGAGCCCCGCAGGCGAGGCCCGATTCGACGTTCATGTTGACCGCCACCGCAACGCGCCGAACCCGTGCGGGCAGGGCCGCCAGTTGAATGCTCGCGCTCTCCACGGTATCGGGGCCTTCTGTGTGTCGGCCCAGAAGACGGACCGCCCCGGCGGCGGCGGATGGCTGGTTGTAGAAGACGAAGTCCTCGTCGCCGGCGACCTGTCCGTCGCCGTCGGTCAGGAAGAGCGTCAGATCGGCGTCGGCTCCGGCGAAGGAGAAGGCGACCAGCAGCCCTCGCCACGCCTCTTCGGGGAGCGTCAGGGTCTGTCCGGGAACGAGAGACACCACGGGCTCACGCTCCATGACCATGGTGGCTGCCGTCGGTGAGGCGACGATCGTCTCTCGCCACTGAGCGAAGGGCATGATCCAGTACGGGTCGGAAGGGAACCCCGGATCGACGTCGGGGCCACCGTCATGCAGCCCGATGTTCAAGTTGGCCAAGGTCGAACCTGCTGAGTCGGGTTCGTCCCTGGCATGGTCCAGCAGGTCCTGAAGGCCCGGCATCCGACGGGTGTTGAGGGGCTTGACCGTGCTGGAAGTGTTTCCCGCCGCGGTCTTCTTGACCGAGCAGAGCACGTCCTCACCTATCTCCAGGAACCGAAGCGCGTCGTCCGGACCCTGCCAGGCAGTGCTTTCGATGGCTCGGCGGGTCCAGCGCCCGTATGCGACCACGCCGAGCCGCCGAGTCTCGGGCATCCGGGTCAGTACGGCCAGATTGATCGCGGTGATGCCCGGAGCGGTCGCGAACCCTTCCTTCAGGGTGGCGATGACATGGGATCCCATGACAGTGAGCCACCGCTCAGTCAGTTCACGTTTCCCGAGGTCCTTCAGCGTGGGCCGGCCGGCCGGGGTGACGCCCGGGGCCTGTGTGGGCAATGCGTCGATGTCCTGCTGCCGCATCACGACGGACATCACCGATCCGTCCACGCCGACAGCGCAGCCTGCGGCGGGATTGTCGGCGAAGGCCGCGTTCACGGCCTCGCAGACGACTTCCTCGTCGTTGCCGGTCAGGGCCCGCCACCACTGCTCGGCGTCCGCCAGCAATTGCTCGTGCGCGCCCCGTAGGCGAGCCTGCTGGTCAGTCAGATATACGGGTGCGTCCTGCTCGGCCGCATCTTTGGCCACCGCACGCTCAGAGCGCGCGAACACTCCGAGTCCCCGCAGATGGAACGCCTGGGCCTCGGCGCGGGCCCACTCGACCCCCAACATGGGAGGCCCGGCCACAACGGGCGGGCGGGCCGGCGGGAAGGTCTGGAGATGCACATGGGTCATGCGCTGCCAGAGCTGCTGCAACTCGATGATCGCCGCGTCCCGCTGTGCGTCGTGCTCTGACTGAACGGCCCGCTGCCGCGCCAAGTTGAGTTCCTCGGCGGACGGCGCGACACTCCGGTGCGGCGCGGTACGTCGGGTGGTGGTGCCCCGGCCCGGGGGCGAGGTGGGACGTGCGACTGGCCGAGGTGGCAGCGTCACCCGCGTCGATCCGACACCGGGCGCATCCCGACCTCCCTCGCCAACCGTCCCGACCTGCGCCGTGCGCGCGCCGACCGAAACCCGCACCCCGCGGGTGGAAACCCGCACACTCATCCCCGGAACACCGACACGAAATCCGAACCCCATGGTGCATCCCTCCCGGGCCGAGTCTTTCACTCGCGAAGCATCCCCGTGATCTTGACCAGTCGATCCCTCGTGCCGAGGATCCGACTGCCCGGTCGGTCGGCTCGCCCGGGCAGGGTTTTCCTCGGGGGCGATGAATGCGGGCACGCACAGTTTTGCCGCCCATCGCCAGCTAGCATCTCGGACGAGACCGAGGCGCTGGGTTGGGTCGGTCCACGATGGGGCGTGGTTAGGGCTCCGATTCCGACTGAATGAAAACGTCCATGATCGCTAGAATCGCCCCAGGTCAGGAAGTGTGGTCCCCGCACGCGTGGGGGTGGTCCAGAACGGTCCGGACGGTCCGCTTGGTGCTGGGCGTGGTCCCCGCACGCGCGGGGGTGGTCCCCATCTGACCCTGCTCGTGGAGAGTCACGAGTAGTGGTCCCCGCACGCGCGGGGGTGGTCCGGCGACTCCGGCTGAGCTGAAGAAGATCCACGAGTGGTCCCCGCACGCGCGGGGGTGGTCCCTTTGCCGACCACGGCTTCGTGGGCGACACGGTGTGGTCCCCGCACGCGCGGGGGTGGTCCCCCTGGTCCCTCGAACGCTGCGGCCTGCCAGATGTGGTCCCCGCACGCGCGGGGGTGGTCCGTACTGCGGACGGCAATGGCACATGCCGGAGGAATGGTCCCCGCACGCGCGGGGGTGGTCCGTCGAAGATCGGAATGCGCAGCCGGCGCGTTCGGTCGTCCCCGCACGCGCGGGGGTGGTCCGAGGACAAGCCGTTGAACCGATGGCGGGACAAGGTCGTCCCCGCACGCGCGGGGGTGGTCCGAGGACAAGCCGTTGAACCGATGGCGGGACAAGGTCGTCCCCGCACGCGCGGGGGTGGTCCCCCCTCGGCCGGCCCCAGCGTCGCGTCCCGTGCGTCGTCCCCGCACGCGCGGGGATGGTCCGGTCCCCATCGTGGACTTCAGCCAGCTCGACAGGTGGTCCCCGCACGCGCGGGTGGGCCCCGGTCGTGTGGGTGGGGTGGTGACGACCGGGGCCCGGGAGCGGGTGAGTGGCCGCTCCCCTTCCTCGGGCCGGTGACGACCGGGTCCGGACCGAGGGGTGCCCGCTCCTGTGCGGTCCTCCGCAGCGTCGGGGACGCTGCCGCAGGGAGCGGGGGTGTGTGGTGGCCCGCCCGACTCTCCGCCCCTCAGCGGAAGTCGGGCGGACCGGTTGACCGCCCCGCATGATGAACCCGCGAATCGAAGTGGCCGGGTATTCAGGGGGCGGACATCTTCAGCGCTGGTACCGGACCAGCATCAGCAGCAATGCAGTGGTCCCCAGGAATCCGCCGAGGAAGAAGAGGGCGACCGCGTACGAGCGGAGTCGTTTCATGTGGTCACCCCTGGATCGTGTACGGGGCTGATGCCCTCGGTCGGTCCCACGGAGATGCTTCGAACAGGGTCCGGTGACACCAACGGTGACCAGCCGTGGGCAACTGCTTCCTGACCCGGGTGAAGTTCCCGTCTCCTCGATTTACTAGCCATGTGGCGCCCCGAGACCGTCCTGGCAGCCCCATGTCGAGTGCCTGCGGCTCTGCGCGTTCGCTTCGGTCAGAGCTGGCCGAAGTTGGTCAACCACGCTGGCGGGCCGAAGGTCCGCTTGCACAGCGGTCCACTCGACACCGCCTTCGGGTGGACGGAGCGCGTAACGAACACCCTGAACACCCGCACTGATGTCCATGACCACCCCCAAAGCCTTCTCAACGGTGTCGAATACCAGGTCTCCAACGCCGAGTTGGGGCGTCTCCGCTACCTTCTTGCCAGACATGGGCAACTCCTCTCCGTAGTGGAATCACTACCAGGAGGCACTAGCGTGGCTGAGGGGCGCACAGCCTTCAACGTTCCAAATCGGGAGGACACATTGGTAAACCGCAAGGAGTTGAACCCCGACGCAAGTCCGGAGGCGGCGTACGGTGCACGTGTCCGCAGTTCACGCGAGGCGCGCAGTTGGACGCAAGATGAACTCGCCGCGTTGGTCGGGTACTCGGGCCGACACATCTCGGCAATCGAAACCGGGCGCAAACCGCCAACCCTGCGCTTTTCGCGCAGCTTAGACACCGTCCTGGGGCTCGACGGGACCGCAGATGCGTTCGAACGTGCCTGGGGAGAGATCCGGCGCGGGTCGTTGCTGGAGGGCTTCCCGGAGTACGTGGGATATGAGGCCCGCGCGGTGGAGATCCGACTGTTTGAGTCAGGTCTGATCCCTGGTCCGCTCCAGACGCGGGAGTACGCACAGGCGCTGGCTTCAAGCGCGGTCAAACGTGGCGTCATCAGCAGTGAACAGGCCGATGATCGGGTCTCGTTCCTCATAGAGCGTCAAGCGGCGCTGGTGCGCACACTGCCGCCGCTGGTGATCGTGGTGTTGGACGAGAGTTGTGTCCGTCGACCTATTGGTGGCACTGCTGTGATGGACGCTCAGTTCGCTCGGCTGGTGGAGTTCGCGGAGCAGCCGAACACCATGCTCCAACTCGCCCCTTACTCGATCGGTGAGCAGCGTGCCTTCGACCGAGCAGTGAATCTATTGACGCTGCCGGATAGGTCGTTGGTCTCCTACGTTGAGTCGCAGACGCAAGGGCATTTGGACAGAGCCCTCGCCTCCGTTTTGCCACTGATGAGGGCCTACCATCAACTACAGGCCGTGTCCCTGTCGCAGACAGCGACCGTGGACACCATCCATCAGCTAAGAAGGGCACTTTGCGATGAATGAGCCCGAGACCCTGAACTGGGTCAAGTCCTCCCACAGCAACAACGGCGGTACCTGCGTCGAGTGGGCGCCGGCGAAGGCGATGTCGACCGGTGTCGTCCCCGTGCGTGACAGCAAGCGCCCGAACGGTCCCGTTCTGATGGTTTCCGCTTCGGCGTTCGCCGGGCTGGTCACCCTCGCACGGTCCGCGAACCTCTAGAACCGCACCGCTCCGGGCCCCGCCGCTCCCATCCTCCGGAGCGGCGGGGCTCACCCGAGTTCCGTGCAGGTTCGCCTTGATGTCTGATGCGACCGCTTGCCCGTTTGATGCCCGCTAGCATCAGACGAGGTGCGTGTGTTGGGCTGTACGACCGGAGATCGGGCGTGGTTGGGTCCGGAGTCCAACTGAATGAAATCGTCCATGATCGCTAGAAGCGCCGCAGGTCAGGAAGTGTGGTCCCCGCACGCGCGGGGGTGGTCCGTCGTCTGCACCGAGACCTACACCTGCTCGCACGTGGTCCCCGCACGCGCGGGGGTGGTCCTCACGAGGGGACTCAAAGTCACCCCGTGCTGATGTGGTCCCCGCACGCGCGGGGGTGGTCCTCCACGCTGCTCTAGATCGCGATATGCCTGATGGTGGTCCCCGCACGCGCGGGGGTGGTCCGGGGCAGTGAGTACGGAAGACGTCCCACACAGAGTGGTCCCCGCACGCGCGGGGGTGGTCCCTTGACCGCCGTGGGGTGGCTGCCGTGCTCTCGGTGGTCCCCGCACGCGCGGGGGTGGTCCTCAGTTCGCGACGTCGGCGCAGTCGATCACGGTGTGGTCCCCGCACGCGCGGGGGTGGTCCGTGGGCGCGAGACGCACGGCTGGCTGGTCGGGAGTGGTCCCCGCACGCGCGGGGGTGGTCCGCCGGCCAGCTGCGCGACCTCCTGCCAGCGGGCGTGGTCCCCGCACGCGCGGGGCTACCCCTCGCCGACCCACCCCCGCGAACACCGCCCTACCCCGCCCCTCCCTACCTCCCTGTGCTTGGCTGGACCGCAGCCCTCCCCACCCCAGCTCACCCCACTCCCCCCGGAGCCCCCATGCACCTCCTCATCCTCGGCGGTACCACCGAGGCCCGGCAGCTCGCTGAGCAGTTGCATGAGGCGAGCCAGCAGGCGAGCCAGGAGACGGGCCAGCAAGAGACCCGGTCCGTGGCCCGGTCAGTGGCCCAGTCAGCCGGGCAGGAAGGGCTGGCCAAGCTAGAGGTCACCAGTTCGTTGGCCGGGCGGGTGGGGCAGCCGCGGGTGCCCGTGGGGGAGGTGCGGGTTGGGGGGTTTGGTGGGGTGGAGGGGATGGTGGCCTGGGTGCGTGAGCATGAGGTGGGGGGCATCGTCGATGCGACGCATCCTTTTGCCGAGAGGATCAGCTTCAATGCCGCCCGGGCCGCCGCCATCGCCCGCGTACCGCTGCTCGCGTTGCGGCGGCCCGGTTGGACGGCCGGGGAAGGGGATCGGTGGCACTCCGTGGGGTCGTTGGCGGAGGCGGCCGAAGTGGTGCCGCGGCTTGGGGGGCGGGTGTTCCTGACCACCGGGCGGACGGGGCTCGGGGCGTTCGCCGGGGTGGACGGGGTGTGGTTCCTCGTGCGGTCCGTCGATCCGCCCGAGGCGCCGGGGCCGCCGCGGATGGAGGTGCTGTTGGACCGGGGGCCGTTCACGCTCGACGGTGAACGGGAGGTCCTGCGGCGGCACCGGATCGATGTGGTGGTGACCAAGGACAGCGGGGGTGCGGCGACCGCGCCCAAGTTGGCCGCCGCGCGGGAGGCCGGGTTGCCCGTGGTGGTGGTGCGGCGGCCTCCCGTGCCCGAGGGTGTTGCGGTGGTGGGCGCGTCGGAGGAGGCCGCCGCCTGGGTGGTTCAGCTCTGTGCCGGCTCCGGGGCCTCCGGGTAGCGGCGCGGGGTCCACACGATCTCCGTACCGCCACCGCGCCGGACCGTCTGGGTCTGGGACGAGCCCACCAGCAGGACCGTGCGCATGTCGACGTCGGCCGGGTCGAGTTCGCCGAGCGGGACGATCCGTACGGACTCCTCCGGGCCGCCGATGTCACGGCCCAGTACCACCGGGGTCTGTGGGGAGCGGTGTTCCAGGAGGAGGTCCCGGGCCTTGCCGACCTGCCAGGTGCGGCTGCGCGAGCCCGGGTTGTAGAGGGCGAGCACCAGGTCCGCAGCCGCTGCCGCGCGCAGGCGTTCGGCGATCACTTCCCAGGGCTTGAGCCGGTCGGAGAGGGAGATCGTGGCGTAGTCGTGGCCGAGGGGGGCGCCCGCGCGGGCCGCTGCCGCGTTGGCGGCGGTCACCCCCGGGAGGACCCGTACCGGTACGTCGGTGTACTCGGGCTGCGATGCCACTTCCAGTACCGCCGTGGCCATCGCGAACACTCCGGGGTCGCCGCCGGAGACCACGGCCACCCGGCGTCCGCGTGCGGCGAGTTGGAGGGCGAATTCGGCGCGTTCGGCCTCGACGCGGTTGTCGGAGCCGTGGCGCTGCTGGCCGGGGCGTTCCGGTACGCGGTCCAGATAGGTGGTGTAGCCGACGAGGTCATCGGCCGCCGCGAGGGCGCCCCGGGTCTCGGGGGTGAGCCACAGGGGCCCGGCGGGGCCGGTGCCGACCACGGTGACCTCGCCGGTCGGTGTGGTGCGTACGGGTGCGTCGGGCATGGCGCCGATCCGGCTGGGCAGCACGGCGACCGAGAAGTACGGCACCGATTCGGCCGCGATGTCGGCGAGGAGGCCGGTGCGCTCGTCGGGCATGGTGGCGCGTTCGACATAACGGGCCTCGTGGAGCCGGTCGGTGCGCTCCAGGGCGCTCCGCACCTTCGTGAAGGTGCGGCCCAGCTTCATCACGACGGCCGAGTCGGTCGCCGCGAGACGGGCCGCCAACTCCTCCTCGGGGAGGGTGCCGGGCAGGATGGTGAGCACCTCGTCGGCTTCGACGAGGGGCTCTCCGAGCCGGGCGGCTGCCGCGCTGACGGAGGTGACCCCGGGGATGACCTCGGTGGGGTAGCGGTGGGCGAGCCGCTTGTGCATGTGCTGGTAGGAGCCGTAGAAGAGCGGGTCGCCCTCGGCGAGCACGGCGACCGTGCGGCCGGCGTCGAGATGGGCCGCGAGCCGGGCTGACGCCTCTTCGTAGAAGTCGTCGAGGGCGCCGCGGTAGCCGCCGGGGTGGTCGGTGGTCTCCACCGTCAGCGGATACATCAGCCGTTCCTCGATGTGGTCCGCGCGGAGGTGCTTCGCGGCGATCGAGCGGGCGATGGAGCGGCCGTGACGGGCCGAGTGGTAGGCGACGACGTCGGCGGCGGCGATGACTTCCACCGCGCGCAGGGTCATCAGCGAAGGGTCGCCGGGGCCGAGCCCGACGCCGTAGAGCTTGCCGGGGGCGGCCGGGGCACCTTCAGCGATGCGGCTGTGGGCGTCGTTCACGTTCACTCTTCCTCGCTGGCGATGGCGTTGAGTGCGGCTGCGGCCATCGCGCTGCCGCCGCGTCTGCCGCGTATCACCAGGTGTTCCAGGCCGGACGGGTGGTCGGCGAGGGCGTCCTTGGATTCGGCGGCGCCCACGAACCCGACCGGTACGCCGATGATCGCGGCCGGGCGGGGTGCGCCCTCCTCGATCATCTCCAGCAGGCGGAAGAGGGCGGTGGGGGCGTTGCCGACGGCGACGACGGCGCCTGCCATCCGGTCCCGCCACAGTTCGAGTGCGGCGGCACTGCGGGTGGTGCCCAGTTCGGCCGCCAGTGCGGGGACGGTGGGGTCGGAGAGGGTGCAGATCACCTCGTTGTCGGCGGGGAGTCGTTTGCGGGTGACTCCGCTGGCGACCATGGCGACATCGCAGAGGATGGGGGCGCCGGCGCGCAGGGCTGCGCGGGCCTGTGCCACCACCTGGGGCGTGTAGGAGAGGTCGCGCACGAGGTCCACCATTCCGCAGGCGTGGATCATCCGTACCGCGACCTGGCTGACGTCGGCCGGCAGTCCGGTGAGGTCGGCTTCGGCGCGGATGGTGGCGAAGGACTGGCGGTAGATCGCCGGTCCGTCCTTCTCGTACTCGTACACGGTGTGGTCTCTCTTCTGCGGGGACGGGGAGGTCATCGGGGGCGGCGGGCGTGGGCCACGGTGTGGGCGAGGGCGGCGGGGGAGCTGTCGGTGGGTACGGCGGTTCCCAGCATGACGGGGGGCGGGTCGCCACAGATGCGGGTCACCCGGAATCCGCCTTCGGGGGTGGCGAGGGCGTCCACCCAGTCGCCGGACGGGCGTCCACAACGGCGTTCGCAGCCGGACCAGTAGATGGGCAGCGGTGCCGAGGCCCTGGCGGGGGTGGGCAGTTCCAGGGAGACGACGGCGCTGGCCATCGCGCGGACGTCGGCCAGCGACTTGGCGCAGCCGGGTGTGCCGATGCAGGCGCCGACGCCGGTCCAGGGGGAGTTGGCGGCGGTGATCAGTCCGGTGGTGGCCAGTGTGGCGAGGAGGGTGGCGGCCTGGTCGTCGGGTACGCCGGTGACGATCACCGAACGCCAGGGGGTGAGGCGCAGTTCGCCGCGGGGAGTCCGCCGGGCGGCGGCGATGAGGTGTTCCCACTGGGGGCGGGTGAGTCGACCGAGGGGGACGCCGAGCGAGAGGGCGACGGGGATGGAGACCGGGTTCGCGGGGCGGTGCCGTTCCGATGGTGCGTCGGGGGGCGGTTGGGGGACCGGTGTCGATGGGGCGACGGTTCCGCGCTGGTGTTCCGATATGCCGTTGACCTGGTGTTGGGGGCTCGGCCGTCGGGTGACGATCCCGTACGGCGGTGGTGTCGCGGTCTCCCGGCGGGGAAGTCGTCGGATGCCCGTCACGGTGATGCCCGC
Organism: Streptomyces sp. NPDC005963; assembly: GCF_040638655.1. Taxonomy (NCBI): domain Bacteria; kingdom Bacillati; phylum Actinomycetota; class Actinomycetes; order Kitasatosporales; family Streptomycetaceae; genus Streptomyces; species Streptomyces sp. NPDC005963. The sequence goes on along the minus strand of NZ_JBEXVD010000009.1, from coordinate 98,696 downwards.
GTCCGCGAGTCGTGCCGGGGTCTGTTGCCGGAGCCGGGCGCCGTGGTCCGGGAGGTCCCGTATCCGCCAGATCTTGGCCTCGGGTGTGAGATCGGCCGCATCCAGGAACGTTTCAGCACAGAGCAGCGCGGCCCGGGGACCGTCATCGGCGCGGGCCAGCAGCAGTACGTCGTCGGTGTCGCCGATCCGCAGTGCTGCCGTACGGCCGTGGTGTGCGGGGCCCTCAGTGGTCGCCGTGGTCGCCGTGGTCATCGGCAGTGGCAGCGGCAGCGGCACGTCGAGCAGAGTCACATCCGCGCGCAGGGCGTCCACGTCCTGGCGCCCGTCGTCCAGTGCGAACAGGAACCGCCCCGACAGGGCCGCCGCCCGGGGGCTGCCGCAGAGCAGGCCGTCCAGCGCCCACAGCCACTTCCGTACGACGTCCCCGGACCGCGACCCCGACCCGGACCCCGACCCGTCCAGTCCGGCCAGCGGTGACGCGACCACATTGCGCACCCGCTCATGGGTCGTGGACGGCAACAGGCCGGCGTCCGTGAGGAGCTGGGCCAACTCGCCGCCGCACTGTTCGCCGAGCCCGCGCAGTTGCACATTGCCCCGGGAAGTGAGGTGCAACTCGCCGTCGCCCAGCCGCTCGGCCGCGAACAGCAGCGCCTCGGCCTGCGCCGGGCCCAGCACACCCCCAGGTATGCGGATCCGGGCCAGCGCTCCGTCGTCCGCCCGGTGCAGCCGCAGGGAGCCGGGGCAGGCGTCACCGCGCACCCCGGAGGGGGTCGTACCGGTGGCGCCGGCTCGGGCCGGGCGGGGTGAGGTGGGCATGTCGGCGAGCATACCGACCAGTCATGACCGTCATTTGGGACGGTATGAGCCACGGCAGTAAGACGGTATGAACCGCACCGAATAGGCGACCCTTACTATTTCGGGGACGGGCCACCCGGTCCGGCAACGCAGAAGGCGACAGTGGAGGAAGCCCGGTGTGAACCCGGCGCGGTCCCGCCACTGTGAGCCGGCCGGACGAAGGCAGTCGTCGGGGCGGCGAGTCAGGAACTCCCGTCGCCAGACACCGCCCGGGGCGTGGACACCCCGAGGAAGGCCCGATGCCGTATGCCGCACGCACCGAAGACCCCTTCGACCGATGGACCGACCAGCCCGCCGAACTCCCCCGGCGACGCCCCCGACATCGTCCTGTTGTCGACGTCCGACACCGATCTGCTCAGTGCCCGCGCCGCGGGCGGCCCGGTCGGCTTCCGCTACGCCAACCCCTCCCGCACCGCCCTCGACGACCTGCCCGCGCTGCTCGAAGGCGCCGGGCTGGTCGTCGTACGACTGTTGGGCGGGGTCCGTGCCTGGGAGGACGGGCTCGACCGGATTCGCGCCAGTGGTCTGCCGCTGGTGGTCCTCACCGGTGAGCAGGCGCCCGATGCGCAGTTGATGGCCGCCTCCACCGTCCCCATCGGCATCGCCGCCGAGGCACACGCGTATCTCGCCCACGGCGGGCCGGCCAACCTGGAGCAGTTGGCGCGCTTCCTCTCCGACACGGTCCTGCTCACCGGCCACGGTTTCGACCCGCCGGCGCCGGCGCCCTCCTGGGGGCGGCTGGAGCGCCCGTCCGGCAGCGAAAACGGTGCCGGGGACGGTGCTGCGGACGGCCCCACCATCGCCGTCCTCTACTACCGCGCCCACCACATGAGCGGAAACACCGCGTTCGTGGACACCCTGTGCGGTGCGATCGAGGCCGCCGGCGGCCGTGCGCTGCCGCTGTACGTGGCCTCGCTGCGGGCACCGGAGCCCGAGTTGATCGAGGAGTTGCGGGCGGCCGAGACGATCGTGACGACCGTGCTCGCCGCCGGCGGCACCCGGCCGGCCGAGGCGTCCGCCGGCGGTGACGACGAGTCCTGGGACGCGGGTGCGCTCACCTCGCTCGACGTACCGATCCTCCAGGCCCTGTGCCTCACCGGGTCGCGCGCCGACTGGGAGGAGAACGACGAGGGCGTCTCCCCGCTGGACGCGGCCAGCCAGATCGCGGTGCCCGAGTTCGACGGGCGTCTGATCACCGTGCCGTTCTCCTTCAAGGAGATCGACGCCGACGGGCTGCCGGCCTATGTCGCCGACCCGGAACGCGCCGCCAGGGTCGCGGGGATCGCCGTGCGCCACGCCAGGCTGCGCCGCATACCCGCCGCGGACAAGCGCCTTGCGCTGGTCCTGTCCGCCTATCCCACCAAGCACTCGCGCATCGGCAACGCGGTCGGCCTCGACACCCCCGCCAGTGCCGTCGCCCTGCTGCGGCGACTGCGCGCCGAGGGCTATGACTTCGGCGCAGAGGACGTGCCCGGGCTGGCGTCCGGCGACGGCGACGAGCTGATCCGGGCACTGATCAACGCGGGCGGCCACGACCGGGAGTGGCTCACCGAGGAACAGTTGGCCCGCAACCCGGTCCGCATCCCCGCAGCCGACTACCGGCGCTGGTACGCCACCCTCCCCGAGGAGTTGCGCACCGCCGTGGAGGAGCACTGGGGGCCGCCGCCCGGCGAGATGTTCGTGGACCGGTCCCGCAACCCGGAGGGCGACATCGTCCTCGCCGCCCTGCGGCACGGAAACCTGCTGGTCGTCATCCAGCCGCCGCGCGGCTTCGGCGAGAACCCCATCGCGATCTACCACGACCCCGACCTGCCGCCCTCGCACCACTATCTGGCCGCCTACCGCTGGATCGCCACCCCCGACGCCGAAGGCGGCTTCGGCGCCGATGCGATGATCCACCTCGGCAAGCACGGCAATCTGGAGTGGCTGCCCGGCAAGAACGCCGGACTGTCCGCCGCCTGCGGGCCGGACGCGGCCCTCGGCGATCTGCCGCTGATCTACCCCTTCCTCGTCAACGACCCCGGCGAGGGCACCCAGGCCAAGCGTCGGGTGCACGCCACCCTGATCGACCACCTCGTACCGCCGATGGCGCGTGCCGACTCCTACGGCGACATTGCGCGCCTGGAGCAGTTGTTGGACGAGTACGCGCAGATCTCGTCCATGGACCCGGCGAAGCTGCCCGCGATCCGCGCCCAGATCTGGACGCTGATCCAGGCCGCGAAGCTCGACCACGACCTCGGGCTCGCCGACCGTCCCGACGACGACGGCTTCGACGACTTCCTCCTCCACGTCGACGGCTGGCTGTGCGAGGTCAAGGACGCCCAGATCCGCGACGGGCTGCACGTCCTGGGCCAGGCACCGGCCGGCGCCGACCGGGTCAACCTGGTGCTGGCGATCCTGCGCGCCCGCCAGATCTGGGGCGGTACGACCGCACTGCCCGGGCTGCGGGAGGCGCTGGGGCTCGATGAGTCCGCGGCGACCCGGACCACCGCCGACGAGGCCGAGGCGAAGGCCCGCGCCCTGGTGCAGGCGATGGACGACGCGGACTGGGACCTCGCGGCCGTGCCCGCCGAGCACGGTCAGCAGGTCGCCGACATCCTGCGGTTCGCCGCCGGCGAGGTCGTGCCCCGGCTCGCAGCGACCACCGATGAGATCGACCACACCGTGCGCGCGCTGAACGGCCGTTTCGTCCCCGCCGGGCCGTCCGGTTCGCCCCTGCGCGGACTGGTCAACGTGCTGCCGACCGGCCGCAACTTCTACTCCGTCGACCCCAAGGCGGTGCCGTCCCGGCTCGCCTGGGAGACCGGGCAGGCGCTCGCCGACTCGCTGCTCAACCGCTACCGCACGGACAACGGGGACTGGCCCACGTCGGTGGGTCTGTCCCTGTGGGGTACGAGCGCGATGCGCACCGCGGGTGACGATGTCGCCGAGGCGATGGCGCTGCTGGGCGTCCGGCCGGTCTGGGACGACGCATCGCGGCGGGTCACCGGACTGGAGGCCATCCCGCTGGCCGAGTTGGGCCGGCCGCGCATCGATGTGACCCTGCGCATCTCGGGCTTCTTCCGGGACGCCTTCCCGCATGTGATCGGGCTGCTCGACGACGCGGTCCGGCTCGCGGCATCGCTGGAGGAGGGCGCCGACGACAACTTCGTCCGCGCGCACACCCAGGCCGACCTCGCCGAGCACGGCGACGAACGCCGCGCCACGACCCGGATCTTCGGGTCCAGGCCGGGGACGTACGGGGCGGGTCTGCTCCAGCTCATCGACTCGCGCGACTGGCGTACGGACGCCGATCTCGCGGAGGTCTACACGGTGTGGGGCGGCTATGCCTACGGCCGTGAGCTGGACGGACGGCCGGCGCGCGCCGAGATGGAGACCGCGTACAAGCGGATCGAGGTCGCCGCGAAGAACACCGACACGCGGGAGCACGACATCGCGGACTCGGACGACTACTTCCAGTACCACGGCGGCATGGTGGCGACCGTGCGCGCACTGCGGGGCACCGCCCCGGAGGCGTACATCGGTGACTCGACCCGCCCGGAGACCGTCCGGACGCGCACGCTGGTGGAGGAGACCTCACGGGTCTTCCGGGCGCGCGTGGTCAACCCGAAGTGGATCGAGGCGATGCGACGCCACGGCTACAAGGGCGCGTTCGAACTGGCGGCGACCGTCGACTACCTCTTCGGGTACGACGCGACGACGGGCGTGGTCGCGGACTGGATGTACGACAAGTTGACCGAGACGTACGTGTTGGACGAGCAGAACCAGGAGTTCCTGCGGCAGGCGAACCCCTGGGCGCTGCACGGCATCGCGGAGCGTCTGTTGGAGGCGGAGTCGCGGGGCATGTGGGAGAAGCCGGACCCGGCCGTCCTGGCGGCGCTGCGGGAGGTGTTCCTCTCCACCGAGGGCACCCTGGAGGACGAGGCGGAGGCGGCGGGCGGCGACGCCTGAGCCGACACCGGTCCGGACGGCCCCTCGCGGGGACCGTCCGGACCCGTCGACCGGGGGTGGACGGCTACCGCTCGTTCCGCCAGCGCGGGCGCCGGGCGTTGGTGAACGCCCGCAGCACCCATTCGACCGGCCCGTACGCATGACGGTCCAACCACCAGCGGCTCACCACCAGTTGCACGGCGAACAGGGTGAGGGCGATCAACACCGCCGTGGCCGGGCCCACCCGTCCGACGAGGGCGAAACCGAAGCCCGTGAACAGCACGGCCAGCACGAGCGACTGGCTGAGGTAGTTCGTCAGCGCCATCCGCCCGGCAGGCGCCAGCGCCCGACCGATCGCGGCGCCACGGGTGGTCCTGATCAGTTGCAGCACGGTCGCCGCGTACGCGGCGGTCAGCAGCGGGGCCGTCAGCAGATCGACGGCGACCGCGAACGACAGGTACTCCACCCCCTGGGTCCCCTGCGAGGCCCAGGCGTAGAAGACGGCACCGGCCAGTCCCACCGGGAAGCCGATCCACTGGAGCCGCCGCAGCAGGGTGCGGTGCGCTGACACGTTCGCCAGCAACTCCTTCTTGCCCGCGGCGAGTCCCACCAGGAACGCGGCGAGTGCCGCCGGCCCCTGGAGCAGGACGATGATCAGCAGGACGTCCGACAGCCTGGCCAGGTTCTCGCCGATGACGGACGCGGGGTCGCCGCGCAGCGCGGCCAGGGTGTCCTGGATGCCCGCCGCGGTCTCCGGGGTGTCCACGGAGGCACCGCCGTCGAGCCAGATCAAGAAGCCCAGCAGCAGATACAGCAGTGCCGTGATCCCGAACAGCAGGAACGCGGTACGGAGCGCCGCTCGCGGCCGGGTGCCGCGGGCGGCCAGCAGGATCAGCCCCAACAGGGCGTACGTGGTGAGGATGTCCCCGGGGAACAGCACCACCGCGTGGAAGACGCCGATCGCGAACAGTCCGGCACAGCGGCGCAGGAAGCGCGAGGTGAACCGGGCGCCGCCGCGTTCGGCGGACCGCATCTGCAAGGTGAAGCTGTAGCCGAAGAGGAAGGAGAAGAGCAGGTAGAACTTGGACTCCAGTAACACCACGGTCAGATGGAGTGCGCCACGGTCCAGCGGACCGTCGAAGCTGGGGTCGTGCACGCCTTCCAAGCGGTGGGCGGAGGCGATGAACGTGATGTTGACCAGCAGGATGCCGAGCAGCGCGAAGCCGCGGAGCACGTCCACGTCCGCGATGCGCCCGGCCGGGTCGCGTACCGTCCGGGGGCTCGTTCCCCGCGCTGCCGGGAGGCCGGGGACCTCCTGTTCTCGTGGAGTGCCGTCCGTTGTCGGGGGAGTGCCTTCCGTCGCATCGTCCGTCGGCGACCGTTCGTCTGCCGTGTGACTCATGCCGGGGCCTTTCATGGGCTGGGGCCGCCCGGGTAAAGGGGGCGGCGGGCGGTGGGTTGGGCGGTGGGCCGGTGGTGGGTCCGTGGTGGGCCGGTCAGGAGGACGCACGGGTGACCGGGATACCTGTCCGGGCAGGCATCCCGGTCGTTCGATGGGGGCGATGGGCGGCAGCGGGTGTTCGGTGGGCGTGATGCGGAAGCTCGGTGCTCCCGTGCGGGTTTCCGTGCGGTGCTCCCGTACGGTGTTTGCGTCCGGTGCCGACATCGAACACGGCCCGTGCGGTTCGGAGCATCGAACACGGTCCGCTGCCACTCCGGAAGGGCTCATCCTGCGGCCCGTTGCCGCCAGGGGTTCACCCCGGGGGCGGGGAGGGTCTGCCGGGAAACGCGGTGGCTGTGGGACCATGCCCCCTTCATGGCGTAGCGCGGTGGCGGGGGGAGTACGTACGTGTCCCTGGTGGTCTGTGTACACGGCATCGGCCAACAGTTCGGTGGCGAGGACGAACAGCACAAACGCTGGTTCCCGGCCATGAACGACGGCCTGCGAAGGGCCGCCCGTCCGGTGCTCGACCCCGAGGACGTGTCCTGCGCGTTCTACGGCGACCTCTTCCGACCGCCGGGCCGCCGGCTCGCCGGCACCCTGCCGCCCTACGACGCGTCCGATGTCGCCGAAGGGCTGGAGAGCGAACTGCTCCTCGCCTGGTGGGAGGAGGCGGCCCGGGTCGATGCGGCCGTGGTGGCGCCGGATGCGCGCACCCTGGCCCGCACACCGCACGTGGTGCAGCGGGCCCTGGACGCCCTGAGCCGGTCGTCGTTCTTCGCGGACGTCGCCCTGCGGGCCCTGATCGCCGACACCAAACAGGTCCGCGCCTATCTCACCGACGCATCGGTGCGCGCCGCCGCACAGGACCGACTGGCCGCCGCCGTCACCCCGCGGACCCGGGTCGTGGTGGCCCACTCCTTGGGCAGTGTGGTGGCGTACGAGACGCTCGCCGCGCACCCCGAGTGGGCGGTGGACACCCTGGTCACCCTGGGTTCGCCGCTCGGCATCCGCCATCTCGTCTACCATCGGCTGCTGCCGGGCGGCGGGGCGTGGCCGGGCCCGGTGCGGCACTGGACCAACATCGCCGACGCCGGTGATGTGGTGGCCCTCGTCAAGGACTTGGCCGGGCCGTTCGGCCCCCGGGTGGAGAACCATCTCGTCCACAACGGTGCGCGCGCCCATGACGTGGAGCGCTATCTGAACACGGCGGAGGCGGGACGGGCCGTGGGGCGCGGCGTCCACGGAGACTGAGGGGTGATGGCCGAGGGACCGGAGGCGGACGGCAGCGCGCCCGAGGACGACGGGTCGGCGCCACAGGACGGCGCCGAGCCGCGACGGTTCCTGATTGCCACCGCCGTCCGCTCGCTCGCCAACGCCCCCGACTACGACGTCCCCGAACTGGCCGACGACGTCCGGCGGATGGAGGAGCTGTTCCTTGGCGACCTGCGTTACCAGCGGGGTGCGGAGCTGGGTCTCGACCCCACCCGTGGGGAGTTCATCGGCGCGCTGCGGAGCTTCGCCAGGGCTGCCGACCGGCGCGCTGACGACCATCTCGTCGTCTACCTCGCCTGCCACGGTGCCGTGACCCTCGGCAGCGGTCTGCACCAGCTGATGCTCGCCGACACCGACCCCGCCGACCTCCCGCACACCGGACTTCCCCCGACGGACATCGCCCGCGCCCTGTGGGAGGAGACCGGCTTGCGCCGTGTGCTGATCTTCCTCGACGCCTGTCACTCGGGCGCCGCGGCCGACAGCATCATCGACGCCGCCCATGTCGCCCGCCAGTACGCCGGGCCTCGTGGCGCGTCCCCCGGCAGTGAGGCGCTGATCGTCGTCTCCTCGTCCCGGCGCAAGGAGGAGACCTCGCCCGGGGTGCTGACGAACGCCCTCGTACGGGCCGTGCACGCCTCGTCCACGGCCGGCCACGTGCCCGCGTTCCTCTCCGTCAACACGGTGCTCGGCGCCATGTCCGGCGACCCGGCCATCCCCGAGCACATGAACCTGAAGTGGGACGTCGCCGATGCCTCGCTCGCCCTGCCGCCCTTCCTGCCCAACCCGCGGCACGTGCGCGGTACGGAAGGCCGCAGGCTCGACGAGATCGACCGGCTGATCGAGCAGAACGCCCGACAGGACGCCCAGCGGGCGGAGGAGTTGCGCGTCCACTTCTTCCCGCGGGCCCGGGGCACGGACGTGCCCCACGACGACGTCTGGCACTTCACCGGCCGACACCTCGCCCTGCGCGAACTCGCCGACTGGTTGCGTCCCGAACGCGCAGCCGAGCGGCTGACCGTGGTCACCGGTGATCCCGGTTCGGGCAAGTCCGCACTCCTGGGCCTGGTCACGGTGGTCACCGACCCCGACTACCGGCCGGCCGTGCCCCGGGACGCCCTCGCCCTGCCCGACGACTGCCTCCCGGCCGCGGGCACGGTGCACACCGCCGTCCTCGCCAGTCACCGCACCACCCGTGAGGTCCTCGACGCGCTCGCGGCGGCGGCCGGGCTGGTCGCCCGCTCGGCCGGCGAACTGATCACCCGGCTCCAGGGGCGCACCACACCCCTGGTGGTGATCGTCGACGCCGTCGACGAGGCGGTCGACCCCGACGCCCTCATCCGCGATCTGCTGGGCCCCCTCACCGATCCCTCGCTCGACCTACCGCTGCGACTGGTCCTGGGCGCACGCCGACAGATCGTGGAACGCCGACTGCCGGACGCCCTCCGCATCGACCTCGACGAGGACCGCTACACCGACCCGCAGGCGGTACGGGCCTATGTGACCAAGCTGCTCACCGCCCCCGCGTCCGCCGTCGCGGGCCATCCCGCCCAGCAGGTCGACGGCGTGGCCGAAGCCGTCGCGGAAGCCGCCGGACGCTCCTTCCTGGTCGCCAGGATCACCGCGCTCACCCTCGCCCGCGACCTCGAACTCCCCGACCCCCTCCAACTGGCCTGGCGCGCCGAACTGCCCCGCTTCCCCGGCGAGGCGATGGAACGCGATCTGCGCCAGCGCCTCGGCGAACAGACCACCAGGGCCCGCGACCTCCTGCTCCCCCTGGCCTTCGCCCAGGGCGCGGGTCTGCCCTGGGCGGGGCTCTGGCCCCGACTGGCGAGCGCGGTGAGCGGCCGACCCTACGGGGACGCGGACATCGCCTGGTTGCGCACCCACGCCGGCTCCTATGTCGTGGAGGGCATCGAGAACGGCGAGTCGGTCTACCGCATCTACCACCGCGCCCTGATCGAACACCTCCGGGAGGGTCAGGACGCCGAACGGGTCCAACGCGCCGTCACCGACACCCTGATCGCGGTCGCCGCCGACTGGGCCCACCCCTACGTACGCCGCTACCTACCGCTCCATGGGGCGCAGGGCGGCCGACTGGACGAACTGGTCCACGACGCCTCGTTCGTCCTCTCCAGCGATTTGGAGCAACTCCTCGCCGCCCTGCCCGCCCTGCGCACGCCGGACGGACTCGCCGCGGGCCGGGCGGTCCGGTCCGTATCGGACGCCCTGCGGGAGGCCCCCGGGGAGCCGGAGACCCGGGCCAAACTGCGCTGGGCGGCGGTCTGCCACCGTGCGGAACGGCTCGGCGCCTCCTGCGACGCGTCGGGACCGATGCCCTGGCGCACCCGGTGGGCCGCATGGAACACGGAACAGGAGAACTGGCGCTTCACCGCACCCGAACTGGGCCTGGACTCGGGGGCGGTCGTGCTGTCGGCACAGGGACTGGCCCACGTCAGCATCCAGAACCGCAACGAAACCGTCCGTTGGGACCTGGGCACCGGTGTGCGACACGACCTCTCCCCCGTCTTCCAGTCGGGCCCGCAGACCGCCCTGGTGTGGGGGACCGCGGAGTTCGAGGTGCCCGCGATGGCGGTCATCGGTGGCTCACGGTTCGACGTACAGCTCGACGTTCAGCCCCGGGACTTGGGCGTCGCCGACCCCCACCACACCCTGGAGATAAGGGACGTGGACTCGGGCAACTCCGTCATCGTCCGCATCCGCAAGCCCGAACATGGCGCGGGGGGAGCGGTGGTGGAGTGCGCCGTCATCCCCGAACTGGTGGTGCTCAGATACGCGGACGATTCGATCGTCGAGTGGGATGTTCCGCACGATCTCAGCGTGTCCAGGAGCACCTTGCGACAGGGCCAGCCGGCGGCGCCCCCGTTCGCACCCTCCGCGCACCGCTGTGTCGCCGTACGGCTGCCCGACCCCTGTATCGTCCTCGCCGTCGACGACCGGGTGCTGTTGTGCCGGGCCACGGGCGAGCCGACCGAGCTGCGCCCCGGACACACCGTCGACTGTGCCACCGGAGTCCATCCCCACCCGCTGGGACCGCTGTTGGTCACCGGGGGTACGGACGGCAGCGTACGGGTCAGCGCGGTCGCATCCGGGCAGCCGGTGCGCACCCTGCTCGCGGGCGGCCCGCCGGTGGCGGCCGTGAGCGCGCTGCGCGTCGGCCGGCAGTGGCTGGTCGTCGCGGTGACCGACAACGGCACCCTGCACCGCTTCGACCTCGACACCGGCCGTCGTCTCGGCAACCCCCGGCGCGTGGGTCGCGGCGGCCCGGTGCGTACGACCACCGGCCCGCTGGACGCCCACCACTCGGTCGTCGTCGTCCACGGTTCGGGGCGCGGGGTGCAGATGTACGACGTCGTCACCGGCGAACGGATCGGCGGCCATGTCTCCACGGGCGAGGTGACCGCCCTGTACGAACTGCGCGGTGAGCAGCCCGCGGTCTGTGTCGGGGGGCGTGACGGGCTCATCAGGGTCGTCCACTCGGGCCCCACCGCCGACACCGTCCTCGTCCCCGCACACGGCGGGAAGGTGCTCGCCCTCGGAGGTCTGGACGTCGGGGGCGAGGAGGAAGCGCTCATCAGCGTGGGCGACGACCAGCAGGTGCGCTGTTGGCAGCCGCGGACCGGTGACGAACTCTGGACCAGTCGGATCACCGCCGACGACCGGTGGCAGGGGCCCACCGCGATGTGTGCGGCGGTTCACTCCTGCCCCGACCGAACAGCGGTGGTGGCCATCGGCGGCGCCTCCGGGACCCTCCTCACGCTTCGACTGGCCGATGGCACCGCCGTCCACGAAGCCGCGCCGCAGTGCGACACCATGATCACGGCGGTCTGTGCGGGGGTGGTCGGGGACCGCCCGGTCACCGTCGGGGCGACCACGAACGGAGGGATTCACTGCTGGGACGTGGACGGAGACCGATGGCTCACCCACTGCACACCCCCAGCGCCCGACCTGACCGACCCGACCACGGGTGACGCACCCACGGGTGACCCCCGGTGGATCACCAGCCTCGCCCTCGCCCCCGACGGCTCCGGCATCCTCGTCGCCGGTACCGAGGACGGCACGCTCCTGCGCTTCGACCTCCCGTCGGGGCGGGCGCACGGCCCGGCCCACCGCGGCCACCGCACCCGAGTGACGTCCCTCGCCTTCATCGACGACGGACAGGGCACGACCACCCTGGTCAGCGCATCCGACGACCGTGCGGTGACCGACTGGGACATCGGTACGGGCACGTTCGTCGAGCGGGCGACGGTACGGGCGGTACCGGCCGTCAACGTCCTCGCCGCGCGTGCGGTCGCCAACGGCGGTACGCACACGGTCCTCGGCGGCGACGATAGTGGCACGGTCAGGGTCGTGTGGCGGTTCTGGAAGGACCCGGCCTGGCGCATCGACGACCTGGTGGAGCACACCTGGCCGCCGGCCGCGGTCTGCGCGGGACCATCGGGCCAGATCGCCATCGGTGGGATGCGGGGCGACCTCCAACTGCGCGAGATCACCACCGGCCGACTCCTGGCCCGGCTGCGCTCCGTCAGCGACCGTCCGATCCGGGGGCTGGCGGGCTTCCGCACCCCGGCGGGTGATCGGTATCTGGCATCGCTCAGCAGTAGCGGAATCGTGGAGCTATGGGATCTGGCCTCGGCCTCCTTCCGCGAAGCGGGCCGCGCGCTGCCGACCTCACCGGCCTTCGGTGAACTGAGCACGCTCCACGGGCCGGACGACGTCACCCTGCTGCTGTCCATGCGGCAGGGTCTGGAAATCCACGGCCATCGGTTCTCCGCGGACCGCAGCACCCTGCCCACCGAAGGACTCCCGAGCCTGCTTCCCACACCGACACCGACCACAGCACCGACCACAGCACCGGCAGCGGCACCAGCACCCCGTACGGGCCGTGTGTACGAGGGCGTAGCCCTGCGCTGGCCCCTGGTCCTGGACGGCAGAAGGCTGCTGTTCGTCCAACACGAACAGGGCGACATCAGCCTCCATGACCTCGACACCCACCAACGGTCACGGCGGTTCCGCCTCGCGTCGGACACCGAACTCGTCCGAGTGGTCGCCCTGCCCGACCGGCCCGAACCTGCCGTCCTGGTGTGTGCCCGATCGCGCACCGAGGTCTATCGGATGGGCACGGTCCTTGACTCCTTCGACGAGACCCGGCGCGTGTTCCGCCGCTCGGGCCTCTTTCCGCAGGCCCGCAAAGCGCTGACACCGGAGTGCGGTTGGCCGGCCAAGAGCCGCTGGGGAGGCGGATTCGTCGGCGTCCTGCCCGGCGGGCGCAGCTATGTGAGCGAAGAGAACGGACGCCTGTACGTGCACCCCCTGCCCGGGCTGACCGGGCTGACCGGGCTGACCGGAGCATCCGGGCAGCCCGGAGAGTTCGGTGACGCCGGTGAGAGCGAAGGGGAGCGGCGGGAGATCGTACTGCCGTTCACCGTACGGGCCGCAGCACTCGGCCCGGCCGGCGAACTGGTCGTGGCCGCACCCAACGGGGTGGTCCTGATCGACCCCCTGGACCGGGCGGACCCCGCGACCTGAATCCTTCCGAATCCTTTGGCCGTGGTCGTGCCTCTTATGCATGTGCGGACGACAGCGTCGGCACCGAAAAGTGGAGGCATCGTGATCCTTGGTCTTTCCCTCGCCGTCGCCGCCGTGCTGCTCTGCGTGTGCACGGTCGTCGTACTGCGCCGTCGAGGACGCACCCGTGGCTGACTCCCCCTGGCCCGGCCAGCCGTTGATCTCCGCGGCGCAACAGGGCGACTCCGAGGCCACCGCCGCGCTGGTGTCCGGCTCGCACCCGCACGTACGGCGGTTCGCCCATTCCCTCTGCGCCACCCCACAGGACGCCGAGGACGCCGCACAGGAAGCCCTGATCATCCTCTACCGGAAGATCGGCATGTTGCGGGCGTCCGGGGCACTCGCCTCCTGGATGTTCCGCATCGTCCGCAATGAGTGTCTGCGCAGGACCAGACTGATGCTGCGCCACCACGGGCCCGTACCGGACGCGGTGGTGCCCTCGTTCGAGGAGGACGTGTTCCAGCGTCTGGAGGCCGGCCGGGTGGCCGCGGCGATCACCGCGCTCCCCCTGGACCAGCGACGGGTGCTGATCATGCGGGACGTCCAGGGCCTGAGCGGACGGGCGACCGCCGAAGCTCTGGGGTTGAGCAGCGCGGCGATGAAGTCGCGGCTCAGACGGGCCAGGGAGTCCGTCCGCACCGCACTTGCGGCCACCGAGGGCGAGGGCCGGGGAGGTCGGCATGGTTGATCTCGCGAGCCGTCGCACCACCAGCCCGACCACCCCTGCCAGCCCGACCAGCCCTGCCACCCCCGCTGGCCCTGCCGGCCCGGGGAGCTTCGCCAGCAGCTCCCTCACCCGTCACCTTCTGAGGGGCGCGGTGGGATTCGGCGGGCTGGCCGGAGCGGTTCTGCTCTTCCCTCTGGTGGGCTGGGCCAGTCTGCTGCTGGTGCCCGTCGGCCTCCTGGCGCTGCGCGGCTGCCCGATGTGCTGGACGATGGGGTTGATCCAGACGCTCTCGATGGGCCGGCTCCGCCGATCCTGCACGGACGGCGGCTGCGCACTGACCCCCGCGGAAGCGCCGCCTCCGGCGGCGGCCGACCGCTCACGGCAGCACCCGCCCCGGGCAGCGGTCAGGGGCCGATGACCCCCCGATCATGGCCCTTCGGCCCCTGGCAGCCCCGGCTGATCGGTATGAGACTGGAGAGTGGGACGGTCACCGCCCGCCCGGTGTGCGGGCGGGCCACAGCGGCCGAATGCGCTGTCCGTCCTCGCCGACCGCCCGGGAGCCAAGGCGGTCGGGCACCGAAGTGGAGATGGGAGCGCAGTGATGAACGGACCGGTCGTCGTTGGGGTGGACGGCTCGAAGTCGAGTCTGGAAGCCGTTGATGCGGCAGCACGCGAGGCCCGGATTCGCGGGGTCGGACTGCATGTGGTGCACGCGTTCATCTGGCCGAAGATGCATGTGTCGCTCGGCCCTTCGCCGATGGGACCGCCCGACGGCGGTCTGCGCAACATCGCCGAACGCGCGCTGAACGAAGCGGTGGAGCGCGCCCGCGCCGCCGCACCCGATGTGGAGATCACCCAGGACCTGATCACCGGCGAAGCCCTGACCGTACTGGAGCAGCAGTCCCGCAAGGCGTCGCTGGTCGTCGTCGGCAGCCGGGGCATGGGCGGCTTCATCGGTCTCCTTGTGGGCTCCACGGCGGTGCACCTCGCCGCCTACGGCCGCTGCCCGGTACTGATCGTCCGCGGCACCCCCGACCCGGCCGGGCCCGTGCTGCTCGCCGCAGACGGCTCCCCGGCTGGCGAGGCCGCGGTGGGCTTCGCCTTCGCCGAGGCGTCGATGCGCGGCGCCGAGTTGGTGGCCCTGCACGCCTGGGGCTCCTGGAGCGAGCGCGGCGATGACGACCCGGGCCACCCGGACAACCTGGTGGACGGTCTCGACCGGCTCCAGAACACCGAGGAGCGGGTGCTCGCTGAGGCCCTGTCGGGCTGGCAGGCCAAGTACCCGGACGTGACCGTACGCCGCGAGCTGGTGCGCAGCCGTCCGCGTCAGGCGCTGCTCGAAGCGAGCGGTGGCGCGCAGCTGCTCGTCGTCGGCGCCCGTGGTCGCGGCGGTTTCACCGGGCTGCTGCTGGGTTCGGTGAGCCAGGCCGCACTGCACCACGCGAACTGCCCGGTCGCCGTGGTCCGCGCCGGCCAGATGGACGAGGACTGACCGGCCAGATCGACGAGGGCTGACCGGCCGGTACGCGCTTCACCGGCACTGACCTGCCCCACGGCCCCACGGCCCCACGGTCACTCGGCCCCACGGTGTGAACACCGTGGGGCCGAGTGCTGTCACCGGCACGGCTCAGTGGATGAGCCGGAAGCTCCGCCAGGGCTGGGCCCGGGGCGCGGTCACGTCCGACGACATGGTCGGTACGTAGATGGAGTCGCCGCCGGAACAGTCGGCGGTGGGATACAGGACGATGTCGACGAGGCTGCCGTTCTCGACGGTGACGGCACCATCGGACGCCAGCTTGTGACAGCCGCGGACGAGCGGGCTGTGGATCGTCACATGGTTGTCCTGCGTCGTGTCGTAGGAGACGGGACCCACGGCCGTCCGGCCGAGGCCGGAGCAGCCCGCGACGGTGAGGGTCAGCAGCGCTGCTCCGGCGGCGCCGGCGAGCCGCCGGGTGAGGATCACGGACATGGGCGGGGTCCTTGTCTGTGCGGGAGTCCTGCTGAAGATCACCTTGCCGGGTTCCCGGGGGAGCGGCATCCGGTGTGCGGCTGCCCGGGGTACACGGGTGCGGCCGGGCGGCCGTGGATCCGAGCACCGGGAGCGCACACGGGCGCCGGTTCCTGCTCCCCTATCAAGATCATAAAACTGGTTATCACGTAATTTTCACTTCACTGCACAACCTTTTCCCCATCTCTCGGGTCGGATCTGCTGAGTCAGCAGACTCAGACAGACCTAGGGCCCCTGGTGACGCTCCTGTCGCGTCCCGGCAGCGGCCCCATGCATTGGGAGATACATGCGCATTCGTGCTTCTGTCGCAGTGGTGACCGGCGCTCTCGCCCTCACCGGTCTGGCAGTTCCCATGGCGCACGCGGACGACAAGCCGAACGCGTGGAACGCCCCCCGTTCGGGTGCCACGACCTTCGCGGCCGGTGCTCCGACCATCTCGAACGTGGTGACCAACGGTGGCAAGGCCATCGTCGTCGGCACCACCGCCAAGAAGGTCGTGAAGGTCACGTACACCGTGAGCGACCCGGACGGCGTGGGCTACGCCGATGTGGCGCTGTGGCGCGGGTCGAACTGGGACTCGCCCACCGCGTTCCTGATCACCGACGCCCTGGAGGCCAGCTGCGGCACCGGCACCAAGGTGACCTGCACGTCCACCTTCACCATTGACCCGAAGCTGGACCTGTGGAACGACCAGGCCGGTACGTGGAAGGTCGCTTCCTACGTCGCTGACAACAACGGCGCCGGTGTGGAGCGGACCAACGTGGGCTCGGCCGTCATCCAGCGTGCCTCCAAGGTCACGGTGAACGCAGCACCCGAGCCGGTCACCAAGAACAAGACCATCACCATCACGGGTTCCCTGACCCGCGGTAGCTGGGACACCGGCAAGTACGTGGGCTACGGCAGCCAGTCCGTGAAGCTCCAGTACCTCAAGAAGGGCACCTCCGCCTACACCACCGTCAAGACCATCAAGGCGGACAGCAAGGGCAACCTGAAGACGACCGTCAAGGCCACGGCCGACGGTTACTACCGCTACGTCTTCGCCGGTACGTCGACCACTGCGGGTCAGACCGCCGTCGCCGACTACATCGACGTGCGTTGACGGATTGAGCTCGTGTGGGCCCGCCGGGGGGCGTACCCCTGACGGGCCCGTACGGATGCCGGTCATCGGTCCCAAGCCAACGGGGGAGGCTTGGGACCGATGTCGGTCAGGACGTGGGCGGCACGATGGCCCAGTCCGCTGCCGGCGCCGACTCGCTACCGTCCGCGAACACGGCGCTCACCCAGTAGAAGTGGGTGGTTCCGGCGGCCGGGTTCAGGTGCTGGTAGGAGAGCGCCGAGACGGGCTGGTCAGTCAGCTTCTCGTAGGTCTTGGTTACCGGGTTCCAGTGGTGGACGAGATATCCGGTGGCATCGGGGACGCCGTCCCACGACAGGCGCACGTTCGAACCCTCCAGGACGGAACCCACGGTGTGGGACGCTCCGGGCGGGGTGGGGACCGAAGGCGTCAGGTCCAACTCATTGACGTACACGACGTTGGCGGTGCGGGTCCACTGGTAGTTGGAGTTGCCCACCGTGTCCACCACATCGATGAAGTAGCAGGTCTCCTTGCCGTCCGGCAGGTCTTCGTACCGGTAGGCCGTCGTGGCCGGGGCGAGATGCGCCCGCTCGTAGACGAAGCACACCGCCGGCTGGTCGGGCTCGCGGCGCACTTCGCCGCTGTAGACCGTGTACCGCTTGAGATCCGGTTCGGTGTTGGGGTCCCAGTCGAGTTCGGCGCCGTACTCGGTGGTCTTCACGGTCAGCCCCTTGACCGCGTCCGGCGGGGTGAGGTCCTTCGCAGGAGTGGTGACGGACGCGACGGCGGAGGCGACTGACTCCCGGCTGCGGTTGTCATGCGCCTTGATCACGTAGTGGTAGGTCGTACCCCAACCCGCCGATGTGTCGACGCAGCTGTACTCGCGCCTCCCGTCGGGCAGCGTGACCGTATCGATGAGGCAGCGCGTCGGTTCAACGGTGGTGTCCACCGGCAGGGTGCTGGAGCGGTAGACGTGGAAGTTGTGGATCGCACCGTCCGTGTTGCGGTTGACCCGCCACTTGATCGTGGGCCGATGCGTGCCGGGCTTGGGCACGGCCGTCACCTCGTGCGGCGCCGCGACCAGGCGACTCTCCTCCGTGTACGCGTACGGGGACATCCGCCCGGCCCCGTCGACCGCAGCCACCTGGTAGTTGCGGACCACCGAGCGCACAGCGGTGGTGTCGGTGAACGTGGTGGAACTGACGGTGCTGGAACCCGTGCCGCCGGTGGGCTTGTTCCACACGATGGTGTAGCGAACGGCACCCTGCACGGGCTTCCAGCTCATCTGGACGCCGGAGTCGACGCCCTTCGAGGTGAGCCCCTCCGGTGCGGTGACGAGCACGTTCGTCACCGGTACGTCCACACTGCCCGCCGAGGTGTTTCCGGCTCGATCGTAGGCGCGGACCTCGTAGAGGTAGGTGGAACCTGGCTCCAGCACCACGTCCAGGAGGGAGGTCGCGGTCGTGGTGGCCGCAAGACGGAAGGTGGTCGAACTCTGGATGCGACGGTAGACGCGGTAACCCGCGAGGTCCATCTCCTTGTTCGCCGTCCAGGACACCTTGGGCCGCGCGGTCGCATGGTCGACGGCGACCTTCACCCCACCGGGCACCAGCGGCTTGACCTTGTCGACCGCGGCCGTGGTGCGGGGGGCGTAGGTGAATTTCACATTCGCCGAACCGGTCCAGCTCGCATAGTCGATCCGCAAGCTGTGCCTGCCGGACGGAATGGTGAGATTGACCGTCTTCGACTGATTGCTTGACCCGTTGCGCCAGAGGTCGATCTTGCGCGATCCGTCGACGTACACCCGAATTCCATCACGCGCCGCGATGGACAGCGCGAAAGGGCCACCGGAACCGAAGTCCCGGGTCATGGACCACCGTACGCCGAAGTTGTCCCGCGGCACCCCGCTCGTGGGTGCTCCGGTACCCCAACTCTCATTGATGGTCGAGTCGCAATCGGTCTTCTTCGGTGTCCCCGAGAACGAGGTGTTGGAGAAGAACTGCCGCTGGAACGTGGGTGAGACGCAGTTCACGGCAGCCGAAGCTGACGTGGTGGTCACGGCGGTGAGAAGTCCGCCGACTGTCGAGGCGACAGTGAGTGCGGCGACCGTACGGAGTCGGCCGCGAGGTATCAGGGTCACGCGTGAATAGCCCTTTCCAGCCCGGATGACACAAATATGCGATGAGGGGTGGGGGATTTCGTTCGGCGGCTCGGCCGGAGCTGAATGCTCACCGAAGGTGAGAGTTTACGTGTTCAACACATATGCATACAAGCAGAATTGGTGCCCAGGGCGTTTCCCCGAGGGAATTCCCGCAGGTCGGGGCCGGGGCCTCTTCGGTCATCACGCAAGCGTCACGCGGTGATGGTTCTCACGGCCCACTGCGGGGGTGCTTTCAAGTCCGCGCCCTGTGACGGAACGTGTCGACGCACGCCCTCAACAGGCCCTCTCATGCTCACGATTCTGCGTTGATGAGGGTAATTGATCCTGAAATAGCAGGAGAAGACGTCGAAATCGATCCACGACGCGCCCTCACTATGAGTCATGAAATGTCGTCCGCGTGTGACAATGCGTGCTGGACGAGGTGTCGGTCCGGCGGCGCCCAGCAGGGGTCACACAGTCGCCCGGAGCAAGGCGAGGACCCACGATGGTGAAGGACCCGACGGTCACCGGGGACCCGACCCGTGAGGACGACCGGTCGTCCCCGAGTGCTGAACTGATTCGTCGTTCCCGGGGGGCACTAGACGCGACGGAGTGAGCGCGGCGTCAACGTCGTGGAAGCGCGGTAGCCGATTTCACCGATGGGCATTCAGCGTCTCCGGGAAGAGCCCCGATCCGCGAAATCCCTTGTCCCAGCGGCCATTCGGGCGAACCAACCCCTCCGGGCACCCGGGCGGGGCACTCACCCCTGCCGAAAATGCAGTGACGCTCTGAACGGCAGGCTCGTTAGGCGGCGCGTATGCGGTTCCGCGCCGACTGCCGCAAGCCACCTTTGGAGACTCGTTGCTCAGCCACGCCATGCCCGCGTCGACCAAGCCAGACTTCAGGAGTTACGCGGCTCCCTCGCTCGGATATGCCCTCTTCGCCACCCGGTGGCTCCAAGCACCCCTGTACTTCGGTCTGGTGGCGGCACAAGGTGTCTATGTCTACAAGTTCTTCAATGAACTGTGGCACCTGGTGTTGAACATCATCAGCGGCCAGGCCGACGAAACCCACGTCATGCTCGCCGTACTGAAGCTCGTCGATGTTGTGATGATCGCAAATCTGCTGATCATGGTCATCGTCGGCGGCTATGAGACCTTCGTGTCGCGCATCGGCCTCCAGGGCCACCGGGACCAGCCGGAATGGCTCTCCCACGTCAACTCCAACGTGCTGAAGGTGAAGCTGGCCACTGCGATCGTCGGGATCTCCTCCGTCCACCTGTTGCAGATGTTCGTCGATGTGTCCCACACCTCCCAACACTCGCTGTTGTGGGGAACCGTGATCCACATGGCGTTCATCCTCTCCGCCGCGATCCTCGCCTATATGTCGGGCCCTATGGAGTCACACGGCCATGCCGGCCCGGGCCTGGGCGGACCTCCACACCGTGATGGGGACAGCGGATTCGCCGATGCCAACGAGCCGTGCTCCATCCTCCAGGAGTTGAGCGGACCGGCCCCATCCCCGCGCCCCACGATCCCCGCCCAGGCCAACGCCACCTCCCGCACCATCCAGAAGACCGACGAGCCGCAGCAGCCCCAGAACCCCACCGACACCGCGCCCGACACCCGGGACACCGCCGGCAGCGAGGCCCGGATCGTCGCCGCCGGATTCCCCGCGCACAAGTCGCTCGAAGAGTTCGACGCCGACCGTCAGCGCCCCCACGACTGGGAGGCCGTCAACCGGCTGGCCGCGCTGGACTTCATCGACACCCACGCCAACGCGGTCTTCTTCGGCCCTCCCGGCACCGGCAAGACCCACCTCGCCATCGCCCTGGCGATGCGCGCCTGCCGTGCCGGTCACGACGTCCGCTTCGCCACCGCCACTGAGTGGGTCGCCCGCCTGACGGAGGCCCAGAACTCGGGCACGCTCATGGAGGAGTTGACCCGACTCGACCAGTACGAGCTGATCGTCATCGACG
This sequence comes from Streptomyces sp. NPDC005963, assembly GCF_040638655.1. Lineage (NCBI taxonomy): Bacteria > Bacillati > Actinomycetota > Actinomycetes > Kitasatosporales > Streptomycetaceae > Streptomyces > Streptomyces sp. NPDC005963. Next base: position 77,741 of record NZ_JBEXVD010000009.1, on the reverse strand, counting down.
AGATCGGCTATGTGCCCTTCACCCCGGAAGCGACGAACCTGCTGTTCAGGCTGGTCTCCCACCGCTACGAACGGGGCTCGGTCCTCGTCACGGGCGACAAGTCGTTCGGCCGCTGGGCCGAGGTGTTCGGCGATGACCCGGTCACCTTCGCCATGATCGACCGCCTGGCCCACCACGCCGACGTGATCACGCTCAAGGGCGACAGCTACCGCCTCCGCACCCACACCCTGGACCCCGTACTCACCACACCCGACGTGTGATGTCCTTTCGTAGCGCTTGAACACGGCTACGGATCCCGCCTGAACAGCAGTTACGAGAGCCCCGCCCGGTCGGTCACCGGGCGGGGCTCTCTGGGTGTTTGTTGTTGCTCAGTTCAGATCTGCGCTGTCCTGTGGTGTTACAGGTTGGCGGAGCGGGCGAGGGAGACCAGGCCGGCGAACGCGTCGGTGGAGACCATCAGGACGGGTCCGCTCGGTCGCTTGCTGTCCCGGACGGGGACGATGCCGGTAGCGGAGGCGTGCGAGGGAGACCACTCGATGCAGGAACCGCCGTTGTTGACACTGTATGAAGACTTGACCCAACGCAGAGGGGAATAGTTGGTCTTGGCCATCAGATGCCCTTTCGTAGCTTTTCGATCATGGCGACGGACTCAGCCTGTGACGCTGCCTCGATCTGAAGCTGATGGTACTTCTTCACCAGCGGAAGCACAGATGACAAGTCACGGTCCAACTGTCCCTGCGTTTGAGACTCGACGTACGACATCACGGACCGATCGGCCATCGTCAGCAAGTGGACAAGCCGGTTGAACGGCTGCCGCTCACCCATGGCATACGGAGCGATCTGCAAACCTGAGTTGGGCATAGCTGCGAACTCAAGCAGTCGAGCCCATTGCGCATCCATCACCTCTACGCCGCCGACGGGCCTACGGATGCAGCTCTCGTCCAACACCACGTGAATCATTGGGAGCCGCGTACGAAAGAGCGCAGCTTGCCGTTCCGCGAGGAAATCGAGTCGCTCATTCGCTTGCTCGGGCGTGATGTCACCTTGTTCGACACTGAACCTTGCGATCGCCTCTGTGTACCCGCGAGTTTGGAGTGGCCCAGGGATGAAGCTTGCTTCGAACAGCCGGACTTCGGTTGCCCGACCCTCGTAGCCCACGTACTCCGGGAACCCCTCCAGCAAGCTCCCGTGCTGCATCTCGTGCCACTGGCGTTCGAATGTGGCATCGGTCCCTAAAAGGCTGAACGCCACGTCGACAGCCTTCGCGAAGTGCAAGGAAGGTGACTTTCGCGTGGTCTCAACGCCCGAAATATGCCCACTGGAAATGCCAGCGCGCTCGGACAGTTGCTCTTGCGTCCAACCCCGCTTCTCGCGTGAGCTGCGCAGACGTGCGCCGAACGCTGCTTGTGGCGATGCATCCGGGTTCAGTTCCTTACGGTTTACCATTCGGCCCCCAACTGTTCTGTCTCCGCAGCCACGTTGATTAGGTTCTGACCGTAGTCCACTCTGAATTCCCCCGGTAGTGGTTTCGCTACGGAGAGGAGTGGTCATGTCCGGCAGGAACCTAGCGGATCAGGCGGATCAGGTGCCCTGGCTTGGCGTTGGTGAACTGGTGTTTGACATCGCTGAGAATGCGTTGGGGGTGGTCATGGACACGGACAAGGTGGATGGTCGCTTTTCGCTCCGTCCGCCGAAAGGCGGGGTTGAGTGGACCGCTGTGAGAGCGGACCTTCGACCGGCCAGTGTGATTGACCATCTCCGCCCCGCGCTCACTGAGTTGAATGCACGCAGTAGCGGGGGCTCCTCGCGGGGATGACCCGCGTATTCCAGTTCTGAAAGTGTCCGCTCCCGTTGTGTGGGGCGGTCAATCCGGTCCGTCCGGCTGTGCCTTGGACAGCGATGGTCAGGCGGGCCGGGCTCCATGAACCCCCTCGGTTGGTAGGTCGGTCCGTCCACCCGAGGGAAGAGAGGGTGCTCCGCATCCTCTGGCTCCGGTCGTCATCGGTGCCCGGACGGCCGGGGCCGCTACCTCTCACGGCAGGAAGCATGACGAACAACAACAGGAACACAACCCTCGACAGACTTCGTACCGCACTGGACACCCTGGCCAAGTGGCCCGAGGTGAGCTGGGACGAGGTGTCCCGAGCCACCGGCGAAGCCGTTCCGCTGGTGTGGGACGCACTGAAAGACCACGGTGTCTGGTACCAACTGGAACCGGCCGACCGAGCAGCCCTCTACTGGGCACTTTCCACAGGCCACAGCATCCAGACACACCGACCCTCACCGGTTGCTGACTGGCGACCCGTCCTCAACGAACTATCGCGAGAAATCTCCTACTTCGCCGTTCACTGCGAGGGAAAGCACGAACGGTGGGCAGCAGCTGAAGGACGGTACGAGGAGAAGGAGGGCGCAGCGCAGTTACTCGACTGGTACCAGGGATACACCCCCGACTGGCGCCCCGAAGTGTTCCGGATGCTCGAAGCGGAACACCAAACGCTCCGGCACCGGGAGGACGGACCGCCGGTCCTGGCACATGTGTTGAGCGCAGTGCATGACCGCATCTGTGATCGAGACACACCCCGGCCCGACGAAGGGCACTACGCCACAACCGCACTGCGGCTCGCAGCGCTGCCCGAGGGATGGCAGATCGAGACCGTGCGGCGCATAGCCGCAGGAACCTTGCCCGGTCACGCCGTCGACGGCGCCTTTGACGCGATCAGCGCCCTTCCCCGCCACGGCGTAGAGCTCTCTCCGATGCCCCCGCCCTGACCGGCCCCATCCCCGAACTCCGCCCCTGCCGCGCCTTCCCGCACGTAACCGGCAGGGGCGGGCCCTCCCTGGGTATTTGCCCAACACACAGGCGACTGAGCGGTCTACCGCCGTACGAGCACAAACAGAAACGCCCCGATGGACCGGGCCTAATCGGTCACATCGGGGCTCGCCGAACCAGCTTTCTAGGAGCCGAACGACGTATGCGCGACCTTATCGTGTGCGCCCTCGCATGGGTGCTCTACCTCGTCCGTCCCACTCGCCAGACCGGACAACCCGCCATCCGCACGGCCCCTACGGTCCTCCCACAGCACACATCGACGCACGTTCCCGGCTTTTCGGCGTGGGCGCGTCCATGGACCGGCCCCAGTGCCGAACTGGCGCGGTCGATCTTCCGAGCCGAAGAAGCAAACACACTCACGCCCCAATGCCGCGAACGCTACTTCGCCACGGCATGGGCCGAACACGGCTATGACTACCCCTATGTTGCCGCGGGCGTCCACCAGGTGCGTACGGGAGCGGTCGCATGATCCGCGATGCACTCACGGGTGCGACACCCCAAGAAGTCGGTGCGACATGCTGCGTCTGCCAGCGCTGGACCCTCGCACCCCTGCCGGTGCGTGACGTTGAGCGAATGAGCGGTCCACCGGTGACCCTGCACGCCTGCCCCACCCACGCCGCAACCCTGACCCCCGCGCCGGTTCCCGGCGAACTTGAGCCGGACACGTAGTCCCTCTCAGGCAGAAACATGGCCGTTCATAGCCGCTCATGGCCCCAGGTGGATCATGGCGGCGCGTCCGAGGAGGGAGTCCGGGTGGGCGGGGTCGAGTCGGCTGAGTGCTTGGTGCAGGGAGCGGGCCGTGAGAGAAGCGTGGATGGTGCCGTCAGGGTGGGTGAGCGAGCGGTAGAAGCGCAAGGCGATGTCTGCGGCGATCCGGTCTGGGACCTGCCCGAGGGTGGCGATCACATGGCGGTAGCCGGTGGCCTGGAAGGCGCTGGCGATGGACCAAGACGCCCCTTCGCCCGTAAGGGAGGACACATGCGTGTCGCAGGCGGACAGGTAGGCGAGGCCGCCCTTCACCGCGAGTTCGTCTGGCAGGTCCTGTGGGGTCAGGCGTTCTTGGTTGATGTGGAGGGCAGATTGGTTGCGCTCAAACGACGCATGGCCGGAGAAGTGGAAGTACGGATGGGTTGCGAGGGCTTCGATCACCTGCTTCTTGGCCACCTCGCTCCCCCTCAGCAGCGTTGACTCCGGGACCATGTCTCGGATGCGCTGCACCTCCATCACCGTGTGCACCAGCGGTGTTGTGTCATCACCCAGGAGCAGCATCCGCGGTTCGGGTGCGGAGCCTTGGCTCTCCGAGCGGCGCGCGTCGATGAGGGCCTGGACGCCGGGGGTGTAGGAGTGGACGAAGAAGTCCATGGCCGTGCGCGGACGGCTCGTTTCGTACTGCCCCGCGGCATGGAGCGGAAGTGCGGTGAAGAGGCCGGTGGGGCGCCACCAGAGGCGGGGCAGTTTTCCATCCGGCGCGGTTAGGTCGGCCAGGCCGTCAAACCGTTCGCGGCTGGAAGCGGAGCGGCGGGTTCGCTCGGAATGGTCGGAGTGTGGGGTGCGCTGTAGTTCGCGGAGGATCTGTTGTACGGGGTTGTGCCATAGCCACTCCAGCACCTCCGTTACCACTCTGGTTTCCGGATGTCCTGCGCGCTCTCCCAAAGTCCGGGTGAAACGCCCCGACTGTCCTGCGGGTCCTCTCACGGCCCGGGTGTAACGCAGGGCCTGCTCGGTCAGACTGGTGAGGTCAAGTCGTACCAGTGGGAGGACCGAGAGCCCTCGCTTGGTCAGGAGCAGGGCGTCACAGCGGTGGTCGGCGGCGTTGAGGACGACCACGGGCCCTTCCTCCGCCACCTCGACCAGTTGTTGGGAGTCGAGGGGGTGGAAGACGTCCTTGAACTCCGGAACCGTACGGAGCGACTCCAGCAGATCGTCCAGTCGCAGTGCGAACTCCGGGGACGGCGTGGCCCGGGTCGGCTCGTCAAGGTTGAAGTCGAGGTGGAGCAGCCCCCAGAGCCATCGAAGCTCCGTCGCCAGGCTGGGTACCACGCGCTTCAGCAGGCGGGCCATGAAGTCGGGACCCCGGTTGCACAGTCGCAACAACACGCTCTGTTGCTCCAGGTACTCCAGTGCCCGTCTCGGCTTGCCGTCCTCGATCGCGTACGCGGCCACCTCATGCGCCAGTCGTGTCCACCTGGCGACGACTTCCTCGCGGTCCCCGTCGTGGAGCAGGACGGCCGTCGTCACATTGTGGGTCGCGGTCTCGTAGCTGCGTAGGGCTGCCTCGTGGTCCCCCAGCCGGATCGCCAGTGCGGTGCGGAGCAGATTTGCCCTGAGTCGCAGGAGCGGTGGCACGGCCGACTCTTGGGACAACAGGTCCATGTCGGACAGCGACTCGGGGATCTCTCGATTGCGGCGGCGTGCCCGTTCGGCCGCGGTGGCCTTGAGGACCGCTGCCCGCCATGAATCCAGGCTGTCCCCGATGACGGGGAACTGCGCGGCGAGGACCTGGCTCGCTCGGCCGAGGTCGTTCCTGGCACGGGAGAGGTCCCGCTCATGGAGTGCGGTCGCCAGCCCGACCGAGTTGGCCGCGCGCACATGCTCCGGGAGACGGGGTGGCTGGCTCTCGGCCGCTTCAAAGGTGTCGATCGCCTCGCCGAGTCGTTCGAGGTCTCTCGTCGACCGGTAGTGCGCGAGCAGTGTCTTTCCGAGTTGTGTGGTGGCCAGGGTCCACCGTGTGAGGTCTCCCTGGGGGTCCGTCGAGGCCACCGCCTCCCGGGCGGTGTCGACGGCACGCTCCAGGGTGGCCGGATCGTCGGTGACGGCGAAGTCGTCGAGTTGGCACCGGTTCAGTGCGCTCACGGCGAGCCACAGCGAGGGCATCTGCCGTCGCTTCACCACGCTCTGGAGTTCCTTGATGGCACGGGTGAGGTCGCGGTGCTCCCGTAGCAGGTGGAAGCGCAGCCGGAGGGCGTTGGCGAGTTGGACGCGTAGCAGTGCGCGGCGGACCCGGGACGCAGGGGTGAGCGAGAGCGCCGAGCGGATGTCCGCCAGTGCCGCATCGAGGTCTGCCCGCCGTCCGGTGCTCCGCAGCCCGTGCAGGGTCACAGCGGCCCGGGTAGCCAGTGCCTCCGCCTGGACGTGTTCGGGCCAGCCGGGCACTGCGCAGAAGTCCGTCACGAGGGCATTGGCCCGGGAGAGCTCATCGGCCTCGCCCGTGGCGGTGAAGACCGCCAGATGGAGTTGCGCGAGGGCCAACTCCACCAGGGACGAGGAGGTGCCGATCTGTCGCATGGCAACGGACGTCAGGTTTAGCGCCTTGCTCAGCGCGACTTCCGTTTGGTCGGCTTCCAGGCTGACGGTGAGGGTGCGCAGGAGTTCGCAGAGCGCTTCCGAGCCGCCGTCGTGCTGCCCGATGGTGGTCTCGACGGCATGGGTGAGTGCCACTTCCGAACGTCCGAGGTCCCGGAAGTACCGCGAGTGTGCGAAACGTTCGCGCAGTGCTGCCCCGAGGACGACCGAGATGCGGGGGAAACGGGGGCTTTCCGTGGGAAGCTCGCTGGCCACCCGTACGGCCTCGTCCAGTGACTCCCGGTCGCCGAAGTGGAGGCCGTGGAGGTAGAACGTCTCCGCGATCCGTACCCGGAGCTCGATGGCGTCCAGGGGTGCACGGCCGGTCTGGAGGATCCGGCTGGCGAGCCGCACGATCTCCTTGAGCAGTTGGTCCCCGTCCGTCCGGTGGAAGCGCTCGACGAGGCGGCCGAGTTCTTCCGCCAGACGCCATGTGAGGCCGGGGCTGGCCGGGTCTGACCCCTCCAGCAGGTTGTCCAGCACCTCCCACACCGGGGCGTCGGCGTCCACTGCCTGGCCCGGCCGTTCGATGCGGTAGATCTCCCCGGCTCCGGTACGGAGGTTGAGCACGCCCCGCCCCACGGGAACGCGAACCACCGCGCCCGCCTCGATCCGTACCGGGGGCTGGGACCGGTTCGTGAGGACCTCCACCATCCGCGGGTGGGTGTCGGGCACCAGGATCGCCACCGCATCCGGCCCCTGGACATCGCCGATGAGGAGGTCCGTGCCCTCCCTGCGCACAGCGAGTCGGACGCGGCCGACTGCCGGGGCGATGGCCGCCACGTCGGCGAGGGTCACGTCCGGTGCCGGACCGAGGGCGAGGCTCGGTACATGGGCGCGGGTCGCGTTGGCCAGGCTCCAGGCCGTGACGCTCTTCCGGGCCGTTTCGGGCAGGCGCTGCCAGGCGTCGGCGAACCAGCCGGCGATCCCGTTGCGTTGTTCCCGCACGAGGGCGTGCAGGGCCCGGCCGAGGTGTCGGTCGGCCTCCTCGGTGTCACCGGTCAGGCTCGCCCAGGTGATCTGCTCCTCCAGGAAGAGCGCGGGTGAGAGGCCGGCGTGGTGTTCGGCGAGGATGGTGGAGACATCCTTCAACCCGGGGGCCGCCGGCAGCCGACGGGTGAGCCGTCCCCGTAGATAGGGCAGGCATTCGGGGAGCAGTGCGATGGCGTCGTGGGTGCGGGCGTCCACCCAGTCGCAGAACCACAGATCGGCCTCGGCCCCCACGTCGAGGTGCGGATGGAGGCGGAGCCGTACGGCACGGATCAGCTCGGGTTCGATGCGGGTGGCGATGCTGAGCGTGGTCGCGAGCTCCAGTGCACCGGGTGGGGGCGCGGGCGGAAGGCCGGCGGGGAGTTCGGTCACGGCATCCTCGCGCTGATCTGGCCGGTGGTGGTGGTCCGGTCCCAGCTCACCAGCGGGAGCAGCGCGGTCATCCAGAACGGCCAGCGCGTGGGCGGGTACGGGGTGAGGGCGACGGGTTGGCAGCCGGCGCGGGTGACGAGTGCGATGAACTCCTCCCACTCCTCGGGGGTGCTTCGCCCGTGGACGTAGGGGGGTCCGCCCAGGCCGAGATCGGAGAGCAGCAGGATGCGCTGGCCGCCCGTCGGCGCGGTGTAGTCGGTGCGGGTCCAGCGGGAGCCGGGGCCCGTTCCGCGTTGGGGGGCGTCGGAGAAGTAGCCGACGTCGACGAGTTCACGGCCGACGACCGAGCGGATCTGGGCGACGAGATGGTTCTGGTCACGCCGGAAGGGCTGCATACAGCTGCCGCGGTCGACCAGCACCTGGACGCCGTAGCGCAGAGTGCGTACGGGGCGGCGGGGGAGTTGGATGACGGGTCGGCCCCGGGCGAGCATCTCGATCAGCGCGTCGATGTCGATCGGCCCCTCGTCCACCGGCTGGGTCAGGGCCGCACGGATGATGGCGCTGGTCCAGTGCGGGACCAGAAGGGGCAGATGAGGGCGCACGGTGCGTTCGTTCGTGGGGGGCGCGAGGCGTTCGATGGGGTCGGGTACGGGGCCCGTGGTCTCGGTGCGCAGGGGGCGCAACAGCGGTAGCTCCGCCAGGGTCGTACTGGGGTCCGCCGGCTCCTCGTCGGGGTCGGGTTCGGGGTCCGTCGGGTCGTGGTCGGGGCGGTGCGGTGCCCGTCCGCCGTCCTCGGACGGGGGGTCGATCTGGGGCGGGGGAGCGGGATCGGGTTCGTCGTCGTCGACGAACGTGCCGGCGGCCGTGGTGAAGCCCAACACCCTGAGCACTTCGATCTGTTCGTCCTCGCTGCGCGCCACCTCCAGTGCGCGGACCACGTCCCCGATCCAGATCTGCGGGCGCACCGGTCAGCCCTGCTTCTGGGGTGACTTGGTGAGCGTGAGCGTGCGGATGAGTTCCCACTTCGGGCCGCCGGGCCGGACGTCGAGGGCGCGGCAGGCGCGCAATGCGTCCAGGTACTCGGCGGTGCTGGGCAGACGGTCGCGTCGGATGTCGCCCTCCTGGCGGGCGTTCATCAGTTCGTCGGCGAGCGCCCCGGCCAGCTGTTGGGTCGCGGCGTCCCACTTCTGGCCGTCGTGGCGCAGATGCATCCGGGCGATCCTCAGCAGGCTCTCGGTGGTCGGCGCCGGCAGGGTGAAGGTGACGCAACGCCTGAGAAACGCCTGGGGCAGTTCCCGTTCGTCGTTCGTGGTGATCACGACCAGGTGGGCGCCGACCGAGGGTTCACGACAGACGGTCGTCTCGGTCTCGGCGACGGTGAACTCCTGCGAACCGAGCGGCACGAGAAGGCTGTTGGGCACGTCCGGGTCGGCCTTGTCGATCTCGTCGATGAGGACGACGGCGTCCTTGGCCTGACGTTCACGGGCGAAGCGGTCCATGGGGTCACCGCCCGCGGACGCCCGGAGCAACCCACCGCGGCTCTGGGCGGATTCGGGCGCCAGCGACCACCACAGCACACCGGGGCGCACGTACTCGGCGTCCTGGAGGTGGGAGCGGTGCGCCTGGGCGTCCGCGAGCCGCCGCACGCTGTCGAAGGTCCAGAGCAGATCGGTGGCCCGGGTCCGGGAGGTGACGACGTGCTCGTAGTACCGCATCCCGTGGGTGCGGGCGTAGTGGGGAGCGAGGGACGACTTGCCCGACCCGGGCTCCCCGCTGAGCAGCAGCGGTCGATGGGTGGCCAGGGCGACCTCGATGGCCAACCCGAGGTCGGGGGGCATGTCGTAGATCTGGCCGTCCCGGGGATCGGGACCGTGGGGGGTGGGCGGGGCGGTCACGAGAACTCCTCGGGTGTGCCGGGGGCCGGCTCCAGGGGGCGGGGGGCGGCAGCCATCTAGTACCTGCCGACAAGGCGGTCCGGCAACTCCCGGAGCCGCTGGTTGCGTTGGTTCGCGTCGATCTCGTCCTGGTGGTTGAGCAGGGGTTTCAACACGGTCGGCTTCTTGAATGCGGCCTGGACCCGGCCGTCGGGAGGTTCGGTGCCCGTGGTCACCACCACGACCAACCAGGAGAACTGGCCGTGGAGCAGTCTGACCGTTTCGGCGAAGTCGGCCGTGGGCGCCTTGCGGGCATTGATGATCAGGTAGTGGACGCGTTGGTCCAGATCAGACGGGAGGATGCGGTCCTCTTCGTCCTCCGCGTCGAAGAACTCCTGCCACACGAACCCTTCCCACTCGCGGAACTGCTCCCCGATCTGGTCCTCGCCCGTCGGCATCCGGCCGCCGACCGACTTCATCCGGTAGCCGCGGGTGGCACAACAGGTGGCGCGACGTATGTAGAGCTCGGCGGTGTTCACCTTGCGGGCGTTGAGCAGTACGGTCATGTCCTGCGGCGGGGACTTCACTGCGGGGAGGGCCTCTCCCGGCGGTGACTTCACTTCCGGGAGGACCCCTCGGGCGGCCTCCGCATCGATCCAGGTGGGTTCCAGGCAGGCGATCAGCTTCTTGAGCGTGTCGGTCGACAGGGAGGGCGCCACCTCGTCGACCGCGTGCTCCATCCGGTCCGGTGGGGCGACCAGGAACTGGTGCGCGAGGAAGAGACTGCCGCCGTTGAGCTGGGGGAGGTGCTTCTCCTCCAACTTGAGCGCGGTCGCCGCCTTGACCAGCCGGCCCGAGCGCCGGGCCTCGTCCAGATACTCCGACAGCGCTTCCAGCCAGGCCGCCATCGGGTCGTTCTCGGCCGGGGGCGTGGGTAGCTCGGCGAACCTCTGAAGGACCTTGTCGGCGATGCTCAGCGCGTCGTGCGGCGCACCACGCTGGGGGCGTGCGAACTGGAACGGACGCAACTCCTCCAGGCCGGCGGCCTTGACCGCGGACGTCGACAGATCGCCCAGGAGCACGGGCACCACGGCCAACGGTGAGCCGAGCGCCTTGCGCCACAAGAGGATGTTGACCTCGCGGCGCACCCAGTCGGACTTCAGCGCCTTCTCGTTGATGAGGAACACGGCGCCATGGCAGCGGGCGAGCCAGTCGACGATCTCGGGGCGCCACTCGTTGCCGGGCGGAATGCCGTGCTGGTCCACGAGGGGTGTGAACTTCTTGGCGGCGAGACCCTCCTTGATGGTCTCCAACACCGTCATCGCGAACTCGTCGCCGCGTGCGCTATGGCTGATGAAGACATCCCTCACGTCTTCGATTGTGATCCATTGTCGGCTGATTCGCCGGGAGTCTCACAAACCGGCGTCGAACTCCGGTTTGACGACGATGATGCGCCACCGCCGCTGCTCTTCCGCGAGGGTCAACTCCACGCGTACGGCGAGGGCCTTGAACAAGACCGTGTTGTCGGAGGGCGCCGGCCCGGACAGCAGGGTGCGCAGGGTGGTCTCGTGACCCAGCAGCTCCTCGCGGGTCTCCCGGTAGGAGACCGCCAGCCGCTGGGCGGCGAACAGGTTCTGGATCGCCAACACGGCATTGCACAGGGGCGGAAGACCGGCGGCGAGGAGGGCGACGATCGCCGCCGTCGTCGAGGGGGAGCGATCATCGGGGGCGGTCAGCAGCAAGGTCGCGTAGATGATGGCGACGGCGATGCCGGCGAGGACCATGGCCTTGGCCACCCGACCGAGGGACTTCTCCGTCCGCTCGCACTTCGCGATGGCTAGGTCCATGAACAGCCCCTGACGCCGTATGCGGTGATCCAGATAGGTCCGCATCCGGTCGACGGCGTCGGCTGCCGGGCCCGCTTGTGGGGAGTTGCGGCGCCACACTTCATCCTGCCAGTGCTGCTCATCGCCGAGAGGAGTGCGATCGACGAACCGGTTCAGTGCGTCGAGTTGGGCCCGATCGGCGTTCTCCAGGACGTTCAGCCGGGCGTCGCGCACCCGTTGCGCGTCCGCGTCCGACAAGTCCAGATAGGGGCCCACACCGGTGAGGAGCAGGAACATCTCGCGGCGGAAGATTTCCGCCCGCATCCGATTGACCACCCAGGGCTTGTTGGGTTCCTGACCCGTCCAGATGGTCCAGATCATGGCGACCAACAGCAGGCATTCGGCCAGGATGAATCCGAGCGCCAGGGGCTCGCCATTGTTGATGAACAGGGTCTGCACCGTCAGGAACAGCACGGCGAGCGCGGGCAGCACCGCGAGGCGGATGCCCACGGCCCGGAAGTCGCCCTGGTGATCCACCGGATCGTTTCCCCGCGGCCGTTCCTTCACCCCGGGATAGTCGATCGGCCGGCGGACGTTGGCGGCGGGCGTCAAGGCGTTCCGCTGTGCTCGGCTGGCCCTCCTACGCCGTCGATGCGCCCCTTCGCGCGCCACGCGATAGCCACTGTCGATCAGGACGAGCAGCCAGAACGCCCCGGCGATCGGGGCGAGGACCGTGAACACCGGCAGACCGGTGAGCGCGGCGGCAACGACCAGACCCGCCAGAACGACCGTACTTGCGACAACGACCACAGCCCGTGCGGCAGCCAGCATGTTTCCCCCTACAGCGGCGCGTCATTCGACGCTATCGAAGATTCCCCTGCTGCTGCTCCGGAACCCTTGCCGGGCAAATCCTGGCCGGCCGTACAAAGGTCTCCCGTTCGCCATCGGCCGTGTGTGCCGTCCGGTGAGCCTCCGGGATTTCGACCTGCGCCCAGGATTTCGACCTGCGCCTGGGATTTCGGCCGTACGGGCGGAGCTCTCGCCCGTACGGCTGCTGTGCGCGGCCTGGCGCGTGCCGGCCGAGCTGTGTAGGTGGTGCAGTGGGTCGGGTCGTGTCCGGCGACGTCCCCTGTGCATCGGAGGCAACCGTGGAGCCGTTCATCGCCCTCGTCGTGGGGCTCGTCCTGGCCCGGGTCATCGGCTGGGCCGGAGTGGACGCGCTCGACAACTGGCAGAACGCGCTCAAGGTCGGCGTGGCGCTGATGTTCCTGCTCACGGCGTTCGCCCACTTCCACCCCAAGCTGCGCCCGGAGATCGTCGAGATGGTTCCCCCAGCGTTGCCGCGGCCGGATCTCCTGGTCACCATCACCGGCGTGCTGGAGTTCGCCGGGGCGATCGGCCTGTTGATCCCCGCCACCTCCACCTGGGCGGCGATCGGCCTGATCCTGCTGATGATCGTGATGTTTCCGGCTAATGTCTCCGCCGCCCGCCGCAAGGTGGCCCAGGGCGGTCCGATCGGACCCCGTACCGTCTTCCAGTTCGTCTACATCGGGGCGGCGGCGCTCACCCTCGTCTGAGCCGTGCCGGACCGGGCGGGGCTATGCCCCGTCGCCTCCCGTGCCGCGGGCCTGGACCAGACCCGATTCATAGGCAGCGATGACCGCCTGGGCCCGGTCACGGACGTTCAGCTTGGCGAACACGCTGGTGATGTGGTTCTTCACGGTCTGGACCCCGATCTGCATGGTCCGGGAGATCTCCCCGTTGTCGAGCCCCGATGCGATCAACCGCAGCACCTCCACCTCCCGCGGGGTGAGTTCGGACAGATCGGTGGAGACGGTCTGTTCGGTGATGAAGGTGGCGATCAACCGGGTCAACATCCGCGGAGCGACGACGGCCTCGCCGATGTCGACGGTGTGCAGGGCGGAGGCCAACTCCTCGGGGGACACGTCCTTGGGGAGGAAGCCCGAAGCGCCCGCCCGCAGGGCGCGGATGACGTACTCGTCGATGTCGAAGGTGCTCAGGGCCAGCACCCGGCACTCGGGCAGTTCCGCGGTCACGCGTTCCGTGGCGCGCACCCCGTCGAGCACGGGCATCCGGATGTCCATCAGGATCACCCGGGGACGCAGTTCATGGGCCGCGGCCACCGCCTGTTCGCCGTCACCGACCTCACCGACGACCTCGATACCGGGTGCGTTGCGCAGGATCAGCGCCAGGCCCCGACGGACCAGGGGTTGGTCATCGGCGATGAGCACGGTGATGGTCCCGGTACGGGCCGCCGACGGGGAGTCGGTGCGGGGGAGGTCCGGGGTGCCTTCGGCGGGGGCGGCCAGTGTCATCGGACCGTCACTCCTCGATCGTCGTGGTGATGGGACAGCGGCACGGTCGCCGCGACCCTGAATCCGCCTTGGTCACGGTGGCCGACGTCCAGCGAGCCGCCGTGCACGGAGACCCGTTCGCGCATTCCCACCAGACCGTATCCCCCGCCCGGCACGCCCTGGGGGCGCTGGCCGCCGGCACCGTCGTCGGTGATCTCCAGGGTGACCCGGTCGGGCAGATAGAGGAGGTGTACGTCGGCACGTGCGGGGCCCGCGTGCTTGCGGACGTTGGTCAGGGCCTCCTGGGCGATCCGGTAGAGGGTGAGCCCGACGGTCGTCGGCAGCGGGTGCGGCTCACCGCTGATGACCAGCCGTGCGGACAACCCGCTGGCCAGGGACTCGCTGATCAGCCCATCGAGATCGGCGACGCCCGGTTGGGGCTGCGAGGGCGCCTCGTCGTAGACATCGTTGCCGCGCAGCACCCCGAGCATCTGCCGCATCTCGCGCAGCGCCGTGCGGGCGGACGCCTCCAGGGTGACGAGGGCCTCCCGGGCGGTCTCCGGGTCCTGGTCCAGATGGGTCCTCGCCCCTCCGGACATCAGATACATGGTGGTGATGTGGTGGGCCACCACATCGTGGAGCTCCCGTGCGATGCGCCGCCGCTCCTGTGCCACCGCGCGTTCGGCGAGGAGTTCCCGATTGAACTCCACCTGTCGGCGCCACTTGCGTACCCACCACCCCAGGATGATCACGAAGAGCAGTCCGAGGCACTCTCCCGCCAGATCCTGCGGGCGCATGTCGTTCCAGAGGCCGCGGAAGACCTGGACCAGTTGGATCACCACGAAGGCCAGCGCCACCGTGCGCGGCGGGCAGAGCCGGGTGATCGCGTACATGGCGAGCAGGGTGGGGACGCCGTTGCCGTGGGCCATGGGGGTCGCCAGGCTCGCGACGGTCTGGAGGGCCAGGATCCCCGCGAGCGCCGCCAGGGGGTGTTGGCGACGGACCAGGAGCGGCAGCGCGGAGAGGACCAACAGGATCACACCGACGGGAGTGATCTGCTTCCCGTGGGCCAGGCTCGTCCCCGTGTAGTCGAGGATCTCCAGCGCGGCGACCAGCAGGACCAGGACGTCATTGCGGAGCCAGAACACCGCAGGCGACATCACCCCGCGTTCGCCGGCGAGCTGCCACCACCGCCGTGGGTCCAGCCGGACACCACGGGCCCGGACGGGGACCGCGGTACGGGGGTCGGGGCCCATCGGGGCGCCTCCTTCACACAGGTGGTACGGGGTACGGGGACGACGACCGGGGCCGTCCGGAACAACTGGTCACCCGGGCTCCCGCACAGCGAGCTGGGGTGGGCCGGGGCGGGCCGGGGCGGATCCTGCCGGGCGCCCGGACCGCTCGATCGTCCCGGCCATCGCATCACATTCCGCCGCGCTCGCCATCCTCACCCGGGACGACGCCCACCCAGGACCAGGGTCCTGGGTCCTGCCAGCACCGGACCCCGGTCCTGGCCGTGCCCCCTTCCCCCGGCCGATGCCCGCACAGGGCCGTTCCTGATGGGCTGTGGAAGGTCCGAAAGGCCCGTGCAGCCAACTTCCGAGAGAAGAAAAATGATTCGCAGTCTGACATCGTTCGCGACGCGTCGTCGGTGGTTGACGATCATCGTCTGGACCCTCCTGGGCGCGGCGCTGACCGTCGTAGGGCAATCCATGATGTTCAGCGCCACCGATTCGCAGGCGGGAGACTTCCTGCCCAAGGGCTACGATTCGGCTGCGGCTCTGAAAATAGCCGAGGACGAGTTCGACGCAAAACCCGACGGGAATGCGGCCACCGTCCTCGTCGCCAGGACCGACGGGAAGAAACTGACCGTCCAGGACCGGAAGAAGATCAGCGAGGTAGCCGCTGAGCTCGGCGAACGAAGGGTCATCGGACCCAAGCCCGAAATGCCGCTGATGAAGGACCACTCCCAGACCCCACGGCTGGGCGTCGGCTCCATGGCCCCCGACGGAACCTTCCAACTGCTCTCGTTCTCGGTCACCGGGAACATGAACGACCCCGGACTCCAGGAGATCTACCGGGAATTCCGTGACACGGCGGAAGAGGAATTCACCGACCAGGGAATGCGCGTCGGATTCACCGGTGGAATCGCCAGCACCGCCGACACCGTGGAGGCGGGGGAATTCCGCGAGAAGATCATCGGCGTTCTGACGATGGGCCTGATCGTCGTCCTGAACGTCCTGGTGTTCCGCAGCGTGCTCGCCGCACTGCTGCCGTTGATCGCGGTGTCGCTGATCGGTGGAGTGGCCGCCGGAGCAGTGGCCGGGTCGGCGGAGCTCTTCGACATCAAACTCGATGCGTCGACGCCGTCCCTGATCACCGTCGTGCTGCTGGGCATCGGCATCGACTACTTCCTCTTCCTGCTCTTCCGGTTCCGCGAGCAGTTGCGCACCCACCCGGAGCAGGACGCCGTGACGGCGGCGGCTGCAACGGCGGGCCGGGTCGGCAACGCCATCCTGTCCGCGGGACTGACGATCGTCGCCGCGTTCGCCACGCTGGGCGTCGCGAGCTTCGGACAGTTCCGGGTCCTCGGCCCGGCGATCGCCATCTCCGTCCTGGTGATGCTGCTGGCGAGCCTCACCCTGATGCCGGCGCTGCTCGCGGTCAGTGGACGGGCGATGTTCTGGCCCTCGAAGGCGTGGAAGAAGGAGCGTCACGGCGGTGTCAGCGCCCGCCTCGGTCTGGAGATCGCCCGACGTCCCGTGCGCTACCTCCTCGGCAGCCTGGCCCTGTTGGGGGTGCTGACGGCCGGTGTCGTCGGGGTGAAGATGAGCTACGACCCGGCCGGACTGCCCGAGACGGACTCGGTCAAGGTGGCCGCGGAGATCTCCCGCAGTCTGCCGGCGGGCGCCACCGACCCGCACACCGTCTACGTCCGCAGTGAGAGCGGCACCCTTCGACAGGACGCGCTGTCCGGTCTCACCGGCTCGCTCGCCGAGGTCGAAGGAGTGGGACAGGTCGCACCACCCACCCTGAACGCCGACCGCACGGCCGCCCGCTTCGATGTGGTCCTGTCCGTCAAGTCGGACACCCAACAGGCACGTGACCTGGTCTCCGGCCCCGTCCGATCCGCCATCGACAAGAACACCCCCGAGAACACCGAAGCGCACATCACCGGGACCGCGGCCGTCTTCGCCGACATCGCGACCGCCGTGGAGAAGGACCTGAAGCTGGTCTTCCCGATCGCAGCCGCCCTGATCGCCCTGATCCTGCTCCTGCTGCTGCGTTCGGTGCTGGCGCCGCTGGTGCTCATGATCGCGGTGGGGCTGGGATTCGCGGCCACGCTCGGTGCGGGCACCCTCGCCTTCCAGCACCTGCTGGACCGACCCGGCATCTCGTTCACCCTGCCGTTGGTGCTGTTCCTCTTCGTCGTCGCCCTCGGAACCGACTACAACATCCTCATCAGCGACCGGATCAGGGAAGAGATGGACAAGCCGGTCCCCGTACGGCACGCCGTGGCCGAGGCGGTGCGCCACACCGCACCCGCGATCGCCACCGCCGGACTGGTGCTCGCCGGATCCTTCGCCAGTCTGGTGGCCAATCCGGCCACCCAGGAGGTCGGATTCGCCACCGCCCTCGGGATCGTGCTGTCGTCGTTCGTGCTGTCGATCGTGTTGGTGCCGGCGGTGGCCGTGCTACTGGGACGTGGACTGTGGTGGCCGCGGCGCCCGGCCCGGACCGTCGGCCGGCACGGCTCGGACCACATCCCGCAGAGCCCGCAGGCCCCGCAGTACACAGCGCCGCAGTACACCGCCCCGCACTACACAGCGCCGGAGTTCTACGACGACCACCCGGTCCACCCGCAGGGCCGCTGACACATCGACGGCCACCGGCCCGGATCGTCCGCTCCTTGACGGGGTGGACGATCCGGGCCGGTGGCACGACACATCACCGGCCGGCGCGGAGTCAGGCGAGCAGCTTCTCCTTCGCCTTCTGGAAGTCCTCGTCGCTGATGACGCCCCTCTCCTTCAGCTCCGCCAACCGGGCGAGGTCGTTCACACTGCTGCCACCGCCGCCGCTCCCACTGGAACCGGCTGCCTCGCGGACGTACGCCTTGAAGGCCGCGTCCCGGTCCTGAGCGGCCTGGAGATCACGCTTGCCCATGGACTTGCCGCGGACGATCAAGTAGATCAGGACCCCTACATAGGGCAGCAGGATGACCAGGACGACCCAGCCGGCCTTGCCCCAACCGTGCAGCTCGTGGTCGCGGAAGATGTCGCCGACGACCTTGAAGAGCAGGAACAGCCACATGATCCAGAGGAAGAACCAGAGCATGGTCCAGAAGAGGTTGAGCAGCGGGTAGTCGTCCACGGTCGGCTCCGTTCACTGGGGACCGCGATGTGCCGCGGGGCGACGCCCGGTGCGACCACAGGGGTGGTGCGCCGGTCCCGGTCCCTGATGTGCGCAGGGGATCGGCCCTGCGGGCGTCGGCGAGCCCCGGTACCGAGCGGCTGCCACTGCTGTGCGGTGGCCGCTCCTCGCCGGGAGTCGTTGGCTTCAGTCAAAGAGGGGCCGGTGGCCGCCGCACCTTCATCTACGCCGTTCGGGTGGCCGCGGTCGCGCCCAGCCCCAAGCCCCGACTGCCCGGCCCCGGCCCCGACTGCCCTGGACCGAGTGCCCGGGGTCGTCAGCTGCGGGCGGAGCTCCCGGTGCGCAGCGCCGTGCCCCTGCGTTCGAACTCCAACAGGTACTCGACGTCCGTCGCCGCCTGTGCACCGAGTTCGCGCTCCAAGAGCCACAGGGCCGCGTCGATGCCCGAGCTGACGCCTCCGGCACAGACGAGATCGCCGTCGTCGACCACTCGGACGTTGCGCACGTCCGCACCCGCTTCCCGGAGATAGGGCTTCGCGCCCTGGTGGGTGGTGCAGGGACGGTCGCCGATCAGACCCGCGGAGTGCAGCACGATCACTCCCGTACACACCCCGACGAGCGTCAGCGAGGGCCGTGCCGCCCGCCGTAGCTCCCGCAGGACAACCCCCTTGTCGATCTCCGCCCACACTCCGGCGCCGTTCCGCCGTCTGAACCCGCCGCCGGGCACGACGATCACATCGGCGGTGCGCGGCTCCCAGGCGCCGGGGACGACCACGTCCGTTCCGAAGGTGCACGTGATGCGGGCCGGTCGGCCGCTGGTGACCAGTCGGACGCTGACGGGGTGGCCCATGGCCTTGGCGCCGGCGAACACCTCCAACGGCCCGAAGAGGTCGAGCTCCTCCACCCCGTCGAACGCCAGGACATGCACCCGCAACGGACGTTCGGCGCTCCACCGCGGCGCGGTGTCCTGGGCGGCTGCGTCCGTCGAACCCAGCGCGACTCCCGCGCCGGCACCGGCCGCCGCGGCCAAGGCGCCTCTTCGATTGATCGATGCCATGGTCAAGACCTCCGTCGGTCGGTTGGGGCAGCACCGTCTTCCTGCGCAGAGTGGGTCGTGCGCGGGGTGGCGGAAGTTCCCGTGGACGGGGTTATGAACGGGCGGGGTCATGAACGGACGCGAACGGTCGGCGAGTGCGGCCCGGTGGACTCAGAAGGTGTCGTTCCGGCGCAGAGCGCGGACGTAGCGCCCGGGAGTCTCTCCGTACTCCTTCGCGAACGCCGCAACGAACGCCGACGGGCTGGCATAACCGACCCGGTGGGCGACGGTGGTGACCGCTTCGACACCCAGGAGGACCCGGGCCGTTCGCAGCCGGAGGCGGGTGCGCCAATGGGTGTAGGGCATTCCGAACTCGCGCAGGAAATCGCGCTGGAGGGTCTTGGCACTGATGTGGAGCCGTGCCGCCCACTCGTCGAGTGGGGTGTCGTCGCTGGGGTCGTGCGAGAGCGCCCGGGCGACGGCCAGTGCGTGACCGTGCCCGGCGGGACCTGGGGACGGGGCCGCCCCGACACCACCCGGCGGTGGACCGACAGGCGGTGGACCGACACCGCCCGACCGACGACCGACACGGACCGCGTTCGCTGTGACGTCGAAGGCCGAGGGCCGCAAGGCGGTCATCAAATGCTCCCGGGCGCGCAGCGCCTCTTCCTCCTCACATCCCGGGCCACCCAGCATCTCGATGAGGCGCGCCACGTCGCGGTCGACCTCGACCGGGCCGATCCGCAGGTCACCCAGCGCCTCGGGGGTCTGGCGCAGACAGATCCGATAGACGGTCTGCCGATCTGCCGCGCGCACCTCGTGGTTGACGGCCCGCTCCGACCAGAACCCCTCCTGCGGGCCGACGAAGCGACTGTGTCTGCCGTAGACGGTCGACAGCATTCCGTCGGGCGACCAGTAGAGCTGGTGGAGGAAGTCCTGTCGGTTGGCGCCGAACTCCAGTGCCCCTGCCGAGCGGTAGCGGAATACGAGGATGCCGGAGGGGCGGCCGAGCCCGTATCCGTACTCCTCACAGCTGGCCGGAGCCGGTCGGATGTGTCCTGTGGCCGACATGAACTGTCCTGTCGTCGACATCGAAACGAAATCAGGTAAGGCTAGCCTAAGCGAGTCGCCTGCAGGTTCCGGGGTGGCGTACTGGCTGTGCACCCCGAAGGAACGCGCTCATGTCCTCTCGTCCCTCACTCCGTCTCTCCGGAGCTCTGACGCTCACCACCGCCCTGTTGGTCGGTTGCGGCTCGTCCGGCTCCGACTCGTCCTCCACGGCGGAGGAGACCCGGGTCTACGCGGCGGACAACGGCAAGATCAAGATCCCGGTCAAGCCCGAGCGGGTCGTCGCCACAGGCTATGCGGTGCCCGTACTGATCGAGGCGAAGGCCTCCCTGGTCGGCATCTCCACCTGGGACCGGGGCCTGGCGATGATGGCGAAGGACGACCTCGCCACCTACAACAAGTTGAAGAAGGTCGCGGGCGCCATGGCCGCGGAGACGAACTACGAGGCCATCGCCTCCGTCAAGCCGGACCTCATCGTCATCGGCGTGCCCAAGCCGGTACTCGCGGACATCGACCTCAAGCGGCTGGAGACCATCGCACCCGTCGTCGCGATCGGCCCCACCGTGCCCTCCGCCTGGCGGGAACTCTCCGAACGGCAGTCGGACGCCGCCGGTCGCCTCGACGACTTCGAGAAGGGTCGCAAGACCTATGAGAAGAAGGCGTCCGAACTGACCGCCAAGTACGCCACTGCGTTGAACGGGGTCGAGTTCGGCCACGTCGGCGGCTACGGGGACATCGCCAAGGGCACCTTTCAGCGGGAGTTCGGCTCGTCCTGGGGCACCAACATCGCCCAGGACATCGGGGTGAAGTACCCCGGCGAAGTGGCCCAGAAGGGCGGCGGCGCACTCGACGTCACCGAGTTCCCGTCCATCGAGAAGCTGCCCCAGAGCCTCGGCACCGCGGATGCCATCACCTACTCCGTGGAGGACGACGGATCGGTCAGCGAGGCGGTGCAGTACGTGCTGGACTCCAAGCTGTGGAAGAACCTGCCCGCGGTCAAGGCAGGCAAGGTCTACCCGCTCAAGTACACCGAGGCAGCCACCTACACCTCGGCCGTGAAGACCCTGGACGCCGTCGACGAGGCGCTCGCGCCGCTGCTCAAGCCATGAGCGGAGCACATCGGCACCACCGTCATGAACCGCAGGGCCGCCAGGACCCCGCCGGCCGGGTCGCCGCCCACCACCGGGAGGGCCACGGCATCGTCCGGATCGGCTATCCGATCGGCATCCGTACCCTCGAAGTGCTCCGCAAGGAGCAGTTGAACCCACACATGCTGCGGCTGACCATCGGCGGACCGGCACTCGACGGCTTCCACAGCCATCAGGCCGACGACCACGTCAAGATCGTCTTTCCCGATGCGGACGGCACGCTCCGACTGCCCACCGCCACTGCGGAACTGGCCCTCGACTGGCCGCGCCCCCTGCCCACCACCCGCAAGTACACCGTCCGACGCTACGCAGCCGACACCCGCGAACTGGACCTCGACTTCGTGGTCCACGCCGGCGGCATCGCCTCCGAATGGGCACGGGCCGCCCGCCCGGGCGACCCGGTGGCCATCGCCGGCCCACCCGGCGCCAAGGCGTTCTCGCACGCGTGCGACCACTACGTCTTCGCGATCGACGCCACCGCACTGCCCGCAGCCGCACGCTGGTTGGAGGAGTCGCCACACGACGTCTCCGCGGATCTGGTGATCGAAACGAGCCACCCCGAAGAGCACGCCTATCCGCTCGCCCACCGCGATGGGGTACGCATCACGCGCCTGGTGCGCGAGGACGACCGGTCCCGTCTCGCGGCGACCGTCACCGCCCTGGCCCTCCCCGACCTGAGCCCCTCGGCTCCCGTCCTCCCCACTCCGGCCCTCCCCGACCCGGCCCTCCCCGACCCGGCCCTCCCCGACCCGGCCGGAGCGCGAGTCTTCCTGTTCGCCGCGGGTGAGGCGGAGGACATCAAACCCCTGCGCGCCTGGGCCAAGGGCCGGCTGGACGCCCTGTTCACGGGGTACTGGAAGCGCGGAGTCGCCGGCCTTGAGGACTGATCCCGCCCCTGCCCACCAGACTGCTCAGACCCCCACCCGGGGAACTGAGCAGTCTTCGGCGTCCCGGTCCGAGCGCGCCCCGGGGACCGGTCCCGCCAAGGCGCTGTTCCTCGTCGCCGCTGTCGTCCTGCTGCTGGTCGTCGCGTGCGCCAGCGTCGGCATCGGCGCACAGACGATCGCACCCGCCGACATCTGGCGCGCCTTCACCGACTACACCGGCGCCGACCACCAGTTGATCGTCCGGGACATCCGAGTGCCCCGGACCGTCCTCGGCATCGGCGCCGGAGCCGCCCTCGCCGTCGCGGGCGCCCTGATGCAGACCCTGACCCGCAACCCCCTCGCCGAACCCGGCATCCTCGGCGTCACCGCGGGCGCGGGCTTCGCCATCACCCTGGGTACGGTCCTCGGCATCGCACGGTCCCAGTCGGCACAGTTGGCACTGGCACTCCTCGGGGCCCTGCTCGCCGCACTCGCGGTCCACTCCGTGGGACGCACCTCGCCGCTGCGGCTGGTCCTCGCCGGCATCGCCCTCAGTTCCGTACTCGCCGGCGTCTCACTCGGGCTGCGGCTGATGCTCCCCGACGTCTTCGACCACTACCGGTTCTGGGCCGTCGGTTCGCTGGCCGGCCGGGAACAACTGCCGATCGCCCTGCCGATGCTCACCATCGCCGCCGCACTCATCGCGGCGATGGCCCTCACCAAGGCCCTCGACGCCCTGTCCCTGGGGGAGGACGTCGCCCATGCACTCGGCATCCACGTCACGCGCTCCCGCATCGCGGTCCTCGCCGTGATCACCGTGCTCGCCGGTGCCGCCACGGCGGTGGCCGGGCCGATCGCCTTCCTGGGCCTGATGGTTCCGCACGTCGCCCGTCGGCTGTCCGGCGCCTCAGTGCCCTGGCTGATCGCGTACTCCCTCGTACTCGGCCCGGTGCTGCTCCTGGTCTCCGACATCGCCGCCCGGGTGGTGCTGACCACCGGCGAAGTGCCCGTGGCCATCATTACCGCCTTCCTCGGCGCCCCGGTCCTCATCTGGACCGTCCGCCGCCACGGGGCGATGACCCCGTGAACCTGCTCAAGCAAGAGGCTTCCACGCCGCCCAGCGCCTTCCGCCCGGAACGTCGTACGGTCCTGGGCTGCGCGGCCCTCCTCATCGCCCTGCTGGTGCTCGCCGTCGCCGGCCTGTGCCGCGGCGACACCTGGAACACACCGGTGGACGCACTCGCCGCGCTCCTCGGACAAGGCGAGTCCGTCGTCGTCGTACAGGAATGGCGCCTGCCCCGCGTCACCGCGGGCGCCGTCTTCGGCGCCCTGCTGGGCTGCGCGGGCGCCGTCTTCCAGAACCTCACCCGCAATGCGCTCGGCAGCCCCGACGTCATCGGTCTCGACGCCGGCGCCTACACCGGCGCCCTCGTCGCGCTCACCGTGCTCACCGGCACCTCCGCACAACTCGCCGTCGGTTCGGTCATCGGCGGACTGCTCGCCGCCGCGATCATCCTGCTGCTCTCGGTGCGCTCCGGAATCAACGGAATCCGGCTCATCGTCATCGGCATCGCCGTGAACGCCATGCTCACCGCATTCAACTCCTGGATCGTGCTCCGCGCCGAACTCGACGTGGCCTTTGCTGCCGCCGGCTGGAGCGCCGGCTCACTCAACGGCATCGGCTGGGACGACCTCGCCCTCCCGCTGTGCGTCGCCGTGGCACTCGCGGCCCTGCTCATCGGGGCGGCCCGCGCCATGCACCAGACCGCGCTCGGCGATGAACTCGCCATCACCTCCGGTGTCGACCTGGGCAGACACCGACTGCTGACCATCGCCGCCGGCGTGGGATGCACCGCCATCGTGACGGCCGTCGCCGGGCCGATCGCCTTCATCGCGCTCGCCGCACCCCAGATCGGTCGCCGCCTCACCGCAGCGCCCGGCGTTCCACTGCTGCCGTCCGCCCTGACCGGAGCGGTCCTCCTGCTGGGAGCCGACCTGATCGCCCAGACCCTCATCGCCCCCGTTGCACTCCCGGTCGGAGTGGTGACGACCGCGATCGGCGGGCTCTATCTGCTCTGGCTGCTCATCAAGGAAGTCAACCGACCGTGACCTCACGACCGACCTCACGACCGACCTCACGACCGACTCCGCGGCTGACCGCACAGGACCTCACCCTGGCCTACGGCGACCGGACCGTCGCCACCCAACTCACGCTCACCGTCCCCGACGGCGCGTTCACCGCGATCGTCGGCGCCAACGCCTCGGGCAAGTCGACCCTGCTGCGCGCCTTCGTCCGACTCCTTAAGCCCACCGCGGGAACGGTCTCCTTTGACGGCCGTGACATCGCCGCCTACAAACCCAAGGCGATCGCCCAGCAGATCGGCTTCCTCCCCCAGGAACTCACCGCCCCGGACAACCTCCTGGTGCGCCAACTCGTCGCCCGTGGCCGCTTCCCGCACCGCTCCGTCCTCGCGGTCGGCACGGCCGACGATGAACGCGCCGTACGGGAGGCCATGGCAGCGGCCGGCGTCACCGAACTGGCGAACCGCCCGGTCGCCGAGCTCTCCGGCGGTCAGCGCCAACGCGTGTGGGTGGCGATGGTGCTGGCGCAGGAAACCCCGTATCTGCTCCTGGACGAACCGACGACCTTCCTCGACCTGGCCCACCAGTACCAACTGCTGTCCCTGCTCGCACAACTCCGGGACGCGGGGCGGACGGTGATAACGGTGCTCCACGACATCAACCAGGCATGTCGGTTCGCCGACCACCTGGTGGCGATGAAGGAGGGCCGGGTCTTCGCTGAGGGCCCGCCGTCCGACATCGTCGACGCCTCCCTGGTCGAAGCGGTCCTCGGACTGCCCAACGTCGTCGTCCCCGACCCGGTGACCGGCACCCCGATGGTGGTTCCCGTCACCTGACGGCGGTCCCCGGGGCCATCGCGCAGCGTCGCTGCGGCGGAAAGCTCGGATAGCTCCCGGTGGGTATCGCCTGGCGTTGACAGCCGTTGCCCGCCCCACCCGGGCACGTGCCGCACGTCGTGGTGTCCGGCTCGCCCCTCTTCGGGCAGCGGTGCTCAGCGAACCCGGCCGTGCGGTGCGTCCGGTGGTGCTCAGCGAGCCCTGTCGTGCGGTGCGGCTGCGGCGCGGCGGAACTCCGCGTTGATGCGCTGGGCCTCTTCGAGCTGGTCCTCAAGGATGACGATGCGACAAGCAGCCTCGACCGGGGTGCCCTGGTCGACGAGTTCCCGGGCGCGGGCCGCGATGCGCAGCTGATAGCGGGAGTAACGGCGGTGACCGCCCTCGGAGCGGAGCGGGGTGATCAGACGGGCCTCTCCGATGGCGCGCAGGAAACCCGGGGTGGTGCCGAGCAGTTCGGCTGCCCGACCCATCGTGTAGGCGGGGTAGTCATCGTCGTCCAGCCGTCCGCCGAGCGAATCATCCGCTGTCATCTGCACCTCTTCTGGGGAACGCGTCGAGGGGCCCTGGTGCCGTGCGGCACCAAGGGCCCCGAAGGAAATTGAACACCATCCGTCGGCCTCAGTGCTGCGCCGACCTTCTGTTTCCGCGGTCTCGCCGTAGGAGAGGGCGAGTGTGCGGGGATCGTGAATGCCTGACCGGGGACCACCTTCCGTTCCTGGGCCGTGCGTACCCGAGCCTCATATTCCTGGCCCGAGCGATCCTGATGGCGTCTGGTTCCTCCGTTCTTCCTCTGGGCGATCCGTGTGGTTCACGGGTGCCCTGCACCGGTGGTGGGTCCTGCTGTGGCGGCCCCTGAAAACTGCGGGCCACCTGGTACGGCCGTCAGTCCCGTCGCCGTTCGACATCGAGCTTGGCTTCGGAACTCCACCGCCGCACCAATCTGCGACTCTCTGCACCGCTGCCCGGCAGTTCATCTCTGCCGGGCTCTTCGACCTTGGCTACGAGAGAAACCATAGTCATGCGAACACCCAATGTCTACTCTCGCCAAAGTAGATTTTCTCGGTCTGGGCGGTGAGGGAATGCGACTCGAACGGTGGAGGTGTCAGGGCGCCGACGCTGTGGGGGAGCCCCCGTACGCCATGTCCCCGCCGCTCCGGGACATCGACGGCGACATGCGAAGAGGGCCCGACCAGTGCACTGGTCGGGCCCTCTTCGCTGTTCTGCGTGTTCTGCCGTGCTTTCCCCGCAGCTCAGACGGCCACGGGAGTGCCGAGCATCGCGGACGCCCGCTGGAGCGAGGTGAAGCCGCGCGGCGGTGTGGCGGTGGCCTGGGGAAGGCCGCGGCAGGTGAAGCCGAGGAGCGTCATCGCCCGGACCACTTCGGCCGAGCTGAAGTCACGGCGGTCCTGGCGGGTGATGACCTGGCCCACCTGCTTGACGGGGTACTGACGGCGACCGATGATCACGAACTCGCCGACGACCGGCTCGGGCTTGACGGACTTCATCGAAGCCAGCACCCCACTCTTGGTCAAGTCGAACGGGAATCGGGCGATGACGCAGCGCATGATGCCTCGCAAGTCAGAAGAGGGGGATGTCCACCGCGGTCGCGGCGGATCGGCAGGGAGGACACGACCTAGGCCGCGGCCCGGAAGGTGGACTGGCGCGCGGCAGCGCGTCCGCCGGCCGAGCCGCCGCGGCGACGCCGGCCCCGCGGGGTTCCTGCGTCACGCCGGGGCCGTTCGACCACGGGGGCGGTGATGACGACCGGCACGCCCGAAGGGGTCCGAGCGCCGGTGATGCGGTTCAGGGCCTCGTCGCCGGGGCGCACCTGAGTGGTCTGCGGACGGATGCCGGCGTCCGCCATCAGACGGACCATGGCCCGCCGCTGGTTCGGGCTGACCAGGGTGACGACGCTGCCCGACTCGCCCGCCCGGGCGGTGCGACCGCCGCGGTGGAGGTAGTCCTTGTGGTCGGTGGGCGGGTCCACGTTCACGACGAGCCCCAGATCGTCCACGTGGATGCCGCGCGCCGCCACGTTGGTCGCCACCAGCACGGTCACGTGCCCCGTCTTGAACTGCGTCAAGGTGCGGGTGCGCTGCGGCTGGGACTTGCCGCCGTGCAGGGCGGCAGCCCGTACCCCGCTCTTGAGCAGGTGCTCGGTGAGCCGGTTCACGGCGTGCTTGGTGTCCAGGAACATGATCACCCGCCCGTCGCGAGCGGCGATCTCGGTCGCGGCCTGCTGCTTGTCCGCGCCGTGGACGTGGAGCACGTGGTGTTCCATCGTGGTGACCGCGCCTGCGGACGGGTCGACGGAGTGGACCACCGGATCGGTCAGATAGCGCTGCACCAGCAGATCGACATTGCGGTCCAGCGTGGCGGAGAACAACATCCGCTGCCCCGTGGGACGCACCTGGTCCAGCAGCGCGGTGACCTGCGGCATGAACCCCATGTCGGCCATCTGGTCGGCCTCGTCCAGGACCGTGATGGCGACCTGGTCCAAACGGCACTCGCCGCGGTCGATGAGGTCCTTCAAACGGCCGGGCGTGGCCACGACGACCTCGGCCCCGCCGCGCAGTGCACTGGCCTGCCGACCGATCGGCATCCCGCCCACCACCGTGGCCAGTCGCAGCCTCACCGCCCTGGCGTACGGGGTGAGGGCATCGCTGACCTGCTGCGCCAGTTCGCGTGTCGGCACCAGGATCAGGGCCAGCGGCTGACGGGGCTCTGCGCGCTGTCCGGCCGTACGGGCCAGGAGGGCGAGGCCGAAGGCGAGCGTTTTGCCGGAACCGGTTCGTCCGCGTCCGAGGACGTCCCGACCCGCGAGGGTGTTCGGCAGGGTGGCGCCCTGGATCGGGAACGGCACGGTCACGCCTTCGGCGCTCAACGCGGCCAACAGCTGTCCGGGCATGTCGAGCTCGGCGAACGCCTCGACGGGAGGCAGGGCGGGTGTGACGGTGACCGGGAGGGCGAACTCCTGCTTCACCGCGGCGGGTCGACGGCCGGAACCACCCGAACGGCCGGGGCCGCCGGAGCGGTTCGGAGCACCGGAGCGACTCTGAGTACCGGAACGGCTGGGAGCGCCGGAGCGACTTCCGCCCCTTCCCGATCCGGAACCGTTGGTGCGAGTACGGGCGGCGGATCGGTCGTTCGTGCGTGTGCGGTTCATGCGGAACCTTCCTCGATGCGGCACGTATCAAGGAATTCCCGCAGCAATGAGCGGCGCGGAGAATCGCAAGAATGAGCCGAATGAAATACGAAAGCGGACCCGGTCGGAAAATGGCTGCTCGCGGGATGGACATAAATGTCTCGGAAGCCGCGTGGAGAAGCGGCCATGCATCGACCGTGGTGGTCCTGCCGGACTCGGGTCCGGGGCGCGGGCGGAGCATCCGCCCAGAAAAGGGGAGCCGGCTGAATCCCCGCCGGGAAGAAGTTCACGGCGTACGGGGAGCGGCTGCGCCCTGAAATGCGCGTAGCTGGGGCCCGCACCCCAAGGATGCGGGCCCCAGCTACGAAGTGCTTGTCAACGTCAGGCGGGAACGATGTTCTCGGCCGTCGGGCCCTTCTGGCCCTGTGCGATGTCGAACGTCACCTTCTGGCCTTCGAGCAGCTCGCGGAAGCCCTGGGCGGCGATGTTCGAGTAGTGGGCGAACACATCGGGGCCGCCACCTTCCTGCTCGATGAAGCCGAAGCCCTTTTCCGCATTGAACCACTTCACGGTACCAGCAGCCATTTTTATCTCCTTCTGGGGCAGTTCGCCGAAGCCAGCACCGTGCGGGCTTCGCGTCGCCGCGATGATTGCCCCATCCGGAAATGACCGGAGACAAAAAGCACTCCCACCGTCACTGAGTTCGAGTGAGGGTGCTTGAGATTTTGGGAACCACAACTGCAACTGAGATCGACAGTAGCATGGCAACATCGGCAATGCACGGCTGATAATTTCGTGCTGCCTTTTGTGTGAGGTACTCTCACCGCGCCTCGCATTAATTTCTCATCCCGCCGTCATAGATATTGGCCCGCCCGGGGCGAAGTGTTTCTACGGCGGGACCCGGTTCCCACGGCGGGACCCGGTTCCTCTGACACGATCTGCGGATGCTCCACGACACGAGCTGCTCGACCGACCGTGGCGCACCGGACGGCCGATCGACGCCGCCGGCTCATCCGTTCAGGAACTCCGCACATCGGAAGGGCCCCAGCTTGGCGCCCTCCTCGGGCCGCAGGGTGACCTCGACGTCGTCGAACATGACCTCCGGTTCCAGCACGGACTGGGCGCGTGCCAGGGTGCACACCAACTGTCCGGTGCCCTGGTCGCGCCCGGACTGTCCATAGGGGCCCGCCAGGTGCAGTGTGACGCGCGTACCCTCCCCGGTCACCGTGTAGCCGCCGATCTCGAAGACCGAGGTGAGCCCGTCCCGCTGCTCGGTGGGCGACGGCCCCAGGGCGAGCAGTTTGATCACCGACGCGAGGTCCTTGATCTCCTTGTCGATCAGGGACACCCCGCGCAAACCGCTGTTGGACGCGAAGTACAGCCGTGCCCCGCTCGTCAGCCCGGAAGCGGGCTCGCCCGCATCCACCACACCGGTCGGCTGGACACCGCACCCCAGCAGGCCGATTCCCAGCGCCGCGACCACGCACCCTCGCCGGATCCTCACTCCACGTCCTCCCCGGAACGTCGCAGGGGCAGCCGCAGGGTGAACACCGCACCGCGCCGAGGTCCGTCCGCCACTTCGATGGTGCCGCCGTGCAGCCGTGCGTTCTCCAGGGCGATCGCCGTACCGAGTCCGCTGCCCTGTCCACTGTCGTCGGCCGCACTGCGTGTGCGGGCCGCATCCGCCTTGTAGAACCGCTCGAAGACCCGCTCCCGGGCTTCCGGTGGCAGCCCGGGGCCCTGATCGGCGACCTCCAGCACCACCCAATCCGTGCCCGAACCGTCCCCCGTCGGGTGCGTCGGGTGCGTCGGGTCCGCTCGGTCCGTCCTGAGCGTCACCGTCACCGGCGGAGCCCCGTGCCGCAGCGCGTTGCCCACCAGATTGGCGACGATCACATCGATGCGGCGCCGGTCGACCACCGCCCGGACGCCTTCGTCGAGGTGCGCCCGTACCCGGTCCGTCCAGCCGCGCAGCGCCAGTGACGCCCGTACGGTGTCCGCGAGGTCGGTTTCCGCCGCGTTCAGCCGTACCGCCTTGGCGTCGAAGCGGGAGATCTCCATCAGGTCCTCGACGAGCCGCGACAGCCGCGCCGTCTCGGCGCCGACGGTACGGGCCGCCCGTGCCGCGTCCGGCGGCAGTTGGTCGGCGTCCTCCTCCAGGACCGTCGCCACCATCGTCATCGCCGCCAGTGGCGTGCGCAGTTCATGGGAGACGTCCGCCACGAAACGGCGCGCCTTCGCCTCCTGTTCGCGCAGTTCCGCGTCGGAAGCCTGAAGTGCATCGGCGGTCTCGTTGAACGTCCGTGCCAGCTCGGCGAGTTCGTCGTGCCCGCGCACGGTGACCCGGCTGCCGAGGTCCCCGGCCGCGAGCTCACGGGTGGCCCGGCCCAGTTTCCGTACCGGGCGCAGAACCGTTCCCGCGGCCAGCAGCGCCAGGACGGCCGCCAGCCCCACCACCGGCACGATGCCCGCGCGCACGGAATCCAGCAGGGCTGCGGTGTCCTCGTGCTCGGCCCGTAGATCCGTGATCGCGTAGACCTCCAGACCAGAGATGCGCTGCTGCCCGTCGTCGTGGATCGTCACCGGCATCCCGACGGCCAGATAGGGCGCGCCCCGCCACATCACGCGCTGGAACCCGGCGCCCTTCCCGGCCCGTACGGACGCGCGCAACTCACTGCTGATCCGGCCCTCCGTATCCGCGAGCGAATCGGAGACCGCAACCAGGTCCCGATGCCGGGCGACCACGATGCGGGCGCCGATGCCGTTCGACACCTTCTCCGCGAACCGGGTCAGCGACTCCTGGTCGGGCGGTACGTCGAAGTCGGGGGCGACCGCGGTGATCTGCTTGCGGAGGTCGTCCACCGCGGTGTTCTGGGTGCGTTGCAGTACGGCCGTGCGGGCGTCCCGGTAGGCGAGGGCGGTCGCGGTCACCGCACTGATGAGGGCGACGACGACGAAGGTGACGACGAGCCGGACCCGCAGCCCGCCGACGAACCGCCAGGGCCGACGCCTCCGCCCACCCGGGCCGTTCGGTTTCACAACGGCCCGAAGCGGTAGCCGAAGCCCCGCACGGTCTGTATGTACCGCGGCTTCGCCGGTACGTCCTCGATCTTCGCCCGCAACCGTCCGACAGCCGCGTCCACCAACCGGGAATCCCCCAGGAAGGTGTGGTCCCAGACGGATTCGAGGAGCTGCTCACGGCTGAACACCCGACCGGCGGACGCCGAAAGCTCCAGCAACAGCCGCAACTCGGTGGGCGGCAGCGGGATCGGATTGCCCTTCTTGGTGACGGTCAACCCCGCGCGGTCGATCACCAGCCCCGCACGGTCGGCGTCCGGGTGCGCGGCCGGCCCGGATGGCTCCGCGCGCCGCAGCGCGGCCCGGATGCGCGCCTCCAGAACGGTCGCGGTGACCGGTTTGACCACATAGTCGTCCGCGCCCACCTCCAGCCCCGTCACGATGTCGTGGTCGTCGCCGCGGGCGGTCAGCATGATGATCGGCAGCGTCGTGGTCCTGGACCGGATGTGGCGGCACACCTCGAAGCCGTCCATGCCGGGCAGCATCAGGTCCAACACGGCCAGCTCGATCCTCCCTCCGTCCGGGCCGTCCAACAGGGCGAGGGCTTCCTCCCCGGTGGCCGCGGTGTCGATGCCGTACCCGTGCCGGCGCAGCACGAGCTCCATTCCGTCCCGTACGGACGCGTCGTCCTCGATGAGCAACACATGCGGCATGGGGTCGATTATGGGCACCGAAACCACTGCTCCGCTGCCCCGGCAGGGGGCGGATGTGCAGGTCGGGGGCATTGTTACGTTCCCATCATGTGGCCATGGAAAAGCCATCACGTGGGGTGGCGATGGTTGCGGACATGATCCAGAAGACGACCTTCCGTACCACTGCCCGGCTGCGCCTGACCGCGCTCGTCGCGGTCCCCGTCCTCGCGTTCTCGATGGCCTGCTCCGGCGGTGACGAAGGCGGCGGTGCGAAGAGCCATGGCATCGCCGAGGTACCGGACACCGCGGCGCCCTCACAGCCCGACCCGGCCCTGACCAAACCCGCCGCCCCGGCCCAGGGCAAGAGCGCCTTCTACGACGCCCAGATGACATACGTCCAGTGCATGCGGGCCAAGGGCGGCTACCCCGACTTCCCCGACCCCAAGCTCAGCGGCCACTTCGACTGGGCGAAGATCAACGAGATCGGCTCCCAACCCGGCCGCAACGAGGGCATCAAGGGCGGCAAGAACGGCGTCTGCGCCGACGAGCTCATGGCCGCCATGGACGCCATGCCCAAGATCAACCAGCAGAAGGCGTACGAGTCGATGCTCGCGCACGCCCAGTGCATGCGCGACAACGGCGTCTCCAAGTTCACCAACCCGACCATGAGCGCCGGCAACGCCCAGCCGGGCGGCCAGCCGAACCCGCTGGAGCGGGCCTTCGACGAGGAGTCGCCGACGTACAAGCAGGCCCGCAAGGCGTGCGAGTCGAAGTTGCTCGACGGTCTGGACGGGATGCAGTGAAGCGCCGCACCACCCTTCTCGCGCTCGGTGCGATGACCGTCGTCGGCGCCGTCGTCGGTGGTGTCCTGTACCTGGGCAATGGCGCCGATGCGGGCGCATCCGCCAAGCGCGGCGACCTGCCGCCCGGCACCACGACCGTCGTACGCACCGATCTCGTGCAGTCCAAGACCGTCGACGGAAAGCTCGACTTCGCACAGCGCCGTACGGTCAAGTCCGCCGTCGAGGGCACGGTCACCGTGGCCGCTTCCGAAGGGAAGACGCTCACCCTGGGGCAGGCGCTGTACGAACTCAACGACAAGCCCGTCACCCTCCTGTACGGGCCCGTCCCGATGTTCCGCGAGATGAAGGCGGGCGACCGGGGCAGCGACGTGCTCCAACTGGAGCGCAACCTCCGCGACCTGGGATACGGAGCGAAGCTGTACGTCGACGTCCGCTACGACAAGGACACCGAAGCCGCCGTCAAACAGTGGCAGAAGTCCCTGAACCGCGAAATGACCGGCCGGGTCGGCAAGGGCGACGTCGTCTTCCAACCCGGCCGGGTCAAGGTGGCGTCCGCGGATGCGGCGCTCGCCGACCAGGTCGCCCCGGGCGAACCGGTCCTGACGGTCGCCTCCACCAAACCGGTCATCCGGGCCCAGCTGGACCAGAAGGACGGCGCGCTGACCAGGAGCGGCACCAAGGTCGAAGTCACCCTGCCCAGCGGGAAGACGGCGACAGGCAAGGTCGCCGGGACCGTACGCCCCGAGGAGACCGGGGCCGAGGGGCAGGAGGCCCCCGCCGACGGGATCATCGTCGAAGTCGTTCTGGACGGCGGGGCGGGCGCCGCGTCCGGGGAGGACGCCAAGGCATCGGCGAGCGTGAAGTTCGTCAGCGAGGCCCGCAGGGGAGTGCTCGCGGTCCCCGTCGAAGCGGTCGTCGCCCTCCGCGGCGAGAACGGAGGGTACGGCCTCCAGATCGTCGACGGCACCACCTCCCGGATGGTGCGGGTCGAAGCGGGCATGACCGCTGACGGGCAGATCGAAGTATCGGGCCCGGACGTGCGCGAGGGCATGAAGGTCGGAGTGGCGACGTCATGACGACCACAGCGGACACGGTGATCGAACTCCGGGACGCCACCAAGTCGTACCCGGGCGGCGTCCACGCCCTGCGCAAGGTGAACCTCACCGTCCGGGCGGGCGAACTCGTCGCCGTCGTGGGCCCCTCGGGCTCCGGCAAGTCCACGATGCTCAACGTCATGGGCACCCTCGACCGGCCCACCACGGGCACCGTCCGCGTCGCCGGCTACGAGGTGTCCGAGCTCTCCGACTCCCGACTCTCCGCACTGCGCGCCCGCCACATCGGCTTCGTCTTCCAACACTTCCACCTGGCAGCGGGCCGCGACGCGGTGGACAACGTCGCCGACGGACTGCTGTACGCGGGCGTACCGCGCAAGGAACGACGCGCACGAGCCCGAGAAGCGCTCACCAAGGTACGACTGGACCACCGCTCCTCGCACAGGCCCCATGAACTCTCCGGCGGCGAGAAACAGCGCGTGGCCATCGCCCGCGCCCTGGTGGGAGACCCTCGACTGCTGCTGGCCGACGAACCGACGGGGGCGCTGGACACGGCGTCCGGCGAGATCGTCATGGAACTGCTCCACGAGTTGAACGCAGCCGGCACCACCATCTGCGTGATCACCCACGACCACGAGATCGCCGACTCACTGCCGCGCCGGGTGCGCTTCAAGGACGGCGAGATCGTCTCTGACTCGCGCTCCACCCACCCCGGGGAAGGCGCCCGCTCATGAAGCACCACCTCAAGCCCTCCCGTCTCTCCCTGCGCGACGTCCTCGGCGTCGGAGCGGTCGGCCTGCGCGCCCGGCGTGCCCGCGTGGTGCTCTCCGCACTCGGCATCGCCATCGGCATCGCGACCATGGTCGCGGTCGTCGGCCTCTCCGAGTCGAGCCGCGCCGATCTGATGGCCCAACTCGACCGGCTCGGCACCAACCTCCTCACCGCGGAGGCCGGCGAGGACCTGGAGGGGAACCGGATCAAACTCCCCAAGAGCGCGGTCGCCATGGTCGAACGCGTCGGCCCCGTGCTGCACGCCACCGCCGCAGCCGACATCGACGCCCGGATCCGCCGCAGCGACCTGGTTCCCCAGGAGCGCAGCGCCGGGGTCATCGCCCAGGCGGTTCACCTCGACCTCCTGACCACCCTCGGCGGCGAGGTCGACCAGGGCAGCTGGCTGACCCCGGCCGGCGAACGCCTCCCGACGACGGTCCTCGGCTCGGTCGCGGCACAACGCCTCGGCGTCAATCGCACCGGCGAGACGATCATGATGAACAACACGCGCGTGGTCGTGGTGGGCATCCTCAGACCGCTCGAACTCGTCCCCACCCTGGACCGGGTCGCGATGGTCGGATTCCCCGCCGCCGAACAGCACTTCGGCTTCGACGGCCATCCCACCACCGTGTTCGAGCGCTCCACGGACGCCGCGGTGGAGGACGTGTGGGCGATCCTGCCCCGCACCATCAGCCCCGGCAACGAAGCGGGCGTCAAGGTCTCCCGCCCCTCGGACGCCCTCGCGGCAAAGGCCGCCACCAACGAGGGCCTGACGACCCTGATGCTCGGCCTGGGCGCGGTGGCCCTCCTGGTCGGTGGAGTGGGAGTCGCCAACACCATGGTCATCTCCGTGCTGGAACGCCGTCAGGAGATCGGCCTGCGACGTGCGTTGGGGGCGACCCGCCATGCGATCCGACTCCAGTTCCTCACCGAGTCGCTGCTGCTCTCGGGCCTGGGCGGCATCACGGGCGCCCTCCTGGGCACGGCGACGACGTACGGCTTCGCCCACGCCCAGGACTGGACAGCGGTGGTCCCGCCCTGGTCCCTCGCGGGCGGTCTCGCAGCCACCCTCCTGATCGGCGTGCTCGCGGGCCTCTACCCGGCGATCCGCGCCTCACGGCTCCACCCGACGGTGGCGTTGAACGGGACGTGAGGCGCGGCTGTGATTGGCCACGGCCACGCCTTAGAGGGGTCCTCGATGCATACGGTCTTGGGTTGAGGGTGGTCCCTCGTGGTCAATGGGGTTCGCCGTGTGTGATGGGCAGAGAGGCGTCGACACGGTGGTGGACCGTCTCCGACTGTTCGGCGGGGTCACCAGGATGCGTAGTCCTCGATCAGTCGACTGATGACCCGGTGCAGGATGTTGGCGCGTCCTCGGTCGTCGGGTTGCTCTCGCAGAGCGCGTTCGGTGGTTCTGAGGCGGAGCCAGGCGTCGGGTTCCTTGTCCATGACGTCCTCGACGAGTGGTGAAGAGACCAGATCCAGGCAGTCGGCCAGCAGTGTTCGGGTGGTGGGGGACGGCGGCTCGTTCTCGGGTTCCGCGAAGCCGTCGGTCAGGTATCTCGCGGGATCGGTGAGGCTCCAGCCAGCGACTGTGCCCCCTTGGACGAGGAGGCACACATAAGGGGCGATCTCGATCCGCGCGTCCGGTGTCGTGGCGAGGAGGGTGGTGTCCCGGAAGGAACGCAGCTCGTCGGTGCCGGTTGTGTAGGAGAAGACCGAGGCTTGGGTCAGGTCGAAATCCCCGGGAGGGTCCGCGCGCAGCCCGCTCCGCAGGGGCGTTGGCCAGTCACGCGTGTGGCGCAGGGCTCCCGCGGGGGCGGATACGGGGGGCACGAAGAAGGTGGCGCTGCACAACTCTTGGCTGTCGTGATCGAAACGGAAGTGTTCGCTCTCCGACGCCAACCACTGCATGCTGCCGAAGGTGTGTGGCAGCTGCCTCTCGCGCTCGGCAGGACTCCCATAGCCCGCGACGATGACCTGAAGGCCGAAGAAGTCGAAACGGGGAGAGAAGGCCAACGGGTGCCCCGCTGTTTCGACAGTCGAGCCCGCACTGACTGAGATCCGCACTATGGAAGCCTCTCAACGAATCTGTTTGGCCGGTGGCATTGTGCCGCCCCGGCTACTCGGAATCTCTCCGTTCACGATGGCGTCGTGGGTCACTGGGGCTCCAGGCTCGTCGGCTGATCCACCGAGTGCCCTGGCTCCACTTTCGCCCTTGACCCCACTTGGCCCCAAGCCACACCTACCCCGGAGGCATACCAGTCGCGACCTGAGCACAGCGTTCCTGCCAGTACGCCTGCTCCTTGATGCCCATGTCGTCCAGCGAATCTCCTGCACGCATCAGAAGGACCAGCCCCACGGTGATCACGCCTTCCAGGAGTCCCCTCAGGGGCTGATTGTTCGATCCCTCGTACTTAGCGGCAAGTGTGCTGATGAAATCAAGGAAAAGTCGGTGATCGATACTGCATTCGTCATCGATGATTTCCCCGATTCCGGCTTCCATCGCGTAGGCGCGGGCGGCAATCCTGGCATGGCCGATGAAGATCCCGGCTACCCGGTTGGAGGGGTTCCATACATCCCGACCCGAGATGGAGAGATAGCAACTCATTCGGCCCACCTTGTTCTCGCATCGACTCCAGACTCTGCGGCCTTGTCTGGACGGCGTTTTCAGCTGCGCTCTGAAATCGGAGGTAGCGTCGAGGGTGAAGTCCATCCCAATCGGAGAGTGGCGTCGGCATCCGTGCGGTGAGGTTCCCAGAGCTGATGCGACTGGGACACATCAGCGCCACGGGGTTGGGTTTTATGTCGAGACGGTCTTGGCGGCTTGCCGGGAAGAACCTGCTACCAACTACGCATGGCTGCCAGTGCTGCTGCCTCCGGATCACGATTCTCCAGGGCAGCACTCACTACGCTTCGAAGTAGCTGGCTGACAGTGGTGAAAATGATTTCGGAAGAGCCTGTCGGGTCGAAACCAGCGCGAGTAATTCTCAGAACCCCGGCGGGAAGCGCTCCGGCCGCTTCGTCCATAAGGCCGGCAAGTACGGCGTCAGCGAAATCTCGTGGAAGTCCGGCAATGAGAGGCTGGCCAAGCTCGCTACGGCAATTAGGGGGGGTTTGGATCTCCATCAGATCGGCTGCAAAAGGAACTTCCAATACGGTCACCAAATCCAGAGGCCTCACGGCGCTAGTGAAAACACCACCCAAGAGTGCTCTGGCCGTCATGCCTCCGAAATTCCTACGCACTTCTACCGTCATATTAAAGCTGTGCCCTGCGTAGAATGAGGACGGTGAAAGGCGCCGATGCTGCTCTGTGGCGATGTAGAAGGCGGATGGCTCGTCCCTGCGCATGGCGATTGCGCGGGGCCCTTCGATGTGGACTGCCATTAATCCATACCCCAAGCCTTGCGCCATGGTTTACTGAACCAACCCGGATACTGGGCGATCACGTCAGGACTATAGTTCTTGAGGTGAGGATGTGTCTTCAAGGCGATCTCGTGTGCTTCTTCATAGGGCATCCCCTCATCCATCAACTTGGCTTCGGTCAGTTCATGTCGCATGAAGTAGATCTGGCCCTCTGAAAGAGGTAGCCCCGCCTCCATGCGCGCGCGAATGTTTGCGATCATGGCGTCGTTGACCTCCCACGGGTCCACACGCGTTCCGAGATGTTCGGCGACGCGTGCTAGATCCTCTGTGGAGTAGTGCTCCCCGGACGGAACCTTGTCCTCGGGCTCCTTGTCCGGCGAGTAGTCGTTTGGGGCGAGCCCCAAGTAGTCACTCTGTGACTTGGGGTTGCCGACGTAAGAAACAGGGTTCGAGTTCGGTGCCAGGCCGAGAGGGTCTGGTGAAACATATCGTCCTGTTCCGGGGTCGTAGTGGCGTAAGTAGTTGTAGTGAAGGCCAGTTTCGGGATCATGGTACTGGCCGGGGAATCGCAGAGGCGTGTATCCGGATGCGTCGGTGTTCCAAGCTGTGATCCCCCACAGGGTGCTGCGACAGCGCCAAGCGATGTCGCCTGTTTCAGAGATGAGTTCGGTGGGGGTGCCGATGATATCGGTGGCGATGGCGAAGAAGCGTTCGTCGACCGTCGAATGGGGAACTTCTTCTGAGCGGATGCGCTCGGTCTGAGCCAGGGGGCGACGTCCGTGATGATCCCACGTGAGGGTTATCGGGTTCGGAAGTTCTCGGGACACGCTGGTCTGTTCGCAGAGGGTGGTGCCGTCCCAGGTGAAGCGAGTCTCTTCCACCACGGTCTCGCCGTCGTCCGCGAGTCGTTGTTTGGCGGTGCGACGACCGAGAGGGTCGTAGCAGTAGCGCCATCGGACGCCATCCGGTGTGGTTACTCCGGTGAGAAGGTCTTCGGCATTCCACGAATAGTGCCAAGTGTCAGGTTTACGAGAAAGTCGAGTTCTCTGGCGAACGATGACTCGACCGATGGTGTCGTGACGATAGCGGGTGCTTCCAGC
Source organism: Streptomyces sp. NPDC005963 (assembly GCF_040638655.1). Classification (NCBI taxonomy): domain Bacteria; kingdom Bacillati; phylum Actinomycetota; class Actinomycetes; order Kitasatosporales; family Streptomycetaceae; genus Streptomyces; species Streptomyces sp. NPDC005963. The sequence goes on along the minus strand of NZ_JBEXVD010000009.1, from coordinate 38,838 downwards.
ACGGGAAATGTTTGTGCCTTCATAGACACGTTCACCTACTGTCTCATGGCGAGGATGGACAGTGGGCCAGGACGCATGGGTTTGATTCCCGGCCGAGTCATAGGCGTACGTCTCGGTCCAACCCGCTGCTGTGACCGACGTAACCCTGTCTGCGGCATCCAGTTCGAAACTGGATGTGCCGCGCAAAGCGTCGCTCAGACTCGTTAGCTGGCCGTCGGCGCGGTAGGTGTAGGCGCGGTGGTTCACGAACTTGGTGTCAGTCGCGATACTTTCGGCAGACAGTCGACCTGCTGCATTCCAAGTCGATAGAAAGGCGAGTGATTCACCGTATGTACGTTTGTGCTCATGACCTGAGGCATCGCGGGTGAATACGATGTGGTGTTCGCCACTGGTGAGGCGGGCGAGATGGCCAGCGGCATCGTAGCTGTAGCTCGTGACCTGGCCGGTCGGCGTGGTGCGGCGGGTACGTCGGCCGAGTGCGTCATACGCATAGGTGGTGGCGTAGCCGTCCGACACTTCTGTTTTGACCCGACCGCGGCGATCGTACTGGTAGGTCAGCTCACAGTTCGGGGCGGCTGCCCGGGTCAACCGGCCCGCGCGGTCGTAGGCATAGTGGGTAACCTCGCCCAGCACGTCCTTGTTGATCACTCGGCCGACTTGGTCACGCTCATAGGAGATCACCTGACCAAGTGCATTTGTCAGGGAGCGGAGCCGCCCTGCCGGGTCGAGGGAGTAGGTGAGTGTGCGACCGTCGAAGTCGGTCTCGGATGCCAGGTAGCCGCCGCGATCGTAGGTGTAGGACCACGTCTTGCCCTGAGGGTTGGTCACCTCGGTGAGACGGAGCTCGTTGTCGTGCGAAAACTCATGGCGTGTTCCATCGGGGTCGGTCCGAGCCGATAGGAGATCGAAGTGCGTGTACTCAAATAGAGTGGTCCGACCGACTGCATCGGTGTGACTGGTGCAGTTGCCCTCGCCGTCGTAGGCCCAAGCCTCGACGGCACCATCTGGACTGGTCCGCCGCGTCAACTCACCATCAGAACTCCATGCGAGTTGTGTGATCGCGCCCAAGGGGTCCGTGATGCGAACAGGGCGACCGAAGCCGTCACGGTCAATGCAAATGGCCGAGCCAGCAGGATCGGTCGTTCTCAACGGGAGGCCCGGACCATCGCACAGCACTTGGGCTACACCACCCTGTGCGTCGGTGACCGAAGTGGGGCGCCCTTGGGCGTCATAGGTCCAACGCGTGCTGGAACCGCACTGGTCGGTGACCACGACCAGATTGCCCCGCTCGTCGTACTCCTGTTGCTTGCTGGTTCCGTCCCTGCCGAAATGGGCTGTCGGCAGGCCCCATGAGTCGTACTCCGTACGCGCTTGACTGGTGTCGGCAAGGATGAGGCTGGTGAGCCGCCCGTCGCCGTCGTAGGTGTACGTGGTGGTGTGACCCAGCGGGTCCGTGTGGCTGAGTTGGTTGCCCCGGGAGTCGTAGGTGTAGCGAGCGGTGTGGCCCAGGGGATTGGTGGTGGCGAGCGTGCGGGAGTTGCGGTCGATGAGATGTCGGGTGGTGTGTCCCCGTGCGGTGGTGAGCGTGGTGGTGCGGTGGCCGGTCGCGGGGTCCGGGGTGCCGTAGGCGAGCGTCAGTTGGTAGTGACCGGCTTCGCCGCCCTCGCCGATGACACGGTGCCGGTCGTCGTAGACGTAGTCGTAGCGGCTGTTGTTCGAGTCGATCCAGGCGGTGACCCGGTGGTCTTCGTCGTACTCGAAGGTGAGGGTGGCGCCGGAGGGCTTGGAGACGGTGGTGAGGTCGCCGTTGGTGTAGCCGTAGGTTCTGATCGGGTGGGTGGTGTCACCGTCCGCGAGTTCCAATGCGGTGATCCGGCCGTTTTCCTCGTCGGTGGTGAGGACGAGGTGATAGCCGCCGGAGTGGGCGATGGCCAGCGGGGCGCCGGTCTCCGTGCGGTCGATGGTGACGGTGTTGTGGTTGCGGTCGGTGATCTGGGTCAGCCAGATGTCCCCGTCCGCACCGGGCTCGGCGCCGAGGGGCACGGTGAAGGAGCGGACCAACCCCGTGTCGGGGTCGGTGATCGTGTAGTCACCGGAGTCCTCACGCACCAGCCGTGCACGCGCCCTACCGGTTTCCGGCGCGGTGGGCAGCCCGGGCGCGGGATGGGGATAGGTGAGGAACAGCCCGTCCGCGGTGACATGGACAACGCCGACGGGATCGACCTCCAAGCGTTCATCGACGGTCGAGGACCACGAAGGGCCGAAGAACCGCCCCGCCCGGTAACCCGACTCGACCCGACGGCTGAACACCAGCGGCAAGGTGCCCGGCAACACCACGTCCGTCTGCGGAAGGAACATCCGTCCCGTGGCCAGATCGACGGGGTCCGTGTTCTGGGTCGTGCGCTCCCCGTCCGACCGGTCGTGCGTACCGGCGGGCGCGTCGTCCACGGCCTTGCGCGCCCGGGATGCGTCCGCCGCCAGATCAGCGGCTTCCTTCGCGATCCGCGCACCTTTGACGGCAGCCCCACCACCACCCGTCGCCGCGGTGAGCAGCAGATCGGGCACCAGCCGTCCGAAGCCTTCGGCCGGGTCCTTCATAAACCCGGTCACCATCTGCTTACCCGCACCCCACGGGTCATTCGCCACCTGCACCAACCCGGCGGCGGTGTTGCTGAGCGCAAGCCCGTACTCGGCGGGATGCGTGAGGTTGTACGGGTCCAATGGATTCACACTGCGGACGAAGGTGACCAGCCCGGCCGTTCCCTTGATGATGCCGCCGACGAAATGGGACTGCATCACCTCGATCTCGTCGAGCCCGCTCTTGGCCTGCTCGGCGTAGGACGGTTTCGGCGGGGCCGCATCACGTGCCGCCCGCACCGAAGTGCGCGCAGTCTCGGCAGCCGAGTTCCGCTGTCGGCGAGCCTCGGCCAGGATCTCCTGTGCCTCCTTCATCAACGCGGTGCCCGGATCGACGAACTTGCCCGGCTTCGGCGGCAGTGACGACAGGTCCTGCTTCTCCGCGGGCTGCGCGTTGTACTTGTCGACGGCCTGGTTGTACGTCTCCGTCTTCGCCTTGAACGCGTCCAGAGCGTCCGCGGAGGCCTTTGTACCGGCCTTCCACTTCTCGATCGCCGTCTGTGCCTGGTCCTGGGCCCATTCGACGGTGGAGGCGAACGTCTCCAGCGCCTCCGCCGCCTTGCCGTAGGCGTCCGCACCCTTGAACCACTTCGGGGGCTCGACCGCGACCGTCTCCCGGAACGCGTCCGCCCCCTCCCCCTTCACCGCGGACGAGTCCAACCCCTTCAGGCCCTCACCTACGGAGGTGAACGACTTCTGGAAGTCCTTCAAGTGGGCCGCCGTTGAACGCAGCTTCGAGGCAGAACCGTAGATCAGCTTGGACTTGTCCTCGGTCTGCCCCAGATCGAGCTCATCGACCTCGGCGCCCATCCGATTCGCCAACGACCGGGACTGCTCGCGCACCCAATCCGCGCCCGAGTCCCAACCCACGTCCTGCAACCGGTCGGCGCTCCAGTCGCCTGCCGCCTCGACCCCGTCACCCACCCACTCCGTGGCGTCCTCGACCGCGTCCTCCACGACATCCGGCGTGATGTCACTGAGGAAATCACCGATGCCCATGGGTCAGCTCCCCCCGCCCTGCTGTTGCCGTGCCCGCTCCTCGGGCGAAGGGCCGAACTGGTCGTCCACCGCCCGGTCGAACTCCTGCTGATCCACGCCCAACATGTCGTTCAGGATCCGCGACTGGCGGCCCCCGTTGCCCTCGGTCACCAGGGCCCGCCCGGTGTCCTTCCACACCTGGGCGCTCTCCTCCCGCGCCCGGTCGAAGGACTCCTTGCTGTAGTCCGGACTGAGGTAGTCGGGCGTCATCAGATCCCCCCACTTCTGCTTGACGATCTCGTCCTCGGAGGCGTGCGGATTGCCGACACCGGCATTCACGACGATCTTCAAGGTGCCCTTGCGGTACTGGTCCTCCTCCCACACCAGACCCGCGGCCAGACCCAGTGCGGCAGCCAGGGTGTTCGCGTCCTGGATCAGCGCCCGCACCCCCCACTCCCACCGCTCGCAGAAGTCCTCGAAGTCCGCCGACAACCCGTGGTGGCCGGCCTCCATGCCGGTCATCGACATGCCGGAGAACCCCTTGCCCAGCACCGACCCCGTACCGGTGCCCACCTCCCGCAACTCCGACACGGCCGCCCGGAGGCCCTCGGTGACCTTGCGGACCGACTCCGCGTCGAACTTCAGATCCTCCAAGCCGCCCATCAGCCCTGCCCGCCCTCGACCACCGCGACCGCATCCGGCACGATCCCCACCACCGGCGGAAACAACATCGACCCCTCCGGATCCGCGATGTTGACCGCGACTCCCGCCGGCACCCCCATCGCCGGCACGATCTCGTCCAGCAACCGGGCCCCGCGCAACTCCGCGAACTCCCACTCCCGCCCCGCCTCCCCGCGGGCTGAGGCGAACCGCGCCAACGCCTCCTCATCGGTGAAGGCGCACACCCACCGCACGCCACCCAACGATGCCGTCCACAACCCCTCGCCTTCGAAAGGCACCAACACCAGGGCCCTGCGCAACTCCCCCACCAACGCCCGGGGATCACCGTCCCCGGCCCGCCGCTCCACGATCCGATCGGTCAGCTCCGTGCTCACTTCGAACCCCCGTAACGTCGCCTCCGACGAGCCTGCCCCAGGGCTCGTCCGAACGTCCAGAGAACAGGGGGGTACTCATGGCGGGTGTGGGAGGCGGCTCCCCGTCCAGACGGGGTGTCGCCGCAACGAAAGAGGGTGGCGGCTGGCAGCATCGGCCAGGTCCGAAACTCGATGGTCACCGAGCGGCACCGCGCAGTGCATCGACACCTCCGTGACAATGGGCCGGTGTCCTCAGCCCTCCCTGTCTCGCTCCGGCGTCGTACCCACGGAACAGCGGCCGTGAGAGGCGGAACCCCATGGCGCCACGACCCCATTGGCTGTTCGGGGACCAACTCGGTCCGCATTTCCTCGCGCCCCGCCACTGCGGCCCGGACCCCCAGGCTCCGGTGGTCATGATCGAGGCGCGCTCGGTGCTGCGCAGGCGTCGGTTCCACCGCGCCAAAGCCCATCTGGTGCTTTCGGCGATGCGGCACCGCGCCGCCGAACTCGGCGACCGGGTCACTTACATCAAAGCCGAGACGTATGCCGAGGGACTGGCCAAAGCTCTTGGAGACCGGTCATCCAAGGGAGGCGCGGGCACCTCACACAAGGGGGGTGGCGACGACATTCTGACGGTCTGCCACCCCACCTCACGACGGGCACTGGATTTCGTCGGTAGGCAGAAGGGCGTCGAGATCCTTCCGGCGAAGGGTTTCCTGGTGAGCCACGACGACTTCGCCGACTGGGCCAGCCGCCGCGGCGGACCAGGACTCCGACTGGAGCCCTTCTACCACTGGGTCCGGGAGCGGCACGACCTGCTGATGGATGGCGACGAGCCCGCGGGGGGACAGTGGAACCTCGACCACGACAACCGCGAACCCCCGCCCCGCGCCCGGGACACCCTCGACGTCCGAGGCCCCTGGCGGCCACGCGAGGACGCCATTGACGAAGAGGTGCGCCGCGACCTCGATGGCTGGGAGCGCGACGGTGACATGTCCTTCGTCGGCCGGGACGGCCCCCGGTGCTTCCCCGCCACTCGACGCGAGGCACTCTCCGCGCTGCGGCACTTCATCACCCACCGGCTGCCGGACTTCGGACGCTACGAGGACGCCATGCTCGCGGCCGACCCGACGATGAGCCACAGCCTGCTGTCCGCACCCCTGAACCTCGGCCTCCTCGACCCGGCCGAATGCGTGGGACGCGCAGAACGGGCCCACCGCGCCGGCGACGCCCCCCTCAACAGCGTCGAGGGCTTCATCCGGCAGATCGCCGGGTGGCGCGAGTACGTCTGGCACTTGTACTGGCACTTCGGGGAGGACTACCGACACCGCAACGTCCTGCGCCACACCGCGCCCCTGCCGGACTGGTTCCTCGACCTGGACGCCGAGGCGGTCACCGCCAACTGCCTCTCCACCGTCCTCGCCCAGGTACGGGACACCGGCTGGACCCATCACATCCCCCGCCTGATGGTGCTCGGCAGCCGGGCGCTCCAGGACGGCTGGGATCCTTCTGCCGTCACCGACTGGTTCCACCGCTGCTTCGTCGACGGCTACGACTGGGTCATGCTTCCCAATGTCGTCGGCATGTCCCAGTACGCGGACGGCGGTCTGATGACGACCAAGCCGTACACCTCAGGCGGCGCCTACATCAACAGGATGAGCGACCTGTGCGGACCGTGCGCCTACCACCCCGCCCACCGAACCGGCGACAAAGCCTGCCCCTACACCGCCGGCTACTGGGCCTTCCTCCACCGCCACCGCACCCGGCTCGCCGCCAACCACCGCACCGCCCGCGCCGTCAGGGGCCTCGACCGGCTCAAGGACCTGCCAGAACTGCTCGACACGACCGCCCGCCGCGGGGACACCGCGCCATGACTCGTCCGCAGACGCCCGCCCGGCAGACCACCGGGGTGATGCGCCAGCGACCTGCCCCCAGGGCAGGTCGAGTTGGTGTTCGCACCTCCGCACATCCGTGTCACAGGACGTCGACAGCGACAACCCGATGAGCGGTCACTCGCTCCTGCTGTACGAACGGACAGCCCGTCCGTCGACCGCAGCAGCGAGGAGCCACCAGCCATGCCCGAGACCTCAACTTCCCTGATCCGGAGCTTTCGTGGTCGGGCCACGGGACTGGCCGTGGCCGGTACGGTCCTCGCCCTCGCTGCTCAGACCGTCGTGACGGCCGGAGCCGCCCAAGCCGCCCCTGCGGACCCGGTCTCAGTCCTGTCGTACACCGCCAAGGAGCGCAAGGCAGCCCTCGCCTACTGGACGCCCGCCCGCATCAAGGCCGTCGGGAAGTCCGTGGACCTCGGACCGACCGGACCGAAGGCCAAGCCGTACCGGGGCACCCCTCTCAAGACCGTGGGCCGACTCTTCTTCGTCAACTCCAAGGGTGCCGACACCTGGTGCACGGCCACCGCCGTCAAGAGCGCCAACAAATCCGCCGTGATGACAGCGGCCCACTGCGTGCGCCGGGGTTCGTCCCCCTACAACACCAACATGGACATGGTGTTCGTACCCGGCTACAGCAAGGGCAAGATGCCGTACGGCGCCTTCGCGGTCCGCAGCGCCGTCACACCGCGCAGTTGGGAGAACGACTCCGTGCACGACATGTCGGCGCTGGTCGTCGACGCCGATAAGAAGGGCCGCAAGCTCACCGAGGTCGTGGGCGGCCAGGACATCGCCTTCAACCGTCCCGTCGGCGGTACCGTCTCCGCCCTCGGCTACCCCGCCACCAGTCCGCAGCGAGGCGAGGAACTCCTGCGCTGCGTCGGCACGGCGAAGAAGGAGCACGGCACCCAGGTCATCCCCTGCAGCCTGAGCGGCGGCGCCAGCGGCGGCCCCTGGCTCGCCGGCTTCAACACCACCACCGGCAAGGGCACTCTGATCTCGGTCAACTCCGCGCTCGACTCCACGACACCCACCAAGATGTACGGAGAGATCCTCGGCGCCACCGCCAAGAAGGTCTACGACCGGGCCCAGCGCGCCTGAGCGTCGGCCCGCACACGAGGCGGGCTCCCTCCTGCGGAGGGCACATGCCCCAGGTCCAGCAGTTGGACTCGAACGGTACGGCGACGACGTGGGAGACCGGTCATCAACAGCGCCTGTGGAAGGACTTCGAGCTGCCCCTCAAGGACGCACTCCACTACGCCGACGGGCACTCCTATGAGGTCGCCCTCGACCCCGCCAGGCCGGGGGGCTTCATGGTCCTCTCTCCCCTCGACCTCAAGAAGATGATGGAAGGCGATCCGTCATGGGTGTCATCGGTCGATGGCCTCACGGCTGTGGACCGGGGAGAAGGAGGGCTGCTGTGGGGTGGCGAGGGCTCGTACGCCGATCCCCGGCACCGAACCGCACCGGACGGTGTAGCCGCCCAGCGCACCGCCGCCACCCTACGAGCCAGTGACGCGGCTGCCCAGCGACGCCCGTGGGGATTCCATCCGGACTGTCGAACGCACTGGTGTGCGGTGCCGACAGAACCGGGTAACGTCCTTGTCGTGTTCTTCCAGACGCCGATTTACGAGTGAGTGGGTGACGGGCCCGCCTGCTGACGCCCTTCGACGTCGCCGCGTCCGTCTCCACCGATGAATCCGTAGATCACCTCACACCACTACCGGGAGGATCCGTGACCGTGAGCAAGAACATCAACAACCCCGTGGGCATGGGCGGAGGGCAGCGCAAGAAGCTGTCCCGCGCCGAGCGGCAGAACAACGGCCCGCACCGCAACCTCGACCGCCAGGGTGCCGCCGACCAGAAGGCGGAACTGGTGCGCAAGATGCGTGAGAAGGCAGCCGCGGCTGAGGGCACCGGGCAGACGGGCGACGACACAGCAAAGAGCTGACGCAGGGCGGCAGTGCGCTACACCGGAGCGCCCCGGTTCACCACATGGGAAGGCTCCGGTAGTCCCGGTAGTGGGCCTACCGCCGATCGCGACCTGCCCCACCGAGCCCGCGTGCTCACGCCGGCCACACCACAAATGCTCAAGAACGCTTAGGCCACGGGCCACGGCGGCACAGCCGCGTGCGACCACCGGGCCCGCCGCCCGGCCGCGTACCCTCCGATCCCCAGGCCGATCCCGACCAGGGTCAGCACGATCCCGAGGACCCCGAGCGCCGCCAACACCGCTGGCACAGTGAAATCCTCTTGCACTCGCCCGAGCACCCCGGAGGCCGCGACGCTGCCCGACTCATTGTCAAGGAAGTACCGCGAGTCGTTCGAGTTCCCCCGGTGGTCGCCCAGCAGGAACAACCGCTCGTCCGGCACCTTCACGTCGTACGGTGCGGTTGTCGGGTTCACTTCGCCGCGCATCACATACGGTTCGTCGACCGGCTTCCCCTTCACCGTGATCCGACTTCCGTCGCTCACCACATGATCGCCGCCCATCCCGATGACCCGCTGTAGGACCGGTCTGCCCTGATAGCGATCGGGCACATGGACGAGTACGACATCACCCCTGCGTATCTCGCCCACGTCGATACGCTCGACGACCAGCCGCTCACCTGGGCGGTACGTGGGCTTCATCGCCTCACCCGTGACGGTGATCCCCTGGTACTTCGCGAGCAAGTACCAGGTGCCCCCCAGCGCCAGGATCAACCCGAGTGGCACAAGTACCCAGGCCGCGGCTCTTAACCCCCTGCCCACTCCCCGCTGCTGCATGAACACCCCTCCCTTGAACCGCCCGAGGCCAGGCGGACCGGTAGAGGCTAAGCGGTCTTGGGGCAGGAATGCACCTCATCCCAAGGCAGCATCAGCCGGTGGAGTCTTTGGCCCAGTTCGGAGAAGGCCGCGCTGATCTATCAGCACTCGGATCTTGAGCCCGAGCAGGAGGTTGCGGGCGGGCTGGACCGGATGGTGCGGCTGACCCGTGAGAAGGCGCACGAGGAGCGCAAAATGGGTTCAGGTGGTGCGGGAGTCCTAGAGCGATCTAGACAACACGAAACCCCCGGGTCTTTGACCTGGGGGTTTTCTCTGGAGCGGGTGACGAGAATCGAACTCGCGCTCTGGGCTTGGGAAGCACTGATCGTTTATGCGGCGGGTGCCGCCTGAACTGGGCATTCACGGATGTCGAGCTGGGTTGACCTGGTGAAGCCACCGTTGACCGTGGTTCGCCGCCTCTTCTGGTGCGCATCTGGTGCGGTGGGCTGACCAGGTTGCTGATCCGGAAACATCCGGCCTCTGGCGCGGGCGTTGGCCTTGATGTTGTTCATCGGTCGTGGAGCACGGCCGGCCGATGGACGGGGACGACAGTGAGCAGTTCTTCAAGCCCCTTGAAGTCGTCGGGGTTTGTGGTGAAGAGAGGCAGGTCTTCGGCGATCGCGGTGGCCGCGATCATCAAGTCGGCCACTCGACGCCGGGGCTTGCGGCCGGCTCCGATGACGGCCGCGCACACCCTGCCATAGATACGGGCGGCTTCGGCGTCGAACGGGATGGGGTCGAATTCGTTCTCGGCACGTTGGAGGACGTCCATTCGGCGTGCACGTTCGGCGTGCTCGTCATAGTCGTCTTGCTCTTCGTTCCGGCGCACTTCGTGGGGACCCGCGGAGAGTTCTGCCAGCGTGATGGCGCTGATCGCCACTTCAGCGGGCAGTTCTTCGGGGTCCACCCACTTGCGCAAGATCATGATGGTGGTGTCGAGCAGTCCCTGCTGGTGCTCAGCGGGCATAGGGATCGTCCGTCTCCTGCTCGGCGGTGGCACTCTGATCGGTCCGGAAAGCATCGAGGGAGATGCCGGGCGCTGTGCGGGACATTGCCGCGAACTCTCCGCGGGGGACGAACCGCCGGCGTCGCCGGAGGGGGATCAGCTCACCGATCTGGTGCCCATCCCGGGTGACGGTGAAGGACTGTCCGCTCTGAACGGCGTCCATGATCTCTTTCGACCGACTGCGCAGATCGCGCTGAGTGATCTCGTGCTGAGCTGCCATGGCTTACACGATAGCCCCATGTGCTACCTAGTGCTACATCATGGCACGTAGGGGAGAGAGGGGGGTGCGAGTGGCTGCGGTGGCTCTGTTCTGCGACGGCCATGCAGCGCGCTGAGGGTTCAAGCAACGACAAGATCCCGGGAGCGGAGGCTGAAGCTTCCCGGCAACGAGAATCGAACGGATGAGATGCGAACCGCTTGGGGTGTCGACGGTCGTCCGCCGGCCGGACCAGCTGCTGCAGACTGTCTGTCAGAAGGGCCGCGATCGGCCATCTGGCACGGACGGGCACGCAACGGGCACGCGACACCTGATGTGGTCTAGACAACAAGAAAGGCCCCGGTCTCCGACCTGGGCCTTCTTCATGGAGCGGGTGACGAGAATCGAACTCGCGCTCTGAGCTTGGGAAGCTCATGTTCTACCATTAAACTACACCCGCGCAATCGACCGCTCACTCGCAGTCGCAACGCCGCTCACTCTACCCCATTCCCGGCCCCCGGCGTATGAAGCCGGTGGGCCTTTCGTGGTGTGGTGGTGGTGATCGGGATGCAGGGCAAGGGAGTTGAGGCGTACGGTGGCGGTTCGGAGTGCCGGTCGGCGTGGTGGGTGGCTGATCCCCTAATGTGGGCGTTCGTCCGCATTTTCCGGGGAAGGGACTCGATGGACTTGATGGAGCGCACCGTCGTCCGCTGTGCCGAAGGGCACGTGTTTGCCACCGCTTCGTTTCCGATGCAGCAGCTCGGTGCTGCGCGGATCGGACCCGGGCGGCTTGTGCGGTGTCCGCGGTGTGCGCGGCTGCGGAGTGTCGTGCCGGTGGAGTCCGCCAGGCGCTAGGTGCTCATGAGGGCAACTGCATGAGGGTGGGCGCGTGAGTGCAGGCGCGCGGAGTCGTCCGAGTGGGGCGGGTCCGCGCGCTCTGCGTATCCTCGGGGGGTGCTTCTCTCAGACAAGGACATCCGGGCCGAGATCGACGCAGGTCGTGTGCGTATCGATCCCTACGACAAATCCATGGTGCAGCCCTCCAGCATCGATGTGCGGCTCGACCGCTACTTCCGGGTGTTCGAGAACCACCGCTACCCCCATATCGACCCTGCCGTCGAGCAGGGCGATCTCACGCGTACCGTCGAGCCGGAAGGTGACGAGGCGTTCATCCTTCACCCCGGTGAATTCGTGCTCGCGTCGACCTATGAGGTCATCTCGTTGCCCGACGACCTCGCCTCCCGTTTGGAGGGGAAGAGTTCCCTCGGCCGGTTGGGTCTGGTGACCCATTCCACGGCGGGCTTCATCGACCCCGGGTTCTCCGGACATGTGACCCTGGAGCTCTCGAATTTGGCGACATTGCCCATCAAGCTCTGGCCTGGGATGAAGATCGGGCAGCTCTGCATGTTCCGGCTGAGTTCTCCCGCCGAGTTCCCCTACGGCAGTGAGCGCTACGGCTCCCGCTACCAGGGACAGCGCGGACCGACGGCGTCCCGCTCGTTCCAGAACTTCCACCGGACGCAGGTCTGAGCCATGAGTGAGGTGCGCGAGAATCTGACGTACGAGAAGTTCGGCGGCGCGGTCAGGGAGCTGGCGCAGACCATCGCCGATGACGGGTTCGAGCCCGACGTCGTGCTTTCCATTGCCCGGGGTGGTGTCTTCGTTGCGGGTGGATTGGCCTACGCGCTCGATTGCAAGAACATCCATCTCGTCAATGTCGAGTTCTACACCGGAGTGGGAACCACTCTGGAAATGCCGGTGATGCTCGCACCCGTACCGAATGCGATCGACTTCTCGGACAAGAAGGTCCTGATCGCGGACGACGTCGCGGACACGGGTAAGACGTTGAAGCTCGTCCACGATTTCTGCGTCGACCATGTTGCGGAGGTTCGTTCCGCCGTGATCTACGAGAAGTCGCACTCGCTCGTGAAGTGCGAGTACGTCTGGAAGCGCACGGACGACTGGATCAATTTCCCCTGGAGCGTGGAGAAGCCCGTCGTTCGCAGGCAGGGGCAGGTTCTGGATTCCTGACCGTCTCGAAACCCGTGAGGGCCCGCCCGATGCACACCGGGCGGGCCCTCACGGGTGTGTCGAGAACTCAGAGCGTTCCCAACTTGATGATCGACAGCAGTGCGATGAGCTGGATCGAGGCCGCGCCCAGCGCCTTCGGCCAGGGCAGGTCGTGCGACCTGCTCACCATCAGGGTGAAGAGGGCTCCCGCGCCCAACCAGGTCGCCCAGCCCAGCAGTTGGACCAGGGAGTTCTCGCCACCCAGGAAGAGCGCGAACAGCAGTCGCGGTGCATCGGTGATCGACATGATCAGCATGGAGAGGCCGACGGTCGGCTGCCAGGCGCCGGTGCCGCCGAGTTGGCGGGCGAGCGTGTGGGTGACCGCGCCCAGGATGAAGCCGGCGATCACCAACGCGACGCCCGTGGTGAGCACGTACGGGATCGCCGAGGAGAGCGTCGCGTTGATCGTCTCCTCGCGGGCCTTGTCGAAGCCGAAGATGGCGAGGAGGCCGTACACGAAGGTCACGACCAGTGCCGGGCCCCACACCGCGTAGTCCCGCATCTGCCAGAACGTCGCCTTGGGGCGGAGCACGATTCCGCTCAGCAACTGCTTCCAGTGGAGTCGGGGACCCGGCGGGGGCGCGGGTGCGTTGCCCGCCTGGTAGGTCGATCCGTCGCCGTAGGGGTCGTCGATGCTGAACGCCCGGGTGTGACCCGCGCTGTTCGCGTACGGGTCGTGCTGCGGGGGTCCGCCGCGCTGTTGCCCGCCGTGGTGCGGGTCACCGAAGTACTCCGGCTCGCCGTACTGCGGCTGATGGCCCTGCGGGCCGGAGCCCTGGGGCCACTGCGGCGGCTGTTGTGGCTGCCGCGCATACGGCTGCTGGCCGCCGCCACCCGGGTAGGGCGGCGGTGCCTGTCGAGGTTGCTGCTGCTGCGTGCGGTTGTCCCGGCCGCGTCCGATCCTGAATCCAGCCACGCCTTTGAACGTACCCGTTCCATCCGTGCGGAGTACCGGCGCACGGTGGTGAGCGCCCCCATTGCGGCCGACCTGTGACATCCCTTAGGGGAACCCTGGGGGGTCAGCCCCAGGGCGCACGGGTGCGGCGGGGATCGTGAAGGGGGCCCTAGCGCAGGAAGATCGCCGTGCTGAAGGTCACCAGCGGTTCGGTGGGCTTTCCGCGCGTCCCGTGGAGCGCCACGATGTCCGTCCGTTCCTGTTGGTGGATGCGGACGACCGTGTCGCGGCGCTTGTCCCCGTCGAAGTCGGCGTACCGAAGGAAGCTCGTCTCGCCGCCCGTCAGCGCGGGTTCGGCCGGGGGTTTCAGGGCCTTGGTGCGGTACGGGCCGCCTGCTTCGGCCGGGCCGCGGAGGCCGCCCAGGAGCAGGGTGCCGGCGAATGCCTGGCCGACCTGTGGCGGGCGTTGGGTGACCACCAGGTCGTCATAGCCGTCGTCGTTGACGTCGGCGTCGCCGGCCGGTGCCGCGATCGCTGCACCGCCGTCGGGGATCGGTGCCGGCGCGGCCTTGGGGGCGCCCGCCCTGGTGAAGGGGCCGCGCAGATAGCTGATGCGCCCCGCCGATGCGGTAACCGCCAGGTCCGCGCTGCCGTCGCCGTCGAAGTCGCCGCAGACGGGATTGTCGGGCCACTCGTCGCCGTAGCGCGCCCGGTCCGGGATGCGCAGCACGACGGCCTTGCCCCCGATGCCGTCAGGTGAGCCGAAGAGGAGTTGCAGGGGTACGGGCGGGCGTCCGACTCCGTTGTACGGGGGGTCCGTGGCGACGACGAGGTCCGCGAAGCCGTCGCCGTCGAGGTCACAGGAGACTTCGGCGTCGAAGGCCGCGGGGAGTACGCCCCCGATGGGCGCCGCGTTCTCCCGGACGGTGAGCAGGCGGTTGACCGCCGGATCAAGGGTGCGCGGGCCGTCGGTTCCGTAGACGATGCCGATGCCCGCATCGTCTCCCTGACTGTCCTTCGCATCCTTGACCAGGTCGTTCAGGACGAGGTCGCGATGGCCGTCGCCGTTGAAGTCGTCCGGGAGCTTGCTGCCCTTGCCCTGGGGGACCGGCAGTTGGGGTGCGGGTGCCCGGCTCGTGGACGGGGCCGCGTCGCCGTTCTTCGCCGACGGGTCGCCGTCGTCGGTGGCCGAGCAGCCGACGAGGAGTGTCAGACAGAGGGCCGGAGCGACGGCCCGTACCGCGGTCCTCGACCGTGATGTGGGGGTCGGGCGGTAAGCGATCGACGCACCGGCCGGCCGCCTTCCCCTCGTACGCGCCCCGGTCCACCAAGCCCCTGCACCTGTTGCCACGACAACCGTCCCATCTCCGTTTCGCCGCCCCATGATGCTCCGTCGTTGGAACGTCCGTACAGCCGGGATGCGGTGGGCGGGTGTGGAGGACGGCGTTCTGGGTGCCGGAGATCGGTTAAGGGGCGAGTGGGGGCTTTTGGTGGGTTCGCCTCCTAGGTGAGTTATGTCGGCGGCGGGTGTTGTCAGTTCGTACGCCCGGTGCACGGGACAGGGGTGGGGGAACCGTCCGGGGACGGTTCCCCCACCCCTGTCGGGCGATCGGGCCGCGGTTACTGCACCGGCTCCGGTTCGGGTGCGTCCGTCGGCGTCTGCGGAGCCGCCGGGGGGTCGGACGGCGGAGTCTTCACCGAGTCGAGCAGCAGTTGCGCCACATCCACGACCTGGAGGCTCTCCTTGGCCTCGCCGCTGTTCTTCTTGCCGTTGACCGAGTCGCTCAGCATGACCAGGCAGAAGGGGCAGGCGGTCGAGACGATGTCCGGGTTGAGGGAGAGTGCCTCGTCCACGCGCTCGTTGTTGATGCGCTTGCCGATGCGCTCCTCCATCCACATCCGCGCGCCGCCGGCACCGCAGCAGAAGCCGCGTTCCTTGTGGCGGTGCATCTCCTGCTGGCGCAGGCCGGGGACCGCGGACATGATCTCCCGCGGCGGTGTGTAGACCTTGTTGTGCCGGCCGAGGTAACACGGGTCGTGGTAGGTGATCAGACCGTCGACCGGGGTGACGGGCAGCAGTTTGCCCTCGTCGATGAGGTGCTGGAGCAACTGCGTGTGGTGGATGACCTCGAACTCGCCGCCCAGCTGCGGGTACTCGTTGGCGATGGTGTTGAAGCAGTGCGGGCAGGTGGCGACGATCTTCTTCGCCGCCTTGGGCTTGCGCGTCGACTCGTCCTCGTCGTCCTCGCCGAAGGCCATGTTCAGCATCGCCACGTTCTCCTGGCCGAGCTGCTGGAACAGCGGCTCGTTGCCCAGACGGCGGGGGGAGTCGCCGGTGCACTTCTCCTCGCCGCCCATGATCGCGAACTTGACGCCCGCCATGTGCAGCAGTTCGGCGAAGGCCTTGGTGGTCTTCTTGGCCCGGTCCTCCAGGGCGCCCGCGCAGCCGACCCAGTAGAGGTACTCGACCTCGGTGAGGTCCTCGATGTCCTGGCCGACGATCGGCACCTCGAAGTCGACCTCCTTGGTCCACTCGACGCGCTGCTTCTTCGCCAGGCCCCAGGGGTTGCCCTTCTTCTCCAGGTTCTTGAGCATCGTGCCCGCCTCGGAGGGGAACGCGGACTCGATCATCACCTGGTAGCGGCGCATGTCGACGATGTGGTCGATGTGCTCGATGTCGACCGGGCACTGTTCGACGCAGGCGCCGCAGGTGGTGCAGGACCACAGGACGTCCGGGTCGATCACGCCGTTCTCTTCGACCGTGCCGATCAGGGGGCGTTCCGCCTCCGCCAGGGCAGCCGCCGGTACGTCCTTGAGGGCCTCGGCCGACGCCTTCTCCTCGCCCTCCATCGTCTTGCCGCCACCGGCCAGCAGATAGGGGGCCTTGGCGTGCGCGTGGTCGCGCAGGGACATGATCAGCAGCTTGGGGGAGAGCGGCTTCCCGGTGTTCCAGGCGGGGCACTGGGACTGGCAGCGACCGCACTCCGTGCACGTGGAGAAGTCGAGGATGCCCTTCCAGGAGAAGTGCTCGACCTGGGAGACGCCGAAGACGGTCTCCTCGGCACCCTCTTCGTCGTCGAAGACGGTCTCGAAGTCGATCTCCTTGCCGCCCGACGCCATCGGCTGGAGCGGGCCGAGCGCGGAGGCGCCGGTGGCGTTGCGCTTGAACCAGATGTTGGGGAAGCCGAGGAAGCGGTGCCAGGCGACGCCCATGTTGGTGTTGAGCGAGACCGTGATCATCCAGATCAACGAGGTCCCGATCTTGATCATCGCGGTGAAGTAGATCAGCGTCTGGAGGGTGGGGACGCTCAGGCCGTCGAACGCGAGGACGAGGGGGTACGAGACGAAGTACGCGGCCTCGTAGCCGTCCACGTGGTGGATGGCGCCTTCGAGTCCCCGCAGGACCAGGATGGCGATGCCGATGGTCAGGATGACGTACTCGACGAAGTACGCCTGCCACGCCTTCGAACCGGCGAAGCGGGACTTGCGACCGGCCCGGGAGGGGAGGTTGAGCAGTCGGATCGCCATCAGCGTCAGGATGCCGACGACGGTCATCAGGCCGATGAACTCGATGTACATCTCGAACGGCACGAAGCCGCCGAGGACGGGGAGCATCCAGTCGGCCTGGAAGAGTTGGCCGTACGCCTGGGCCAGCGTCGGAGGCAGGGTGAGGAAGCCGATCGCGACGAACCAGTGGGCGAAGCCCACGATGCCCCAGCGGTTCATCCGGGTGTGGCCGAGGAACTCCTTGGCCAGGGTGATCGTGCGCCCTCGGGGGTTGTCGGTGCGGCTGCCTGCGGGCACGGGCTGGCCGAGCTTGACGAAGTGGTAGATCTGGGCGACGGCTCGGGCGATGAGCGCAACGCCGACCACGGTCAGGACCAGCGACACGATGATCGCGGCGAGTTGCATTTCGGGACTCCTCGGGCCTGCGAGGTGGGGGAAGGGGCCAGCGGGCGACCGCGGAGGGGCGACCCACGGGACAGGTACCCGCATACTACTAAGCGGTAACTTAGTTTATTCGTGCTGAGCGTACCCATTTCTGCCGTCGCACTGTAGTTACCGGCTCGGTGATCTGTGTCGCTCAGGCAAGCCTTGCCGGCGTGTGTTCCCGGTGGTCGGGGGCGATGCGGGGGCCTCGACCGCGTACGCAGGCGGGCGGCGTCCGCAGCAGGATCAGGAGATCCAGCCCCAGCCAGCACTCCTGCGCGTAGTGCAGATCGAGGATCGCCATCTCCTCCCAGGGCAGTCCGGATCGACCGCTGATCTGCCAGAGCCCGGTGATTCCGGGACGTACGGCCATGCGGGCGCGGTCCGGACAGGTCGCGGCCTTCTCCGGGGGGAGGGGGCGCGGGCCCACCAGGGACATCTCACCGCGGACCACATTGACCAGCTGGGGGAGCTGGTCGAGGAAGTGGTGGCGCAGCTTCCGCCCCAGGGGGGTCGTCGTCGGGGCGCGGAACGCCAGCATGTCGAACGGTGCGCACCCGAGCCCCAGTCGTCGCCTGCGGGTGATCGCGGGGCCGGGGCCGCTCACCCGGATGGCCGTGGCGACGGCGAGCAGGAGCGGGGCCAGCAGGAGCAGCAGGGTGAGGGCGCCGAAGAGGTCGAGGGCCCGCTTCGCGGGTGCCACCGGCTGTCGGTCGGGCATGGCGCGCCTTCCTCGTCCGGTGAGGCTCCGGCCGGGGCCCGGGGTGAAGCTCCGCGGTCGGGGGGTCGCCGTCCGTCCGCTGTGGCCGACCGAGCACCTCTATCGGATCATTTATGGATATTGCGGGCATGACTCTTGCAGATGGTGCCGCCAGGGATCGCTGCGCCACGCCTATGCGGCCTCGGTGCGGGAAGCTGCACATAAGGGCGGGATAAAAGTTGAGTGGGGTGGACTCAGGTCTGTTGACTCGCAGTCGACCTTCGTGCATCCTTGAGCCAGATCCACTCAAGTAGTCAGCTGGAGGAATTGACATGGCACGTGCGGTCGGCATCGACCTGGGCACGACTAACTCCGTCGTCAGCGTTCTGGAGGGCGGCGAGCCCACCGTCATCACCAACGCCGAGGGTGCCAGGACCACGCCGTCCGTCGTCGCCTTTGCGAAGAACGGTGAGGTGCTGGTCGGCGAGGTCGCCAAGCGCCAGGCGGTCACCAACGTCGACAGGACCATTCGATCGGTCAAGCGCCACATGGGCACTGACTGGAAGATCGAGATCGACGGCAAGACGTTCAACCCGCAACAGATGAGCGCCTTCATCCTGCAGAAGCTCAAGCGCGACGCCGAGGCGTACCTGGGCGACAAGGTCTCCGACGCGGTGATCACCGTTCCCGCGTACTTCAACGACTCGGAGCGCCAGGCCACCAAGGAGGCCGGTGAGATCGCGGGCCTCAACGTCCTGCGCATCGTCAACGAGCCGACGGCCGCCGCCCTGGCGTACGGCCTCGACAAGGACGACCAGACGATCCTCGTCTTCGACCTCGGTGGCGGCACCTTCGACGTCTCGCTGCTGGAGATCGGCGACGGCGTCGTCGAGGTGAAGGCCACCAACGGCGACAACCACCTCGGTGGTGACGACTGGGACCAGCGCGTCGTCGATTACCTGGTGAAGCAGTTCGCCAACGGTCACGGCGTGGACCTGGGCAAGGACAAGATGGCCCTCCAGCGCCTGCGCGAGGCCGCGGAGAAGGCGAAGATCGAGCTGTCCTCCTCGACGGAGACCTCGATCAACCTCCCGTACATCACCGCGTCCGCCGAGGGCCCGCTGCACCTGGACGAGAAGCTCACGCGCGCCCAGTTCCAGCAGCTGACGTCGGACCTGCTCGACCGCTGCAAGACCCCCTTCCACAACGTCATCAAGGACGCGGGCATCGCCCTCTCCGAGATCGACCACGTGGTGCTGGTCGGTGGCTCCACCCGGATGCCCGCCGTCGCCGAGCTCGTCAAGGAGCTGACCGGCGGCAAGGAGGCCAACAAGGGTGTGAACCCGGACGAGGTCGTCGCCATCGGCGCCTCGCTCCAGGCCGGTGTCCTCAGGGGCGAGGTCAAGGACGTCCTGCTTCTCGACGTGACCCCGCTGTCCCTCGGCATCGAGACCAAGGGCGGCATCATGACCAAGCTCATCGAGCGGAACACCACGATTCCGACGAAGCGCTCCGAGATCTTCACCACGGCCGAGGACAACCAGCCGTCCGTGCAGATCCAGGTCTACCAGGGCGAGCGCGAGATCGCGGCGTACAACAAGAAGCTCGGGATGTTCGAGCTGACCGGTCTGCCGCCGGCCCCGCGCGGAGTCCCGCAGATCGAGGTCTCCTTCGACATCGACGCCAACGGCATCATGCACGTGACCGCGAAGGATCTGGGCACGGGCAAGGAGCAGAAGATGACCGTCACCGGCGGCTCCTCGCTGCCGAAGGACGAGGTCGACCGGATGCGCCAGGAGGCCGAGCAGTACCAGGAGGAGGACCACCGCCGCCGCGAGGCCGCCGAGACGCGCAACCAGGGCGAGCAGTTGGTCTACCAGACCGAGAAGTTCCTCAAGGACAACGAGGACAAGGTCCCCGCCGAGGTGAAGACCGAGGTCGAGACCTCGATCACCGAGCTGAAGGAAAAGCTCAAGGGCGAGGACGTCGCGGAGATCCGCACCGCCACCGAGAAGGTCGCGGCCGTCTCGCAGAAGCTGGGCCAGGCCATGTACGCCGACGCCCATGCGCAGCAGGCCGCCGGCGGCGCCCCGGGTGACGCCCCGGGCGCGAGCACGGACAGCGCGGACGACGTCGTCGACGCCGAGATCATCGACGACGACAAGGACACCAAGGGTGGTGCCGCGTGACGGAGGAGACTCCGGGATTCGACAAGCACGGTGAGCACGACGCGCACGACGAGCACGAAGTGAAAGACCCGAGCGAGGCGAATTCCGCCGGCACCGAGGCAGACGGCGCCGCGTCCGACGACACGACCGACGCTCCCGCCGAGAAGGCGGGTGCGTCGGCCCCGACGGGGGACGCCGCCAAGGTCACGGCCCTGACCGCCCAGCTGGACCAGGCACGCACCGCGCTCACCGAGCGCACGGGCGACCTCCAGCGGGTCCAGGCCGAGTACCAGAACTACCGCCGTCGGGTGGACCGGGACCGGATCACGGTCAAGGAGATCGCCACGGCCTCCTTGCTGACCGAACTGCTTCCGGTGCTGGACGACATCGGGCGCGCCCGGGAACACGGGGAGCTGGTGGGCGGCTTCAAGTCCGTCGCCGAGTCCCTGGAGACCGCGGTCGCCAAGATGGGCCTCCAGCAGTTCGGCAAGGAGGGCGAGCCCTTCGACCCGACGATCCACGAGGCGCTGATGCACAGCTACGCGCCGGACGTCACCGAAACCACATGCGTTGCGGTGCTCCAGCCGGGGTATCGCATCGGCGAGCGGACGATCAGGCCCGCTCGGGTCGCAGTGGCCGAGCCCCAGCCGGGTGCGGCGGGCGGCAAGGACGAGGCGGCGAACGACGAGGAGAGCGGTGGCCCGGACGAGGGCTGACGCACAGACAGCAGTGACCGTCCGGAAGGAGGGACGTCGATGAGCACGAAGGACTTCGTCGAGAAGGACTACTACAAGGTTCTCGGCGTCCCCAAGGACGCCACCGAAGCCGAGATCAAGAAGGCGTACCGGAAGCTCGCCCGCGAGTTCCACCCGGACGCCAACAAGGGCGACGTCAAGGCGGAGGAGCGCTTCAAGGAGATCTCCGAGGCCAATGACATCCTCGGCGACCCCAAGCGGCGCAAGGAGTACGACGAGGCGCGCGCCCTCTTCGGCAACGGTGGCTTCCGACCCGGGCCCGGTGCTGCCGGCGGCTCGTTCAACTTCGACCTGGGCGACCTCTTCGGAGGCGCCCAGGGCGGGCCCCAGCCCGGGGCCGGCGGAGCCGGTGGCTTCGGCGGCGGGCTGGGCGACGTCTTCGGCGGTCTCTTCAACCGCGGTGCGGGAGGACCGGGCACCCGGGTCCAGCCGCGGCGCGGCCAGGACATCGAGTCCGAGGTCACGCTGAGCTTCACCGAGGCGGTCGACGGGGCCACCGTGCCGCTGCGGATGTCCAGCTCCGCCGCCTGTGCGGCGTGCGCGGGCACCGGCGACAAGAACGGCACGCCCAGGGTGTGCCCGACCTGCGTCGGCACCGGGCAGGTCTCACGCGGGGGCAGCGGGTCCTTCTCGCTGACCGACCCGTGCGTGGACTGCAAGGGCCGCGGGCTGATCGCCCAGGACCCCTGCGAGGTCTGCAAGGGCAGCGGGCGCGCCCGCTCCTCGCGCACCATGCAGGTCCGCATCCCCCCGGGCGTCTCGGACGGGCAGCGCATCCGGCTGCGCGGCAAGGGCGCACCCGGGGAGCGCGGCGGTCCCGCCGGGGACCTCTACGTCGTGGTGCACGTCGGGGACCATCCGGTCTTCGGCCGCAAGGGCGACAACCTCACGGTCACCGTGCCCGTCACCTACCCGGAGGCGGTGCTCGGCGGTGAGGTGAAGGTGCCCACGCTGGGCGGCCCGCCGGTCACCCTGAAACTGCCCGCGGGGACACCCAACGGGCGGACCATGCGAGCACGCGGCAAGGGTGCGGTCCGCAAGGACGGCACCCGCGGGGACCTGCTGGTCACCGTGGAGGTCGCGGTTCCCGAGGAGCTGAGCGACAAGGCGAAGGAAGCGCTGGCGGCCTACCGCGAAGCCACCGTGGACGAGGACCCGCGGGCCGAGCTGTTCCAGGCCGCGAAGGGAGCATGAGATGGACGGCCGGGCCGGACGCAGTCGTAACCCGTACGAACTGACCGACGAGTCACCCGTGTATGTGATCTCCGTTGCAGCCCAGCTCTCCGGTCTACACCCGCAGACCCTGCGGCAGTACGACCGGCTGGGGCTGGTCTCGCCCGACCGCACGGCTGGGCGGGGACGACGCTACTCCGCCCGTGACATCCAACTCCTGCGCACCGTCCAGCAGCTGTCGCAGGACGAGGGCATCAACTTGGCCGGGATCAAGCGCATCATCGAGCTGGAGAACCAGGTCGCGGCGCTCCAGTCCCGGGTGGCGGAGCTCGCCGCCGCGGTCGAGGGCGCTGCGGCGGCCATGCAGCAGCGCGAAGCCCAGGTCCATGCTTCGTACCGGCGCGACCTGGTGCCCTACCAGGACGTCCAGCAGGCGAGTGCCCTGGTGGTGTGGCGACCCAAACGGGTCGACTAGCCATAGCGGCAGTACGGGCGGCGGGTATGGCGTCGCGGTGCGGTCCGGCCGTTCGGTCGTGCGTCGTCCTGGTGCGCGCGGTGGGTTCTTCAGACCGCGAATTGCTGCGTTGCCCGGTTCCTTGAGGGGTTGCCCCCGGGGGCCGGGCTTTTGCGTTGGCGAATGCACCGTGCTCGGTTCCGGTGCGCGGGCGTACGAGCGATGCGGCTGCCGGACGTGCATCCCGTTTGTCGGGGCCGGGTTGCACGGGACGTACGGGCCAGGGGACGTCGGCAGCGGTGTGCGGCCCTCGGAACGCCCGGTCGGGGTACGACCGAGGCGTGAGGGCGGGATGCCGGGAGCCGTGGGGATCACCGGGCCGGGGCGCGCGGCGGGGGCGGCGCTGGCTCCAGTCCGCGAGGCGTTCTCCGTCACGGAGGGTGGCGACCGAAGGATCCGACTCCTGCCGCCCCGGGCCGGGTGTTCCTCGTGGAGAGCGGGAGAACGCAGGGGCAGGCCGGGCGGGATGGCCCCGTGGAGGGCCTCCCTGCCGGCTCCACCGCACTCGCCCGCACTCAACGCCTCCCGGGTGGCACGCGCGCCCGATAGGCCCTCAGAAGGGCACCTAAGCCCCCTGATGCAACCTCCGTGCCCATAGCGGCCGTTGGCTGCCCCAAGGGGCCGGTCTGCGGCCGTATGCCCGCAGGGCTGGCACCCGGCCGTACGGGCGGGTGCCGGGGACGCCTCCCGGGCGCCGGGGAGAGGTGACGGCCCTCGCGCCACCGTTTCCATGGATTCACCCGGTTTGTCGGCAGCTCTCTCGACGACGGCCGGCTGCGGCCAACCGCGACCTACGGCGGCCGGCCGTCTCCGGCTATCTCCGGTCGTTTCCGGATTCATCCGATCGCCGCGCGCTCCTCGCGATGCCGTGAGGAGCGCGCGGCGGGTGCCCGTCGAAGCCGCCGTCGCGCCCGTCATTCTTAAGCCGGGGTGCGATGGTTTCAGGTCGAACTATGAAGACCTTGTCCTCCTCTTGCGGCCCCATATATCGGACATTCCTCAGGAATCGTGATCCAGAATCCCCGATTGGGCGATGAGGAAACCGAGTTGGGTCCGGCTGCCGCTCCCCAGCGACGACCCGAGCTTGGCGATGTGGGCCCGGCAGGTCCGGACGTTCATCCCCAGTCGACGGGCGATCGCCTCGTCCACGTGCCCCTCCACCAAGAGCTTGGCGATCGAGCGCTGAACGCCGGTGATGCCGTCTAGGTCCGGGCCGTAGGAGACCGGCTCCTCCCAGGGCAGTCCGTGCAGCCAGAACTGCTCGAACACCCCGACCAGGTACTCCACGATCCCCTTGTGCCGCAGCTCAAGTGCCGAGAGCCGGTCGCTGCTCGCCGGGATGAACGCCACCTTGCGATCCACGATGATCAACCGGTCGATTATCTCTTCCAGCGTGCGGACCTCCACGCCCGACGGCCCGACCTTCTCCATGTAGGCCAGCGTGGCGGGGTGGTGGCGCGCGGTGTGCTGGTAGAGCGTGCGCATCCGCACCCCGCGCTCGATCAGGGGCTCCACCCTGCGCAACGCCTTCTCCAGGATGTGCGGCTGTCGACCGCTCCCGGGCTGCACCGTCAGCAGCTCCTCCGTGCAGTCCGCAGTGACCTGGTCGAGGGTCGTGTTGATGCGGTTGAGGCCCTCAAGGACGGTTATCCCTTGCGGCACGGTGGAATTCTGAGCGGTGAAGGCCATGAATGGCTCAAGTGCGTCGGTCAGAGCGACAGTTCGTCGTCGCCGCTCTTGGATCTCACGCTCAATGGGGTGTATCAGCTGTGTCAGTGCGGTCGTTGGTGGGACCGGACGCAGCCATTGCGCGTCGTCGGGATCAGGGTGCAGCAGGGCGAGGTCAAAGAGACACGGTGTGGGTTCCGCTTCTGACCGGGCGATTCTCCCGGTGCGCAGAGCGGTGATGTACAGACGTTTCCCCACCTCGCACAGCTCACCGTCTGTGTGAGGGTGTCCGGATTCGCCCCCATTCGACGTCATATGCACCCCCTCAGGCTCCTGCAATTCAGGAACATGATGCCTGCCGTCGCTGGTGCAAGCGTTCGGAGTGAGACATCGTCTTATGCGCGGGGGAGGAGGAATGATCAAAAGAGGTGGAGATCACCCATGTCTAGGACGCTACGTGCTCTTTGTGCTCTTGCCATAACGGCGGCCACGCTAGGCGCGGTGGCCTCCGGTGAATACTCCTGGGACAAGCCCGGCACCGCGGTGACCTACGCGGAGCCCTCCTGGGGTGCTGCTCCACCCAGTGGTGCGGTCACTCTTGGTGAGCCCTCCTGGGGTGGCAAACCACCGACTGTTGCCGGTGGGTCCTCTCGGAGTGTCACTTCGTTCAACGGCACAGAAGCATGACCGTTCCACCGGACGACCGGGTCTTCCGGCGTGAGATGGCTACGGCATACCGCTCGGGGTGGCATTTCATCGACCTCGTCACGGCAATCCCCCACCGTGGCGACTCGTTGATGGTCACTTTGTTCGGAGAGCCGATCGTCGTGGCGCGCGAGGAGGACGAGGACGTCCGCGCATACCGGTGTCTGCGCAGGCCCCGTGGAGCGCCCCAGCCCGTCCGGTGCGCCATCCGGTACGGAATGATCTTTGTCAATCTCGACCAGCGCGACCAGCAGATGGTCGAGCCCGACACCACCACCGCCACCCCCCGCAGTGCCTGAGCGATTCCCCCGTCGAAAAAGATCGCTCGGGTACTTCCCCCACACAGCGGTGCCATCGCGGACCTGAAACGCGATGGCACCGCTGTGCTTTTCCCTGCGGCCCGTCCTCCCCGGACGGGCCGCAGGCGCGTTCCGTACCCGCGCAGTGGAGGCGGCCGGGTGCTCACGGCAGGGCGGACCCGCCCGCAGCGCCGGTGCCCTCGGTGTCTGTGAGGCGTTTCGATACGTATGGGACGGGTGTGAGCGCATTCGCCCCCCGATATGAGCCGGCCGGGCGTTCCGGTGGTCCTATCTGTGGCACGCACCGGGCGGGCGAGGCGTTCATTTCGATCGTCGACGGGTGCGACGGACGTGGCGGGTGCGACGGACGTGACGGCCGTCAGGCGCGCCCGAGCGCCTTGTCCACGGCGATCTCGATCAGCACCCGATCCGGGTTGGGCCCCGGTGTGCGCCCGTAGCGCTCCGCGTACCGCCGTACCGCGTCCGCCACCGCCTCCGGCTCCGTACGAACCCGTGCCAGCCCCTCCAGCGTCGCCCAGCGGGCGCGGTCGAGTTGGCACACGGCCACCCGCGCGCCGCCCTCTTCCGCCGATCGGAGGACATGGGCGATCTTTCTGCTCTGGCGATTGGTGATCACCCGTGCCACCCGTTGATCGTGGTCGTACGTCACGCCCACCGGTACGACATGAGGACTACCGTCCGGTCGCAGGGTGGTCAGGGTGCACAGATGGCGCTCCTGCCAGAACGCCAGATACTCGGGGCTGAGGTGGGATAGGTCATGGGCCATGGGCACAGCGTAGTTGCGCTCAGTGATCATCCATGGTCGGGGATGGCTCTTGTGGCAGAAGAGTGGCGCAAAGAGATTGAGTGGAATACGCTCAACTTTATGCAGGTTGGATGAGTCAGTCAGTGTGAGGAATACAGCGATACCCGTACGGAGGAGAGAGCGCGCGTGGACGCCGAGCTGACCAACAAGAGCCGGGAAGCGATCAATAACGCCACCCATCGGGCCGTGACCGGCGGACACCCCGATCTGACGCCGGCGCATCTGCTGCTGGCCCTGCTCGCCGGCCAGGACAACGAGAACCTCGTCGATCTGCTGGCCGCCGTCGAGGCTGATCAGGCGGCCGTGCGCGGCGGGGCCGAACGGCTGCTGGCCGGCCAGCCGAGCGTCACCGGCTCCACCGTCGCGCCCCCGCAGCCCAATCGGGAGTTCCTCGCGGTCATCGCGGACGCGGCCGAGCGGGCCAAGGAGCTCGGCGACGACTTCCTCTCCACCGAACACCTGCTGATCGGCCTCGCGGCCAAGGGCGGACAGGCCGGCGAGGTGCTGGCCGCACAGGGCGCGACGGCCAAGCGGCTGCTCGACGCATTCGAAACCGTACGGGGAGGCAGGCGCGTGACCACCGCGGATCCGGAGGGCCAGTACAAGGCGCTGGAGAAGTTCGGCACGGACTTCACGGCGGCTGCCCGCGAGGGCAAGCTCGACCCGGTCATCGGCCGTGACCAGGAGATCCGCCGGGTCGTCCAGGTGCTGTCCCGGCGCACCAAGAACAATCCGGTCCTCATCGGGGAACCCGGAGTCGGCAAGACCGCCGTCGTGGAGGGGCTCGCCCAGCGCATCGTCAAGGGAGACGTGCCCGAGTCGCTGAAGAACAAGCGGCTCGTCTCGCTGGACCTCGGTGCGATGGTCGCAGGTGCAAAGTACCGCGGTGAGTTCGAGGAGCGGCTGAAGACCGTCCTGTCCGAGATCAAGGGCAGCGACGGCCAGATCATCACCTTCATCGACGAACTCCACACCGTTGTCGGCGCGGGCGCGGGCGGTGACTCCGCCATGGACGCCGGCAACATGCTCAAGCCGATGCTGGCCCGCGGCGAACTACGCATGGTCGGCGCCACGACGCTGGATGAGTACCGGGAGCGGATCGAGAAGGACCCGGCGTTGGAGCGCCGCTTCCAGCAGGTGCTGGTCGCGGAACCGACCGTCGAGGACACCATCGCGATCCTGCGGGGGCTCAAGGGCCGCTACGAGGCCCACCACAAGGTGCAGATCGCAGACTCGGCCCTGGTGGCCGCCGCGACCCTCTCCGACCGGTACATCACGTCCCGGTTCCTGCCCGACAAGGCCATCGACCTCGTCGACGAGGCCGCGTCCCGGCTGCGGATGGAGATCGACTCATCGCCCGTCGAGATCGATGAGCTCCAGCGGTCCGTCGACCGGCTGCTGATGGAGGAGATGGCCCTCAAGAACGAGTCGGACCCGGCGTCCAAGCAGCGGCTGGAGAAGCTGCGCCGCGACCTCGCCGACAAGCAGGAGGAACTACGCGGTCTGACGGCCCGCTGGGAGAAGGAGAAGCAGGGCCTCAACCGCGTCGGCGAGCTGAAGGAGAAGCTCGACGAACTGCGCGGTCAGGCCGAGCGCGCCCAGCGCGACGGCGACTTCGACTCCGCGTCGAAGCTCTTGTACGGGGAGATCCCGACCCTGGAGCGGGAGCTCGCGGAGGCGTCCGAGGCGGAGCGCGAGGCGGCCAAGGACACCATGGTCAAGGAGGAGGTCGGCCCGGACGACATCGCCGACGTCGTCGGCTCGTGGACCGGCATTCCGGCCGGGCGGCTGCTGGAGGGCGAGACCCAGAAGCTGCTGCGGATGGAGTCCGAGCTCGGGCGGCGGCTGATCGGCCAGTCCGAGGCGGTCCGTGCGGTCTCCGACGCGGTCCGGCGCACGCGTGCCGGCATCGCCGACCCGGACCGGCCGACGGGATCGTTCCTCTTCCTGGGCCCCACGGGCGTCGGCAAGACCGAGTTGGCGAAGGCCCTCGCCGACTTCCTCTTCGACGACGAGCGGGCCATGGTCCGCATCGACATGTCCGAGTACAGCGAGAAGCACAGCGTGGCCCGGCTGGTGGGCGCCCCGCCCGGATACGTGGGGTACGAGGAGGGCGGTCAGCTCACCGAGGCCGTGCGGCGCCGCCCGTACAGCGTGGTCCTGCTCGACGAGGTCGAGAAGGCGCACCCCGAGGTCTTCGACATCCTGCTCCAGGTCCTCGACGACGGACGGCTCACCGACGGCCAGGGCCGCACGGTCGACTTCCGCAACACGATCCTCATCCTGACCTCCAATCTGGGCAGCCAGTACCTGGTCGACCCCTCGACCGGCGAGGACGAGAAGAAGCGCCAGGTCCTGGATGTCGTACGGGCCTCGTTCAAGCCCGAGTTCCTGAACCGGCTGGACGACCTCGTCGTCTTCTCCGCGCTCGACCGCGACGAGCTCGAACAGATCGCCGGGCTCCAGCTGGAGCGCCTCGCCAAGCGTCTCGCGGAGCGCCGGCTCACCCTCGACGTCACCCCGGCCGCACTGGCATGGCTGGCCGACGAGGGCAATGACCCGGCGTACGGGGCGCGCCCGCTGCGGCGGCTGGTGCAGACGGCCATCGGGGACCGGCTGGCCAAGGAGATCCTCTCGGGCGAGGTCACGGACGGGGACACCGTCCGGGTGGACCGCGTGGGCGACGGCCTCATCGTGGGACCGGTCTCGACCAAGACCCTCTGAGGGCGGTTTCGGGCAGCGCCGGCGGTATGGGGCGCGAACGGGTCAGCTCAGAGCGGATACCTGTGGATAGCGGGGCCGGGGTTGCCACCCCGGCCCCGGCATGGGAGAGGATGGCGGCATCCGTACGAAGGGAAATCCACGGTGACCATCGATCCGTCCTCGATTCCGAATTTCGGGGGCCAGCCCCAGCCTCAGGCCGCAGGACCGGCGGGCCCCGTCGTTCCCGACCAGGACCTGGTCAAGCAGCTCCTCGACCAGATGGAGCTGAAGTACGTCGTCGACGACGAGGGAGACCTCGCCGCGCCGTGGGAGGAATTCCGCACGTACTTCATGTTCCGCGGCGAAGACGAGCAGCAGGTCTTCTCGGTGCGGACGTTCTACGACCGGCCGCTGCCGGTGGAGGACCGGTCCCAGATCCTCGATCTGATCGACGACTGGAACCGCCGCACCCTGTGGCCCAAGGTCTACACCCACCTCCACGAGGACGAGGAGGGCGGCGCGACCATCCGCCTCATCGGTGAGGCACAGATGCTCATCGGCACCGGCGTCAGCCTGGAGCACTTCGTGTCGTCCACCGTCAGCTGGGTGCGCGCTGCGATGGAGTTCGAGAACTGGTTCGCGGAGCAGCTCGGCCTCAAGCCCGAGGACGAGAAGCCCTCCGACGACGCCTGAGCTTCCGCGCTCGCTGGCGCTCGGAGCCCTACCGCCTAGAGCCGTACCGCCTAGAGCGCGATGGGCGAGAGCGTCAGCAGATACGTTCCGTAGGCGAACGACAGCCCGGCCAGGGCGACGGTCACCACGACCGCCGTTCCGGGCCGGGCTTTCGTCAGTGCCCGTGCGGCCGGGATCAGCAGGGGGAACGCCGGCAGCAGGAACCGCGGCTTCGACTCGAAGAAGCCCGAGCCGCCCACGGTGATGAGGACGAGGACCGCGGTGTAGACGAGCAGGGCCATCGGCGGGCGCTCCAGGACCAGCAGGGCGAACAGCACCACCGCAACGGCGACGACGAGCAGTGCCATCACCAGCGAGAGCAGCGTCGGTCGCAGCACGATGTCCCGAACCACCCGCAGGGCGCCAGCCCCGAAGTCGAAGCGGGAGGTCCAGCCGCGTTGTACGGCGAAGTAGCCCCCGAGCGGATCGCCGGTGCGCACCCCCACGTACAGCACGTAGCCGCACCAGCCGAGAGGTGCGAGCGCTGCTGCTGCCCAGATCCGCCAGTGGGGCGGGCCGGGTGCTCCCGGGGTGCGGTGGGCCCGGACCAGCCTCCAGGCGGCGACCGCCAGTACGGCCAGTGCCACGGCGACCGCATTGGGTCGGGACAGGCCCGCGAGTGCGGACAGCGTTCCCGCCCAGAGCCAGCGTTCGGTGAGCACCGCGTACAGGGACCAGGCGGCGAGGGCCGTGAGCACGGGTTCGGTGTACGCCATGGAGAGCACCACCGAGTGCGGTAGCAGACCCCAGAGCACGACCATGGCGGTCGCGGTGCGGCGTCCGTAGAGCCGTTCACCGATCGCGTAGATGCCCCAGGCCGCGGCGCCCGCGGCGGTCCAGGAGACGAGTAGTCCTGCGCTGCCGCTGGTCACGGGCACGATCGAGGTGATCGCTCGGACGAGCCCCGGGTAGAGCGGGAAGAACGCCACATCGCTCTGGACCGCGCCGTCCGGCCAGCGCAGGACGCGGCCGTAGCCGTGTTCGGCGATCAGCATGTACCAGTCGGAGTCCCAGGCCCGGGCCAGGATGCGGCGCGGCTGTCGGTCGATGTGCCAGGCCCACAGCGCCATCGCCAGCAGCCCGGCGAGCCGGGCCGCGGCGAACAGCCCCAGTGCGGGGGCGGCGCGCAGCAGTGCGGCGCGCCAGCGGGGTGCCGGGCCGGTGCCCGCGGCGACGTTCAGGCTCGGGGCGGGCTCGGCGGACGTCTCGGCGGACAGGGGGCACCTCCGGGCAGGCATACGAGTCGGACAACCTGACCATGATCGGACCGGCCCGCCCTTGTGGGCGGCGACCGGCCGACAGGCCCGTGTTCCCACCCGGTCGGCTGACACTTCGATGGCGGGACACACGAACGAGCGCGGCTGCGACGGGCGGGATTCTCTAGAAATCAGAACACAATCTGAGTACGGTCAGAGCATGAGCCTTGCCTATCCGGGCACCGAGCCGGAGTCCGTCTCGTTCACCGACCTGTCGCGAAATCCGAAGGCGGTTGCCGCACGGGCTGCCGTCTTGGGCTGTCTGCGTGTGACGCATCGGGACGCGCCCGACATGGTGCTGACGACAGCGGTGCACGCTGAGCGCACCGAGGAGAATCTGACGACCGCGTCACGGATCTTCCTTGCGCTGATGAAGCACGACGAGGGTGCTCGCTCACTGCTGATGGCACTGCCCGAGGTCTTTCCGTGGGTACGGCACCTGGATGCGGAGGAGATGCGTGCCTTCACCGTGGAACTGCTGGAAGCCCTTTCCGACGCGGCGGAACTGGGGGCGAGGGAAGCCGTGCACCGGGCGCTCGTCTCCTGGAGGGCAACCGCCCGCATCAACGCCGATCCTGAACGGCTCAAGCAAGCGCTGCGCCCAGTTGACGGCAGCGACCTGGGCCCGGTTGAGGTCCATGGGTGAGTCCGAAGAAGGGCGATCGGGTCAGCGTGCCACCGCTCAGCGGGTGGAACGCGGTCTTCGGAACCACGGAAGCGGTCACGGGGCGGGAAGAGTTGTGCCGAGTGGCGTTATCGAGTGCCCACCGCTGCTTGGAGGCGCTACGCACCGATCCGCAGTCGCGTGACCGTTGGAACCGTCAGCACCAACTCCGCGGCAGGCTCGCGACCAAGGAGTGGAAGGGCTCCGCGCTGGACCAGGGGAGTACGAGATCACGAGCGGCGGCAGGGTCCGCTACCTCGTCAGTCCGGAGACCTCGACCGTGATCATGGTCTATGCGTCCACTCGACATCCGAAGGACACCGAGTGGGCCCACCGTCCGGCGCCCGTCGAATGAGCCCTACCCTTGCCCCCGCCACGGAACCCCTCAGGCCAGTCGCTTCAACCGCGCCACCGCCTCCTCCAGAACGTCCCGCTGCTTGCAGAAGGCGAACCTGACGAAGGGTGCCCCCTCGGTGCGGTGGTCGTAGAAGACGGCGTTGGGGATGGCCACGACCTGGCAGCGCTCGGGGAGTGAGCGGCAGAACGCGAAGCCGTCGTCCTCGCCCAGTGGGCGGATGTCCGTGGTGACGAAGTAGGTGCCGGCCGGCCGGTAGACGGTGAAGCCGACATCGGCCAGACCGGCGCTGAGCAGATCACGCTTGGCCCGCAGATCGTCGCGCAGTTCCCGGAAGTAGTCGTCCGGCAGGTGTAGTGCCTCCGCCACGGCGTACTGGAACGGTCCGGCCGACACATAGGTCAGGAACTGCTTGGCCGCCCGCACCGCCGCCACCAGTTCAGGGCTCGCCGTCAGCCAACCGACCTTCCATCCGGTGAAGGAGAACGTCTTCCCCGCCGAACTGATCGTCACCGTCCGCTCTCGCATCCCCGGCAGGGTGGCCAGCGGGATGTGTTCGCCCTCGAAGACCAGGTGCTCGTACACCTCGTCCGTGACCACCAGCAGATCGCGTTCGACGGCGAGTTCGGCGATCGCGGTGAGTTCCTCGCGGGTGAGCACCGTGCCGGTGGGGTTGTGCGGTGTGTTCAGCAGGATGAGTCGGGTGCGGGCGGTGACCGCGTCCCGGAGTTCATCGAGGTCGAGGTGGTACGAGCCGTCCCGCGGGTGCAGCGTCACCGGGACGCGTTGCCCTCCCGCCAGTGCGATGCACGCCGCGTACGAGTCGTAGTACGGCTCCAGTGCGATCACCTCGTCGCCCGGTTCCACCAGGGCGAGGAGGGCCGCTGCGATCGCCTCGGTGGCGCCTGCGGTCACCAGGACGTCGGTGTCGGGGTCCAGGGCGATGCCGTGGAAGCGGTGTTGGTGGTCCGCGATGGCCGCCCGCAGCTCGGGGACGCCGAGGCCGGGTGGGTACTGGTTGCCCCTGCCGTCGCGCAGGGCCCGTACGGCCGCCTCCCGCACGGACTCGGGGCCGTCGGTGTCGGGGAAGCCCTGGCCGAGGTTGATCGCACCGGTCCGGGCGGCCAGCGCCGACATCTCCGCGAAGATCGTCGTACCGAATTCGGTCAGCCGACGGTTGAGCAGCGGTCGCGCTCCGGGCGCTGATGCATCCATGGTCGCCATCCTCCGTGGAAGCTCTGGACTTGCTCAAGTCTGCTTTGGCGTTCTTGGGCCATGGGGATTCTGACTTCACACAGGAAGCGGCCGGGCCCGGAGCGCGAGCGAGGGGCGGGGGGCTCGCTTCGGGGGCTCCGGGGGTTCCCGGAGGTGACGGAGGGGTGGGAACGATGACCGTGTTCCTCTTGGTGGCGGCGGGAGCCCTGTTTCCGGCTCTCGTGCTCGTCGTGATGCTGGTCGTGTTCCGGGCGCGGGCGTCCCGCACCCGTGGGTATCGGGGGGTGTCCGCCGCGGGCACCTCGGCCGGAAGCAGTTCGGCCGGAAGCAGTTCGGGGGGTTGGTGGTCGAGCGACGGCGGGTCGTCCGGAGGCGGCTCGTCCTGCGGAGGGAGCAGTTCGTCCTGTGGAGGGGGCGGCGGCGGTTGCGGGGGCGGTGGCGGAGGCTGCTGACACGGGGCAGCAGGTTCGCCATCGAACAACCGGGCCAGCGGACGATCCGCGACCTTTGGGGCGTCCGGCAGAGCACCACTCTGCCGGACGCCT
This sequence comes from Streptomyces sp. NPDC005963, assembly GCF_040638655.1. Taxonomy (NCBI): domain Bacteria; kingdom Bacillati; phylum Actinomycetota; class Actinomycetes; order Kitasatosporales; family Streptomycetaceae; genus Streptomyces; species Streptomyces sp. NPDC005963. Next base: position 5,120 of record NZ_JBEXVD010000009.1, on the reverse strand, counting down.
CTTTTCCTGGCGATTTCCACGGATTCTCGCTGTTTCACAGGCTTCCTGGCCATCCCGCACCGATTTCAACGGTTTTTACCGGGGGGCTTTGTTGAACAGTTGAACCGTAAGGCCCCCTAGGGGATGGAAACCACTTCAAGTTGGGTAAAAACACTGTGAGCGACGCGTACTTCGTGATTCCCTCGCTGACGGAACCTGTTGGAACCATCCAGCCCTCGGACCGGTTTTCTGGGCCCGAGCAGGCGGTCCCCCCACCTTCTTGTACTTCCGCTCAGGGGCGCCCAGGTCCACGTGTCCACCGCCAAAGCGTGTTTGCGGAGCCGACCCATGCTCACGACCCTCAGTACCGCCTATACCGACACCCGTGCCGACGACCTCGCCTGGGCGCTCGGTCGGGAGCCGCTCCCTGCCCTGGCCGTCCTCGACTTGGAACTCTCCGGGGCCAAACTCCAACTCAGACTGCTCGGAGCCTCCCACCAGGTGCTCCTGGAGGAGGAACAGGGCAGCTGCTCGGAGACCGTCGCCTGTATGCCCGGCAGCAGCACACCGCTCCCGCTGGGCGTGGCGAAGAGACTCGGCGACTGGGAGTACGAGTTCGCCGCACGCGTCGAGACCCTTTCGCGCGGGTCCTTCGCCGGCCGTGCCCAGGAACTGCTGGCCCTCGTCGCCGACCATCCCAACTCTCTCGCAGGCACCTTCCCCGGCTCCCCGCACGCCTTCACCGCGATGATGGCCCAGCACCGGGAGGGCCAGGTGCGCTGGCGCACCTGGCACGCCTATCCACAGGAAGGGCGGCTCGTGGTCACGCGGACACGGGTCGGTGCGGTCCCTCGCGGCTCCCGCTCCGAGCGGGTACCGGAGGCCGTGGGGCGCTGAGCCGCCGCGCTGCCCGATAGAGCACACGTGTGGGTGACAAGATGCGCACTTGACGTGACATAGCGTTACTGCATGATCGACCCGCCCCAGCAGCTGTCACCGCCCCAGGGCTCGGTGCGGCTGCCGGTGCGGCCGTCGGCAGGACGCAACCTCGTCCTGCTGACCGTCTTCGTCTGCGCCGCCTGCGGGCTCGTCTACGAACTGGAACTGGTCGCCCTCGCCTCCTACTTGATCGGCGATTCGGTCACCCAAGCCTCCGTGGTGCTGTCGTTGATGGTCTTCGCCATGGGCATCGGATCGCTCCTCGCCAAGAGGCTGCGCTGCCGGGCGGCCGTCGGCTTCGGAGTGCTGGAACTGACCCTCGCCCTGGTCGGCGGTTGTTCCGCACTGGTGCTCTACGCCGCCTTCGCCTGGATCGGCGAGTCCCGTTCCGTGCTCGTGGGCTTCTCGCTCGCCATCGGCGTCCTCATCGGTGCGGAGATCCCGTTGCTGATGTCCCTGATCCAACGCATCTCCCGACGGGACGCCGAAGGCACCGTCGCCGACCTCTTCGCCGCCGACTACGTGGGCGCCCTCGTCGGCGGCCTCGCCTTCCCCTTCCTGCTGCTGCCCTGGCTCGGACAACTCACCGCCGGGCTGCTGACCGGCGCGGTCAACGCCATCGCGGGCGGGGCGCTCGTGCTCTGGCTGTTCCGCCGTGAGCTCACCCCTCGCTCCCGCGGTTGGCTGCTCGTCGCCAACCTCGCTGTGCTCGGTCTCCTGGGCACGGCGACCGTCCTCGTGGACGACTTCGAGGAGGCGGCACGGACCGCGGTCTACGGGGACCGGGTGCGGGTCGCCGTCCACACCGGAGTGCAGGAGGTCGTCCTCACCGGAAGCCGCGCCACCTCCCTGGAGCTCTTCCTGGACGGCCGACTGCGCGTCAGCGGGCGCGACGAGCGCCGCTACCACGAGGGATTGGTCCACCCCGCCGCCTCGGGGTCGCGCAGCCGGGTGCTCATCCTCGGCGGCGGCAACGGACTCGCCGCCCGCGAAGTGCTGCGCTACCGCGACGTCGACGCGGTGACCGTCGTCGAACTCGACCCCGCCGTCGTCCGCCTCGCCCGTACCGACCCGGCGCTCGCGGAACTCAACCGACACGCCTACCGCGACCCCCGGATACGCGTGGAGCACGCGGACGCCTTCGCCTGGCTGCGCGCGCCGCGCGGCACGTACGACCTGGTGATCGTGGACCTACCGGATCCCGGCATCACCCAGAGCACCAAGTTCTACTCGCAGGAGTTCTACGGGCTCGCCGCCCCGGTGATCGCCCCCGGTGGCCGGATCGTCGTCCACGCGGGGCCGCTCGTCTCCCGGCCGCGTACGTACTGGACCGTCGAGGCGACCCTGAAGGCAGCCGGATACGGCACCCGGGCCTACCGTGCCACCGGGCGGCGCTCCGGCTTCGCCGCCGGCCCCGACCGGGCCCATGACAGCGCGGCTGCTCCCCACGACTGGGGCTTCCTGCTCGCGGCACCCGGACGCACCCCGCCCCTGAGGCTCGATCCCGCCGCGCCGCGGCTGCGCTCGCTCACCCCGGACGGGCTCATCGCCGACGCCCGGTACGCGCAACGCACCAGACTGCCGGGGCTCGCCCCTTCGACCCTCGTCCATCCGCGCTACGGGGACTGAAACGCAGACGTGGTGGGCACCCCTGGGTACGCTCGGGCCCATGGACCATGAGGTGTTCGTTCCCGTCGCGGTGGAGACCGTCCGGCAACTGCTGAGGGACCCGGCGCGCATCGCCCGCTGCGTCCCAGGACTCCAACAGGACGCGGCCGGCTCCGCAGCGGAACCCGGGGCCGCGGACGACGTGATCTCGGGCCGGCTCAAAGTGCGGGTCGCCAACCACTCGATCACCTACCGGGGCACCCTGCGCATCACGGAGCGCGGGGACGACTTCGTCGTGGAGGCGAGCGGCGCCGAGGTCCGCGGCGCGGGTTCGGCCCGGGCTGCGCTGACGGTCGGTCTCTCCGAGGCCGAAGGGGGCACCGCACTCCACTTCAGCGGGTCGGTGGCGGCAGAGGGACGGTTGGTGGAGCTACCCGACGACGCGGCGCACCAGTCCGCGCACCGGCTCCTCGACCGCTTCGCCGAACGGCTCGCCGGCCAGGCAGCAGCGGGATCAGCGGCGGCCGAGGGCCGGGGGACCGAGGGGCCGGGCCCGGTGAGCAGTCAGGACGCCGAACGGCTGGGGATCGTGGGCGACGAGCCGGCCGGGGCCGCGTCCACCGAACCGGCGGCCGATGACAGCGAACCGGCGGCCGACGCCTCCGCCACGGACGAGGCCGACCCGTCGAACGGGACAGAGCCCGAGTCCAAGACCCAACCCGAGTCCGAGTCCAAGACCGAAACTGACGCCGACGCCGAGAGCGGGGCCGAGGTCGAGTTCGTCGACCTCGAAGGGCTGGCGCTCGACGACCTCAAGGACTTCACGGCGATTCCCGAAGAACCCCCCGCCGAGGCCGCCCATGCGCGGCGCACCATGATCGGACGCAGCGCCGAAGAGGTGGACCACGCCCCGCCGCGCGGTCGGTACGCACCCGTACCGGCACCCGACGGGAGCGCTTCGGGCGTGCCCCTGCGCTGGATCGCGCCCGCAGCGGCACTGGCCGTCGCCTCGGCGGTCGTCGTCGGCAGGGCGCTGCGCCGCCGCCGGTAGCCGGGCGGTACAGCGCGGATCGGGACAAGGCGGCGGTCGCCGGGTGCACCGGGAGCGGCGCCAGTAGGGTCGAAGGGTGAGCAGCGAAGAGATCGTCCGGCTGGCCGCCGGAGACGTCGAATTGACCGTGCACCCCCACAACGGCTGCCGTATCGCCAGTCTGAGCGTCGACGGCACCGAGCTACTGCGCCAGGGCGACCGCTACGGCTGCTTCCCGATGGTGCCCTGGTGCGGACGGGTCGCGCAGGGGCGGTTCCGCAACGGCGGGGACGTCCATCAGCTGCCGCTCAACTCCCCGCCCCACGCCATCCACGGCACCGGTCGGGACACGGTGTGGCGCACCGCCCGCGCCGAGAAGGACCTGGCCGCCTTCACCTATGAGCTGGCATCGCCTTGGCCCTATCAGGGGCGGGTCACCCAACTCGTCGAACTGACCGCGGACTCCCTCACCCTGACGCTGGGCGTGGAGGCGTACGAGACGTCCTTCCCGGCGCAGGTCGGCTGGCATCCGTGGTTCCTGCGCAACCTCGGCGACGGTGGCTCGGACGTGCAACTCGACTTCGCCCCCGCATGGCAGGAGGAGCGCGGCCCCGACCACCTGCCGACCGGTCGCCGCATCGACCCGCTGCCCGGCCCCCGGGACGACTGCTTCGGGACGCCCGACGGCGTCGCGGCCACCCTGACGTGGCCCGGGCAGTTGGAGTTGGCCGTCACCAGCCGCGCCGAGTGGGTCGTGGTCTACGACGAGCAGCGCGAGGCGGTCTGTGTGGAACCTCAGTCCGGGCCGCCGAACGGACTGAACACCGCGCCGCGTCTCGTCACCCAGATCGACCCCCTGGAGCTCTCCACCACCTGGCGATGGCGTCGGCTGCGGTCCGCTTAAGCTCATGGGCATGACTGACGTACGCGCTGAGCTGCTCCAGCAGATCAAGGACAAGGCCGTGGTGCACGGCCGAGTGACCCTCTCATCGGGTCTTGAGGCCGACTACTACGTGGACCTCCGTCGGATCACGCTCGACGGCACGGCCGCGCCGCTGGTGGGTCAGGTCATGACCGATCTGACCGCGGACCTGGAGTTCGACTGCGTCGGCGGACTCACCCTGGGCGCCGACCCGGTGGCCACGTCAATGTTGCACGCCAGCGCCGCCCGCGGCCGGCGCGTGGACGCCTTCGTCGTCCGCAAGGCGGCCAAGGCGCACGGTATGCAACGCAGGGTGGAGGGCCCCGACATCAAGGGTCGTCGCTGTCTGGTGGTCGAGGACACCTCGACCACCGGCGGCTCGCCGCTCACGGCCGTGGAAGCCGTCCGCGAGGCGGGCGGCGAGGTGGTGGCCGTCGCGACGATCGTCGACCGGGCCACCGGCGCCGGCGAGAAGATCAGCGAGACGGCGGGCGTGCCCTACCTCTACGCGTACTCCCTCGCCGAACTGGGTCTCGGCTGACGGCTGCGGCCCGGGGGGGGGGGGCGGCGGGGCGCGCGCGGCCCCCCCCCCGCCCCGTGGTCCTGTTTGGGGTGGTGGCGCGCGCACCCCGCCGCAGCCCA